>CAYJRR010000114.1:0-14431 GCA_964372275.1 uncultured bacterium
GGGGGCCGCGACGGCGGCGGTCAGCCTCCCCTGTCCCCCGAACGCGTCGGCGAAGGAAGGGATCCTCGGGGCCGCGAAGGTGATGTGGTGCGAGCGCAAGGACGGCGTCCGCAACGGCAGCTACTGGAGCTGGTGGGAGAACGGCCGGGCGAAGCAGGTCGGCTCGTACGCCGACGGCATCCAGTCCGGCGTGTGGACCCGGTGGTGGCCGAACGGACAGAAGCAGGAAGAGGGGACCTACTGGAACGGCCTGCGCGAAGGGGTCTGGCAGTCGTGGTTCGAGGACGGCCGCCCGCAGTCGTACGCCGAATACAAGGCCGGGACGCTCGACGGCCTCTGGGTGTCGTGGTACCGGACCGGCGCCAAGTCCGAAGAGGGGCGTCTGGTGAACGGCGAGCCGGAAGGGCGATGGACCTATTGGTACGCCAACGGCGCGAAGATGAAGGAAGGGCTCCTCGTGCGAGGCACGCCGGACGGCCCGTGGACCCACTGGTACGCGAACGGCGCGTTGCAGTCCTCGGGGCTCTATCAGATCGGACGCCGCGCCGGGCCGTGGAACGAGTGGGACGAGAAGGGGCGCGTCTCGCAAATCCTCTACGGTTCCGTTGCCCCCGCGCCGCGCCGGCGATAGGCCGGACCCGATCCGAGTCGGATCGGTTCGGATCGGATCGGACACGGTTACCGATACCGCTACGAATCGGCTCCGATCGGGTCGGCTCGGCGCTAGCCGCGCGCGGGCGGTCCGGCGGCTGGCTTCTTGACCGCGCCGATGCCGCTTCCCTTCCGCGGGCCTTTGCGGGTTCGCGCGTTGGTGTGCGTGCGCTGCCCGCGCACGGGCAGGCCGCGGCGATGGCGAAGCCCGCGGTAGGTGCCGAGGTCCATCAGCCGCTTGATGTTCATCGAGATCTCTTTTCGGAGATCGCCCTCCACCTTGTAGTGGGCGTCGATCACGTCGCGAATCTTGGCGACTTCGCCCTCGGTCAGGTCGTCCGAACGCTTGGCGGCGTCGACACCGGCCGCCTTGAGGATGCGCTGGGCCCGGTCACGACCGATGCCGTAGATGTAAGTGAGGGCGATCTCCATCCGCTTGTTGCGGGGAAGGTCGACGCCGGCGATACGTGCCACGGATCGTTCTCCTAGCGAGGGGTTCGGGGGTCGGCCTTCTAGCCCTGGCGCTGCTTGTGTCGCGGGTTGTCGCAGATGACGCGGATGATCCCCTTGCGGCGGACCACCTTGCACTTGTCGCAGATCTTCTTGACCGAGGCTTGAACGCGCATGGAAGGGCTCCTGGAAACGGCCGCTTATAGCAAAGGGTCGTAGCGGGTGGCAAGCCTCCTAGAAGGGGGCGGCGGGGGCCCGCGCGGCCTCGGGATCGAGCACGCTCAGGATCTCCGGGCCGTCCTCGGTGACCGCCACCGAGTGCTCGAAGTGGGCGGAAAGGCGGCCGTCGACGGTCAGGGCGGTCCACCCGTCGGCGGCGATGTAGACGTCCGGACGGCCGGCATTGACCATCGGTTCGATCGCGAAGACCATCCCCGCCCGGATCCGCTCCCCCCGGCCCGGGCGACCGTAGTTGGGGATCTTGGGATCCTCGTGGAGCTTCCGGCCGATGCCGTGACCGACGAAGTCCCGTACCACGCTGTAGCCGGCGGCCTCGGCGACCGCCTGGACGGCGGCTCCGATGTCCCCGATCGTGTTCCCGGGGCGAACCTTGGAGATCCCCTCCAGGAGGCTGGCTTCCGTCACCCGCATCAGCCGCTCCGCCTCCGGGTCGACCCGGCCCACCGGCCAGGTGCGGGCCGCATCGCCGTACCAGCCCTTGTAGATCACCCCCATGTCGAGACCGACGATGTCCCCCTCCTCCAGGATCTTGGTCGGGCTCGGCACGCCGTGAACCACCACTTCGTTCACCGAGACGCACAGGGTGTGCTGGTAGCCGCGATACCCTTTGAAGGCGGGAACGGCACCCAACTCTTTCGTCCACTCCTCGGCCATGCGATCCAGGTCGAGGGTGGTGACCCCGGGCTTCACCTGCTCCCGCAGGCGGACGTGGATCTCCGCCACGATGCGGTTGGCCGTCCGCATCACGTCGATCTCGCGCGGGCTCTTGACGATGATCACGAGACCGCGGCGCGGATGCGGGCGAAGACCTCGTCGATCTCCCCCAGGCCCTGCACCCGCTGGAGCCGGCCCGATTTTTCGTAGAACGGGCGGAGCGGCGCGGTGAACTTCTCGTACTCGGTGAGCCGCTTCCGGACCGTCTCCTCCTCGTCGTCCTTCCGTTGCACGAGCGCCCCGCCGCACTTGTCGCAGGTCCCCTCGCGCTTCGGCGGATTGAACTCGACATGGTACATCGACCCGTCGTTCGGGCAGGTGCGTCGCCCGACGGCGCGGCGGACGATCTCGGCATGCGGCACCTCGACCTCCACCACGCGCTCGAGCGGGAGCCCGCGCTTCGCCAGCCGGGCGTCGAGCGCCTCGGCCTGCGGGATCGTCCGCGGGAAGCCGTCGAGGATGTAGCCGTCGATCCCCTTGTCGAGCTCGCGGTCGACGAGATTCAGGATCAGCTCGTCGGGCACGAGCTTTCCCGCGTCCATGTAGCTCTGCGCCTCACGACCGATCGGCGTGCCCGCCTTTCGCTCGGCGCGAAGGATGTCGCCGGTCGAGATCTGCGGAACCCGGTAGGCGGCAACCAGCTTCTGCGCCTGGGTCCCTTTCCCCGCCCCGGGCGGCCCCAGCAGCACGATCCGTAGTTTCATCCCCCCCCCCTTAGCGTCCGCCGGTCCGGCCGCGGCCCTTGATCCGCGCCGCGCGGGGCCCGAGCAGGCCGTCGTAGTGCCGGGTGAGAAGATGGCTCTCGATCTGGGCAACGGTATCGATCGCCACGCCGACGACGATCAGAAGGCTCGTCCCGCCGAAATAGAACGGAACGTCGAAGTATCCGATCATCACGTTCGGCAGGACGCAGATGGCCGCCAGGTAGAGCGCCCCGCCGACCGAGATGCGGGTGAGCACGCGGTCGATGTACTCCGCCGTCTTCTTCCCGGCCCGGATCCCGGGGATGAATCCGCCGTACTTCTTCATGTTGTCGGCGACGTCGACCGGATTGAACGTGACCGCGGTGTAGAAGAAGGTGAAGAAGATGATGAACGCGACGAACAGAACGTTGTAGAGCCACCCTCCCGGACTGAGCACGTTGGCGATCTGCTGCAGCGTGTCGCTCTGCCAGAAGGTGAGGATCGTCGCCGGGAACATGATGATCGAGCTGGCGAAGATCGGCGGGATGACGCCCGCGGAGTTGATTTTCAGCGGCAGGTGGGTGCTCTGCCCCCCGTACATCTTCCGCCCGACGACCCGTTTGGCGTACTGCACCGGGATCCGTCGCTGTCCCCGCTCGCAGAAGATGATGGCGGCGATGACCGCCACCATCAGCGCGACCATCCCCAGGATCTTGACGGCGCTCGCCTGGCCGAGGGTGTAGAGCTCCCACTCGTTGTAGACCGCGGCCGGCATGCGGGCGACGATGCCGGCGAAGATGATGAGCGAGATTCCGTTGCCGATTCCACGCTCGGTGATCTGCTCCCCCATCCACATGATGAGCGCCGTTCCGGCGGTCAGGGAGATCACGGCCAGCGCGATGAACTTGAATCCGGGATCGGGGACGATCGCCCCCGCCGCCCCGACCGGCGCCATGCGGGTGAGACCCAGGGCGATCATCGTCCCCTGCACCAGCGCGAGCACGATGGTGAAGTAGCGCGTGTACTGGTTGATCTTGCGGCGCCCCGACTCCCCTTCCTTCTGCAGGTTCTCGAGGAACGGGATCACCACCCCCAGGAGCTGCAGGATGATCGATGCCGAGATGTAGGGCATGATCCCCAGCGTCACGACGCTGAACTGCTCCAGCGCCCCCCCCGAGAACATGTCGTAGATCGAAAACAGCGTCCCCTGGGCGCCCGGCTGGTTGGGGTTCGAGCCGATCGGGGCCATCGGCGTGCCCTCCGGCGCGGTGGCGTTGGCGACCGGGTCCTTGCCGAAGAAGGTCGACAGCGCCTTCCCGTTCACACCGGGGACCGGGATGAAGACGAACATGCGATACAGCCCGAGGAGCAGGATGGTGAAGACGATCCGCTTCCGGAGCTCCGGGATCTTCGTGACGTTGCCGATGCCGCCTACCAAGATCGTGACCCCTTCCTTCGGAGAGAGTGGGGGGAAAGACTACCGCGGAGACTTCGTCCGGCGCGAGTTCGGTGCGGCGACCCGCCGAAAGGGCCGTTGGAGGTCCTATCCGGCCGAAACGAGCTCGGCCTTTCCGCCGGCCGCTTCGATCTTCTTCTTCGCCTCGGCGCTGTAGCGGTCGACCCTCACCGTGAACTTCGCCTTGGCCTCGCCGACCGACAACAGCTTCACCGGACGGTCTGCGTGGTGGATCTTCCCCGCCGCCTTGAGGGCCGCGGCGTCGATCACGCCGTTCGTGGCGAACTTCGCCGCCGCCTCCAGATCGCGCACGTTCACCGGCTGGTACTCCACCCGGAACGGGTTCTGGAAACCGAACTTCGGCACCCGGCGGTGGAACGGCATCTGCCCGCCCTCGAAGCCGGGGCGGACGTTTCCGCTGGTGCGCGCGCGCTGCCCCTTGTGGCCGCGCCCCGAGGTCTTGCCCAGGCCGGAGCCGATGCCGCGGCCCACGCGCTTGCGGGCGGAGGTCGCGTTGACCGGCGGTTTGAGGTCCGAGAGGTTCATGGCGTCAGGTCCCTTTCTTGGAGGTCTTCGCGGCGGGTTTCTTGGTCTTGGCCCCCGACGCCCGCGCGCTCGCGGCGCCGCCGGCCGCGGCGGTGACGATCGCCCCCTTCCAGGCGGCCTTTGGCGCCGGATCCCCTTCCACCACGCGCACCAGGTGACGGACCTTCTCCACCTGCCCCCGCGCGGCCTTCGTGTCCTTCAGCGTCACGATCGCGTGGCGCTTGCGGAGTCCGAGTCCGAGAAGGGTCCTCTTCTGCGTCTTGTCGAATCCGATGCCGCTCTTGAGGAGCTGCACCCGGAAGGTTCCTTCGTTGGCCATGACCGCTCGCCTCGTGCGTCCTTCGTTAGGAGTTCCAAACCTCTTCCCGATCCCGTCGTCCCGGTTGCCGCGGCCGCCGCACACGTCCGGCGCGCCCCGGCGGCTCGGCGTGGGCCGTTACGCGCCGGCCGCCTCCGCCTCCGCCGCCTTCTCGGCCGCCGCCAGGCGCCGATCGCGCGCGTCGGGGCCCTTGAGCATCTTCAGCCCCTCCATCGTCGCCTTCAGCACGTTGTGCGGGTTGTTCGTCCCGATGCACTTGGTGAGGACGTTCTTCACTCCGGCCGCCTCGACGATGGCGCGCACCGCGCCGCCCGCGATCACGCCGGTACCCGGTCCGGCCGGCTTGAGCATCACCTTTCCCGCCCCGAAGATCCCGACCACCGGGTGCGGAATCGTCCCCCCCTCGACCAGCGGAACGCGGATCAGCGCCTTGCGCGCCTGATCGCCCCCCTTGCGGATCGCCTCCGGGACCTCCTTCGCCTTGCCGAGGCCGAACCCAACGATCCCCGAGCCGTCGCCGAGCACGACCAACGCGGAGAAGGAGAAGCGCCTGCCGCCCTTGACCACCTTGGCGACGCGGTTGATGTGGACGACCTTGTCCTTGAGGTCGAGGTCGGCCGCGTTGATCCGTTGTCGTAGCTCCATCGATTCTCCTTAGAACTTCAGTCCGCCTTCGCGGGCGCTGTCGGCCAGGGCCTTGATCCGTCCGTGATACTTGAATCCGCCGCGGTCGAAGACGACCTCGACGATCGATTTGAGCTTGGCCTGCGCCGCCACCGCGGAGCCGACCTTCTTCGCCCCTTCGACGGTGTCCCCCGCGTCGCGTAAGCCCTTCTCCACCGTCGACGCCGACGCCAGGGTCACCCCCTTGGAGTCGTCGATGACTTGCGCGTAGAGGTGCTTTCCGCTGCGGAAGACGGCGAGCCGCGGGCGCGCGCTCGTCCCCTGCACCTTGCGGCGGATCCGCTCCCGCCGCCGCGCCCGGGTGACATCTCGTCCTACGTTGGCCATGGCTTGCTCGTTCCTTCCTCGTTCCGTTAGCCCGTCGCCCCGGCCTTGCCGACCTTCACCCGGAGCTTCTCACCGGCGTACTTGATCCCTTTCCCCTTGTAGACGTCCGGGGGACGGAAGGCACGGATCTTGGCCGCCGTCTGACCGACCAGCTCCTTGTCGATGCCGGAGACGGACAGGTTCACCGCCTTGTCGACGGCGATCTTTACGCCTTTCGGGATCGGATACTTGATGGTGTGGGTGAAGCCGACGTTGAGCGCCAGCGACTCGCCGGCGACCTCCGCCTTGAAGCCGACGCCCACGATCTCCAGCTTCTTCTCGTAGCCCTTGGTCACGCCGTCGACCATGTTCTGGACGAGGGTCCGGGACAGACCGTGGAGGCTCTTCGACGGCTTGGAGTCGTCGGGACGCCCCACCACGACGTTCGAGCCGTCGACCTTGACGGTGATCGGCGCGACGAGCTCGCGCGCGAGCTGCCCCTTGGGACCCTTGACGGTGACGGTGCGCCCGGTCGCCTGGACCGTCACCCCCTGCGGGATCGCGACCGGTTTCTTTCCGATTCGAGACATGGCTTTGGTCTCCTCGTTCCTTCCTTACCAGACCCGGCAGATCAGCTCCCCGCCGACCCCCTTCTCGCGCGCGGAGCGGTCCGAGAGCACGCCCTTGCTGGTGGTGAGGATGGAGATCCCCAGGCCGCTCATCGTCTGCGGGATCTTGTCGGCCCCGACGTAGGTCCGGTACCCCGGCCGGGAGATGCGGTCCAGTCCCGTGATCGAGGGGACCTTGTTCGCGTCGTACTTCAACGTCAGCCGCAGCGCCGGATGGCCCCGCTCGTCCTTCACCGGGCGGTAGCCGCGGATGAACCCCTCCTCCTGGAGGATGTCGCTGAGCCGCGCCTTGATCTTGGACGCCGGCACGTCGACCGTCTCCTTGCGGGAGCGGATGGCGTTGCGGATTCGCGAGAGGTAGTCGGAGATCGGATCGGTCATCATGATTCTTTTCCTCGGCTCACCAGGAGGCCTTCACCACGCCCGGGATCTCCCCCTTGAGGGCGAGGGAGCGGAAGCAGATACGGCACATCGAAAACTTCCGCAGGTAGGCCCGCGGCCGCCCGCAGAGCGGGCACCGGTTGTAGGCCCGGGTGCTGAACTTGGGCTGCCGTTTGGCCTGCGCAATCTTGCTCTTCTTCGCCATCGATTCTCCTAGTTGCGAAACGGCATCCCAAGGTGTTTGAGGAGGGCCTTCCCCTCCGCGTCATTCTTCGCGCTGGTGACGATCGCGATGTTCATCCCCTGGACGCGTTCCATCTTCTCGTAGTCGATCTCGGGGAAGATGATCTGCTCCTGGATCCCCAGCGAGTAGTTCCCGCGACCGTCGAACGCCTTGCCCGAGACCCCCTTGAAGTCGCGGACGCGCGGCAGCGCAACGTTGATCAGCTTGGCGAGGAAGTCGTACATCCTCGGCCCCCGCAGCGTGACCATCACGCCGATCGGCATGTTGCCGCGAAGCTTGTAGGTGGCGATCGCCTTCCGCGCGCGGGTGACCACCGGCTTTTGACCGGTGATCGCCTGGATCTCCGCCGCGGCCGCGTCCAACACCTTGGGGTTGTTGACCGCTTCCTTGGTGGTGGTGTTGAGGATGACCTTCTCGACCTTCGGCACCTGCATCGGGTTCTTGTAGCCGAACTCCTTCATCAGGGCCGGGACGACTTCCTTCTTGTATCTCTCTTGGATCTTCATCCGATGACCTCGCCGCTCTTCACCGAGACCCGGACTTTCTTCCCGTCGACCACCTTGGTGCGGACGCGCGTCGGCCGGTCGAGCTTGGGATCGATCAGCATCACGTTGGAGATGGAGATCGGCGCCTCCTTCTCCACGATCCCGCCGGTGCGGTTCCCCTGGCCGGGCTTGGTGTGACGCTTGACCAGATTGAGCTTCTCCACCACCACTCGCGACGGACGGCCGGCGTCGTCCTTGAGGATGCGGAGCACGCGGCCCCGCTTCCCGATCTCGCGGCCGAGCAGCACCGCGACGGTGTCCCCTTTGCGGATGTGACTCATAGGACCTCCGGGGCGAGCGAGATGATCTTGAGGAACTTCTTGGCCCGGAGCTCGCGCGCCACCGGCCCGAAGATGCGGGTTCCGATCGGCTCCTTTTTGGCGTCGATCAGGACCGCGCTGTTGGAGTCGAACTTGATGTACGACCCGTCGGAGCGCCCCACCTCGCGGATGGTGCGGACGATGACCGCCTTGGCCACGTCCCCCTTCTTCACCTTCGCGGCGGGGAGCGCTTCCTTGATCGCGACCACCACCACGTCGCCGAGAGTGGCGTATTTCCGCTTCGATCCGCCCAGCACCTTGATCACCTGCATGCGCTTGGCGCCCGAGTTGTCGGCCGCGTCGAGATAGGTATGAAACTGGATCATGGTCTACACCTCGACGGCGCGGGTGAGGATCTTCCCCACCTTCCACTTCTTGTCCTTGGAGATCGGCTTGGTCTCGTAGATCAGCACCCGGTCGCCGACCTTCGCCTCGTTCTTTTCGTCGTGCGCCTTGAACTTCGACTTCCGCACGACGTACTTCTGGTAGAGCGGGTCCTTCACCTTGCGTGAGACCTTCACCACCACGGTCTTCTGCATCTTGTCGCTGGTCACGATGCCGACCATCGACTTGCGAAGACCGCGGGCCCTCGTCCCGGAAGGCGTCTGGTTGCCGTGGGTCTGCGCGGGGGATTTCGTCTGCTGCGTCGCCATTGCCGCTCCTTACTTCTTCTGGGCCGAAGCCTTGGTTTTGGTCTTGGTCGCCTTGGACTCCGACTTCGCCGCCGCGGCGGTTCTCTTCTTCGCCGGTGCCGGTGCTGCCGCCTTGCCCTTGGCGGTGCCCTTGGTCTTCGCCGCCTTGGCCGGCGCCGCGTCGGCGCCCGCGGGCACCGCTCCGGGGAGGACCTTCGGCTTGGCCGTGGGGGCGGTTCCCTTGCTCACGTCGGTACCCGCGGTCACGATCAGTTCCAGCCCGAGCTCCCGGGCGCGCAGCACCGTCTTCACGCGGGCCAGCGACCGCTTGGCGTTCTCGATCTTCGACGTGTTCTCGAGCTGACCGGTCCGCTTCTGCAGCTTCGCCGCGAAGACGTTCTCGGTGAGCTCCTTTTCCAGCGCCCGAAGCGAATCGGTGTCCTTCTCGCGTAGCTCGCTCATCTTCATGGCCGTTACTCGCCCCCGTGACGCTGGATAAACTTGGTCCGGACGCCGACCTTGTGGGACGCGAGACGGAACGCCTCCTTGGCGGTCTCGACCGTTACCCCTTCCATCTCGAAGAGGACCCGCGCCGGCTTGATGTTCACCACCCACGCCTCGACCGGACCCTTGCCGTGCCCCATTCGGGTCTCGGCCGGCTTCTTGACGAGCGGCTTGTCGGGGAAGACCCGCAGCCACACCTTGCCGCCTCGCTTGATGAAGCGGGTCATCGCCACGCGGGCCGCCTCGAGCTGGCGCGCGGTGACCCGGCCGCGGCTGACCGCCTGGAGGGCGTACTCGCCGAAGGCGATCGAGTTCCCGCGCGTGGCCATGCCCGGGTTGCGACCCTTGCACTGCTTCCGCCACTTGGTTTTCGCCGGTGAGAGCATGTTCGTCGTCCTGTCGAAAGCGTTACGCCGGGCGCTCTCCGCGCGCCGGGGCGGCCACGGCCGTCTGCCCGGCGAGGATTTCGCCCTTCATGATCCAGACCTTGACCCCGAGCACGCCGTAGGTCGTCTTCGCCTCGGCGAAGCCGTAGTCGATGTCGGCGCGCAGCGTGTGGAGCGGGACCCGACCTTCGCGGTACCACTCGGCGCGGCTCATCTCGGCGCCGCCCAGTCGCCCGGAGCAGTGGATCTTGACCCCCTTCGCCCCGAACTTCTGCGCCGCCTGCACCGCCTTCTTCATGGCGCGGCGGAAGGCGACCCGGCGCTCGAGCTGGGCGGCAACGTTCTCCGCCACCAGCTGCGCGTCCATCTCCGGCTTCCGAACCTCCTGGATGTTCAGGTAGAGCTCGCTCTTCGGAACCATCTTCTGCAGCTCGGCCTTGAGCGTCTCGATCCCGCTCCCCTTCTTGCCGATGATGATCCCGGGTCGCGCGGTGAAGATGTTGACGCGGATGTTCTTCGACCAGCGCTCGATCTCCACCTTGGAGACGCCGGCGTGGTACAGCTTCGCCTTCACGTGGCGCTTGAGCGCGACGTCCTCGTGAAGGAAGCGACGGTAGATGTCCCGCTCCGCGTACCAACGCGAGGTCCAGGTGCGGACGACGCCGAGCCGGAAACCGTACGGTTGTGTCTTCTGACCCATCGCTTACGCTCCTGCCTTCTTGGTCGTCTGGTCGGTCGTCGTCTTCTTCGCGGCGCCCGTCCCCGAGGCCGCTGCCGCACCTCTTCCCGCGCCCTTGGCCGCCTTCTTCGCAGCCGCTTTCGTCCCCGCCGGGGCCGCCTTCGCCTTCGCGGCGGTCCGTCCGGCACGCTCGTCGAGGACCACCGTGATCTGGCTGGTCCGCTTGAGGATCTGGTCGGCGCGGCCGCGCATGCGTGGGAGATAGCGCTTCAGCGACGGCCCGCCGTCGACCACGATCTTCTTCACGTAGAGCCGATCGATGTCGAGGTTCATGTTCTCCTTGGCGTTCGCCACCCCGGCGTTCAGGAGCTTGGTGAGCACCCGGGAGATGTGGACCTTCTTGTTGGAGCCCAGGATCCCCAGGGCCGCGGAGAGGTCCTTCCCCCGCACCAGGTCCACCACCGTCCGGAGCTTCCGGGGGGCGATCCGTACCCAACGCACGCTGGCTTTCGATTCCATGGTCGTCCTCTAACCCGTTAGGTGGCGGCGGGGGCCGGCGCGGGGGCGCCGCCCGGTCCGGCCTTGGCCTTGCGGTCGCCGGAGTGGCCCTTGAAGGTGCGCGTCGCCGCGAACTCCCCGAGCTTGTGGCCGACCATGTTCTCGGTGACGAACACCGGGACGAACATCTTCCCGTTGTGCACCGCGAAGGTGTGACCGACGAAGTCGGGGCTGATCGTCGACCGCCGCGACCAGGTCTTCACCACCGCCTTCTTGTTGGCCTTGTTCATCTTCTCCACCTTTTCGATCAGGTGGTAGTCGATGAAAGGTCCCTTCTTCAGCGAACGCGCCATGAACTCTCCTAGAGGATCTCGTTTACTTGCGGCGGTGGACGATGAACCGGTTGGTGGCCTTGTTGCGCCGCGTCTTGTAGCCCTTGGTCGGCTGGCCCCATGGCGAGACCGGGTGCGGGTTCCCCTGCCCCGCCTTCCCTTCGCCGCCGCCGTGCGGATGGTCGACCGGGTTCATCACCACGCCGCGAACGGTGGGACGGATCCCCAGGTGGCGGGAGCGACCGGCCTTCCCGATCACCAGGTTCTCGTGCTCGGCGTTCCCCACCTCGCCCACCGTGGCTTGGCAGCGGAGCATCACCTTTCGGACCTCGTTGGAGGGGAGGCGCACCTGCGCGTAGCCGTCCTCCTTCGCCATCAGCTGCGCCGCGTTGCCGGCCGACCGCACCAGCTGCCCGCCCTTGCCGACTTTCAGCTCGACGTTGTGGATCATCGTGCCGAGCGGGATCTCCTCCAGCGGCAGGCTGTTGCCCGGACGCACGTCGACCCCCGGGCCGGAGACGACGGTGTCGCCCACCGACAGCCCCTTGGGGCAGAGGATGTAGCGCTTCTCCCCGTCCGCGTAGTGCAGGAGGGCGATGCGGCAGGTGCGGTTCGGGTCGTATTCGATCGCCGCCACCTTCGCCGGGATCTTGTGTTTCCCGCGCTTGAAATCGACCACCCGGTAGAAGCGCCGCGCGCCCCCGCCCTGATGACGGTTGGTGATGCGCCCGTAGCTGTTTCGCCCCGCCGTCTTCTTGAGCGGCGCGAGGAGCGACTTCTCGGGACGGTCCTTCGTGATCTCCTCGAAGGTGTATCCGGTGCGGAATCGCTGGCCCGGGGTGACCGGACGGTAGGTGCGGACGCCCATGGCTCTCTAGACCCCCTCGAAGAGGGCGATCTTCTCGCCCTCGCGTAGTTGGACGTACGCCTTCTTGATGTTCGGCTTGCGTCCGACGTTCATGCCACGGCGGACCGTCTTCCCGCGGGAGACGGTGGTGCGAACCGACCGCACCTTCACGCCGAAGAGGTTCTCGACCGCCGCCTTGATCTCGTGCTTGTTCGCCGCGCGGTGGACCTCGAACAGGTAGACGTTCTGGCGCTCGTTGAGCGCGCGCGCCTTCTCCGTGTCCAGCGGTCGGCGGACGATCTCCTGGAACTTCACGACCGGCCTCCTTCGATCCTCTTCGCCACCGCGTCGACCGCGGGGCGGGTGAGCACCAACAGCTCGTGCTTCATCAGGTCGCGGACGTTCAGCCCCGCGACCGGGAGCACCTTCACCCGCGGGAGGTTGCGGAACGACAGCTCCACCGGCTCGTTCCGCTCCGCGATCAACACCAGCGCCGAGCCCGAAACGCCGAGCGTCGAGAGGAGCTTCGCCGCCGTTTTGGTCGACGGCTTCGGCACCTCGAGCTTGTCGAGCACCCGCACCTTCCCCTCCTTGGCGCGGAGGCTCAATGCCGAGGCGAGCGCCCCGTTCCGGACCTTCCGCGGAACGTCGAAGGCGTAGTCGCGGGGGAGCGGCCCGAAGACGTTGCCGCCGTGCCGCCACTGCGGTTCGCGCGTCGACCCGTGCCGGGCATTGCCGGTGTGCTTCTGCTTCCACGGCTTCTTGCCGCCGCCCGAGACGTCGCTGCGCTTCTTGGTCGACGCCGTCCCGGCGCGGCTGTTCGCCTGCTGTTGCCGGACGACCTCCCAGAGGAGCTGCTTCCGGACCGGGGCGCCGAACGCGTGCGCCGGAAGCTCCACGGTTCCGACCGGCTTCTGGGTGTTCCCGTCGTAGATATCGATGGAGAGCTTGGCCATGTCGTTACCCCTTCGTCTTCCTCTCCGCCTTCGACTTGTCGGCGGCCTTGGCGGCGGCCTTGGCCTCTTCCGCGGCCGCCTTCAGCGCCGCCTCGCGGCGCGCGACGGCCCCCATCGACTGCTGCTCCCCCGACCCTCCGCGACCGCCGGCCCCCTTGCCGCGGAAGCCGGTCGCCTGAACCGCCACCAGCGCTCGCTTGGCCCCCGGCGCCGGGCCGCGGACGAGGATCAGGTGGTTCTCGGCGTCGACCTGGACGACCTCGAGGTTGCGCACTGTCACCCGGCCGTTCCCCATCTGGCCGCCCATGCGGATTCCGGGGAAGACGCGCGACGGGTCGGCGGAGGTGCCGATCGAGCCCGGGGCACGGTGGCTCATCGAGCCGTGGGTCTCCGGACCGCCGGCGAAGCCGTGACGGCGCACGACCCCTTGGAACCCCTTCCCCTTCGAGACACCGATCAGATCGACCCGCTGGCCCGGCGTGAATCCGGCCACCGTGATCGATTGCCCGACCTGGAAGTCGTCGATCTTCTCCACGCGGAACTCGCGCAGGTGCTCGAACGCGGGGGTCCCCGCCTTGGCGAAGTGCCCGGCGACCGGCTTGCCGGGCCAACTGTTCCGGCGCCGGCGCCCGTCGTTGTTCCGCTTCGCGCGCACTGCCTTGGGAAGGAAGCCGACCTGGATCGCGTCGTACCCCTCCTTTCCCTTCGTCTTCTTCTGCACGACGACGCAGGGGCCGGCCTCGATCACCGTGACCGGGATGCTCTCGCCGTCGCTGCCGAAGACGCGGGTCATTCCGACCTTGCGTCCGAGAATGTGGGACATCGTCTACCTCCGAGAGGATCGGCCGCTGGAAGGAAGCGCCGATCGTCGGTCTATCGGTTCAATGGTTCCCGTTATGCGCCCACCGGTTTGATCGCCACGTCGACGCCGGCCGACAGGTCGAGCTTCATCAGCGCGTCCAGCGTCTCCTGCGTCGGCTCGAGGATGTCGAGCAGCCGCTTGTGCGTCCGGATCTCGAACTGCTCCCGCGACTTCTTGTCGATGTGCGGCGAGCGCAGGACGGTGTAGCGGCTGATCTTGGTCGGAAGAGGGATCGGACCCGCGACCTTGGCGTTGGTGCGGGTGGCCGTGTCGGCGATCTCTCGCGCCGCCTGGTCGAGGAGCTTGTGGTCGTACGCCTTCAGGCGGATCCGGATCTTCTGGTTCGACATGGTTGTCTTCTCGATCTTTTCCTAACGAGTTGGCCGTACGAGCCCCCGCGTGGGGGCCACGTGAAAGCGCGCATTCTGCCGAAGTTGCGCGGCAATGCAACCAGTTTTTCGATCGGAGCGGCCGGCGGCCACCCCCCGTCCGCGCGTCATGCCAGGATCTCCGAGACGACCCCGGCGCCGACCGTCCGGCCGCCTTCCCGGATGGCGAAGCGGAGCT
>CAYJRR010000115.1:0-14328 GCA_964372275.1 uncultured bacterium
GGTGGAGGCGGCGAGAGTCGAACTCGCGTCCGAGAACGGAGGGGAAGGGGCTGCTACACGCTTAGCCTACGGTTTGATCTCGAGGCGGCGGCGGGCGTAGGCGCTCTCCGTCGTCTCCAGCCCACGTCTTGATTTCGCCCGGCGGCCCACGGGCCCTCCGCCGGACTAGCCCGAACTTTGGCGCCTCGGTCCCCGCGTACGGGCGCGGCGGGGCGAGGCGTCGCAGTCCTGGTTATTAATCAGGCCGCGAGTGCATACTCAGCATCGGCAGCTGATAGCCACGGGTTTTCACGGATCCCGCAACCTTGCGTGCTCCTACCTTCCTCTCAGCATCCCCGTCGAAACCGGGACGCCCCCAAGCAAGTCACCTTCTATCTTAAGCGCCTTTCTTGAGAAGCACGCAAGGCCGCCGGGATTCCGAGTCGGACCGCTCGTTTACGGCTTCCGCAGCACCAGCGTCGGGACCATCACCGGAGCCAGGCGCTCGTCGAACAGAAGCTCGCGCGCCTCTTTCCGGGCGAGGATCCGTCCGGGATCGAACGCGGGGAATCCATGCAGCTCCGATGGATCGCCGTGCTCGAGCGTGAGTCCGCTCTGCTCCACCATCCAGCGCACGTCGACGTTCCGCCCCCAGCGGTTGCTCGGGCATTCGGTGAACGGCGTCACGTCGAGGAACAGATCGACCGTCAGCAGGAAGCGGCCGCCGGGCTTCAGACTCCGGCGGACGTGGTCCAGGATCGACGCCACGTCGTCGTCGGGCACGTGCTCGATCGTCGAGATCGAGATCGCGCAGTCGAACGCCGCGTCCGGCAGCCCGGCCTCCTCGACGAAGCAGTTCTTGAGCTCGACGTCGGTCCCGAAGCGGCGATTGAGCGAGGCCATCCGCTCCGGCGTGACCACCCACCCCTTGCCTCGCGCCTTCTTGCCGGGATCGACGTTCACCACGCGACACCCCTCGCGCGAGAGCACGAACTGGAAGCCCGACAGTCCGCCGCCGACCTCGAGCACGCTCATCCCCGGACGGAGGGCGAGCGTCTCGTGCATCCACGGGTACTCCCACGTCCGCGTGTGGCTGTTCGGCTGGAAGGCGAACAGTCCGACGAGGTTCGCCACCCCGGGCAGCGGCCGCGCCGCGCGCGGGAACAGGTTGCGCCACGGTTTCCCCACCGGAAGCAGCCGCCCGAACGGCGCCCCCCACTGGCGGTTCCATTCGCGATATCGATCGGGCAGTTCGGCGCGCGCCAGCATGGAGGAGAGCCGATGCTACCGGAAGAGGTAGTCGACCGCGCCGGGGAAGCGGCCGGCCCAGGCGTGCCAGTCGTGCTCGGCCTCGAGGTCCCGCACGTAGGCGTGTTCGTACCCCTTGGCTTGGAGCACGTCGCGCATCGCCGCGGTCACCTCGCCGTTGTCCTGGTCGCTCCCGGCGTCGAGGTACCAGCGCCCGCCCCGCGGCGAGGCGGCGGCGAACTCCTCGATGAGCTGGTTGTCGTTCCAGAAGAAGCTCGACGACTGCCCCCCGACGCGGGCGAACAGGTCCGGCCGGTCGAAGCCGATGCGGTAGGAGATCAGCCCGCCGAGCGACGCCCCGATCACCCCCCTCGCCTCCGGCCGGCGCGGCGTGGCGAACGCCGTCTCCAGCGCCGGCACCAGCTCGTCGGCCAGGAACGCGCGATAGAGGTCGCCGCGCGCGCCGGGGGTGCCGAAGGTGTACTCGGCCATCCGGTCGTCCGGGTCGGCAAGCGCAACGTAGGCGATCAGCAGCGGCGGAACGTCGCCCACCCGGCGCGCTTCGTCGATCGCCCGGTCGAATCGGCCGCGCGTGAGGCTCTCGTTCCCGTCGTGGACCAGCAGCAGCGGCAAGGCCGCGCGCTCCGGAAAGTAGCTGCCCGGCACCTGGACGAAGACGTCGCGCGCATCACCCAACGCGGAACCGGCGATCGGCGGCAGGAGGTACAGCTCGCTCTCCTCGAGGGTCGCCGACCGGCCGGCGTAGGCGACGGCGTTGAACGCGCCGACCGTCCCGGTGTCGAAACCGTCCCACGCCACCCACCGCCCGGCCGGATCGCGCGACCACCCGCCCTCGCGCACGAGCTTGTATTCGTGCCGGCTCCCGGCGGCGACCTCGACCTCGGCGACGAGGGTGTCGGTTCCGTCGATCCGCGCCAGCGGCGCCGACGCCGGACTCCATCCGTTGAACGTACCGGCGACGGTCCAGCCGTCGTTCGTGTCGCGCACCGCGAAGACCAGACGCCCCGCGCCGCGCGCCGGCGCCCCGCCGGCCGCCGCCAGGTCCCGCCAGAAACGGTCGACGCGCGCCTGCCGGTCGGCGGCGGCGAGCGAGCCGAGGTCGCCGACCATCGCGTCGTAGAGCGCGACGTTCTCCTCCCGCGGGTCGGCGACCTGCGGCGAGGCCGGAACGACCTCCTCGACAAGGAGTCCGTCCCGGTGACAGCCCGCCGCGAGCGCGGACAGCGTCAGAACGAGGGTCGAAACGGCGTGGCGCATCGAAATCTCATACGATAGGCGCCGCCGTGCCGGCAACGTTTCACGAAACGCCGCCCGGTGAGCCCCCCGAAGGGATCGCCTGGCTGGCGGCCTTGAGGCCCGACGAGCGCTCGCGGGCGGCGCGGCATTTTCGTCCCCTCGACCTCGAACCGGGCAAGCGGGAGCGCCTCGCGCCCACCGGTGCGCCGCCCGCCGGATTTGTCCTCGCCGGGTCGGTCCGGGTGCGTCGGCCCGAATTTCCCGGGCTGCCCCCGACGGAGGCGCGCCTCGAGGCCGGCGACCGGTTCGGCGAGCTCGGCCTGTTCGCCGCCGCCGGTGCGGCCACGGGCGCAGACGCCGCGGAGGGAAGCGCCACCGAAATCGAGGCGGTCGACGGGCCGGCGCGCCTGGCGCTTCTCGACCGCGCCGCGTTCGAACGCCTCTGCGAAGAGTTCCCGATCGTCTGGATGGAGGTCTCGACCCGGCTGTCGCGCGAGCTCAAGTGGAAGAACGATCTCCTGCGCGAGATCCGCGAATTCGGGGACACACACGCCGACGCCGCGTCGCTCGACCTCTACCTCTCGATGCGGCGCCGCAAGCTCGCGCGGCGCCACGCCGGGATCTCGCGGGCGCGCGGCGAACGGGTCTATCAGGCGCTCGTCGCGCGCCCGCGGCGCGAGCCGGCCTTCTGGATCCTCGCCGGCTTCCTGGCGGCGATCGCCGTCTCGCGGACGGTGGTCGCCTTCATCCTCCGGTTCGGACTCGAGGACCGGCTGTTCAACCTGCGCGACGCCGGCGGGCCGAATCCGATCCACCTGCACCACTTCAACTACGGCTTCGCCGTCCTGATCGCTGCCGGACTGCTGTCTCTCCTGCCGCAATCGCGCCGCCTGCTCCGGCCCCTCGCGACCGCCTTCGGTGTGGGGCTCGGTCTGGTGTTCGACGAGTTCGCGCTGCTGTGGCGGCTGAACCCCGACTACTACGACCCGTTGAGCTACTGGGCGCAAGGGGTGATGGCCCTGGTGCTGGCGCAGCTCGCCTTCCTGCGGCGTCCCTACGCCGGGCTGTGGCGCCGGATCGGCGGGGGGGCGCGGTGAGCCGGGCGGCGGTCGTCACCCGCGGGAGTCTCCTGGCGTCCGTCCCGCTCCTGCGCGGGGTGCCCGAGGCGGCGCTCGACACGCTCGCGCGGGAGGCCGAGGTGCGCGCCTTCCCTTCTGGAGCGAAGCTCGTCTCGGAGCTGGAGACCGGCGACGAGGCGCTGATCGTGCTGGACGGAACCGGCCGCGCGACGGTCGGCGGGATGCGCGACGACCTTCCGGTCGAGATCGGCGAGGTCGGTCCCGGCGACTGCGTCGGGGAGATGGCGCTGTTCACGGGCGACCTCCGCTCGGCGACGGTCGTCGCCAAGACGCCGATGGCGGCGCTGGTGCTCGACCGCCCGACCTTCCTCCGGTTGATGTCGACACACCCGACGATCGCGCGGCACCTCGCCGGGATCCTCGCCGACCGTCTGAACGAGGCCGACCGGCTCCTGGCGCGCCTGCTCGATCCGTCCCGGACCGACGCCGAGCGCCGCGACGCGCTCCGTCAGGCGGGCGGCGCTTCCCCCAAACGTGCGTCGGCGCGGCTGGCGACGGCGGTGCGCGTCGCCTGGCAGGAAGGGGTGGCGCGCCACCGGCAGGACCTGCCGTTCCTGATGCTGGTCTCGTTCGTCGCCGCGCTGGTCTCGGTGCGCGCCGCGATCCTTCTCGAACGGACGCTCCTCCCGGGCGTGTCGAGCCTGGAGAATCTGCTGCGCGCCAGCTACGTCGCCGGACTGCTGCTGCTGTGCGGAAGCGGCATCGCCTCGCTGCTGCTGTTCCGGCCGGCCGCGCGCAAACGCGTCGCCGCGTTGTTCGGCGTGGGGCTCGCGCTCCTGTTCAACTCGCTGTCGGTGCTCCTCACCTTCGACCTCTTCTACCGGGACATCCGCACCCCCGACCCGAATCTCACCTTCTCGGTCGAGACTCTCTACGCCCGCGCGGAGGGCTCCGTCGCGCTCGCCGTCACCGCGGCGCTGCTGGGGCAGGCCGTCTACTTGCGCCGGTTCTACCGGCGGCTCTTCTCGATCGGCGTGGGGCGGCTGCTCCGGGCGCTCGGCCGCGCCTGACGCTCCGTTAGTCCGGCCGGGCCTTCCAGTGTTCGAGCAGCCTGGGGTAGAGCGGATTCGGCTCGTCCCCGTCGACGTGCAGCTTGCGGTACATGCCGGCGGCGTTGGCGTAGGCCTCGCGATCGAGCTGCCCCCGGCGCGCCGCCTCCTCGACGAGCGCCGGATCGTCGACCACCGCCATCTCCAGCTCGTCGCGGCGGAACGGGATCACCACCGCCATCGGATCCCCGCGCTTGATCCGGATCTCCGCCGGCGCCCCCGGACGGATGCGGGCGTGCGTCTGAAGCGGGAGGCTGGTGCGGTCGGCGCGGACGATCCCCTCGGCGAGGGTCAGCCCCTCCGGGCAGCCCTCCAGGTTGTTGGGGACGTTCTTGAGCAGAACGCTCCAGCCCGGCGGCGTGACCACCGTCCACCCGGTCTGGACCGAGATCGCCTCGGCCTCGCCCCCCTCCGGGAAGGAGGTCATCGGATGATAACGAAAGAATTCGTCGTTTGCCGGGGTCTTGATCTGCCATCCCCGGGGTTGCACGTTCTTCAACACCGCCGACGCCGGCCACTTGAGCAGGAACCCGATCGAGTCGAGCTCGGCCATCGCCGGGCAGTGCTCGGCGCCGAACGGCTTCACCTCCTCGTGGAACTCGCCGATGTAGACGGTCGGGCGCGCCCCCGCGACCGCCGCCTTGCGCCGCTTCTTCAGGATCTCGCGGGTGTGCCGGATCCAGTCGTTGTGGTCGGCGCGCAGCCGCTCCGGCAGCACGTCGGCGGCCCGTCCCAGCGACGGGATCGGGACGAAGAAGACGACCGCACCCATCTACGACGTCCCTCCCCCGCCTCCCGCCTCGCGTCGTTCGAGGCGATCCAGGAGGACGGGATAGAGCGTCGAGAGGTTCTCGTCGTCGATGTAGAGCGCGCGGTAGCGGCCCGCCGCGGCGGCGAACGTTTCCTGGTCGAGCGCCGCGGCCTTCAGCCCCTCGGCCACCGACTCCGGATCGTCCATCACCGCCAGCTCCAGCCGCTCGCGCTTGAACGGCATCAGCAGCGCCATCGGTTCGCCGCGCGTGACGTGGATCTCCTTCGGGGAGCCCGGCGGGATGAAGGCGTGCACCTGGAGCGGGATCGTCGCCTGGTCGGATCGCACCACCCCCTCGGCGAAGACGATCCCGTGTTGGCGGTCGGTGAGGTTGTTGGGAAGGTTCTTGATCAGGACGCTCCACCCCGGCGGGGTGATCACCAGCCAGCCCAGCCCGATCGAGATCACGTCGCTCTGGCCCGCCTCCGGGAAGGAGGACATCCCGTGGAACTTGTAGAAGGCGTTCGTCTCGGAGGCGTGGATCTCCCAGGCGCGCGGGCCGACGTTCTTGAAGACGGCGCTCGCCGGCCACTTGAGGAGGTAGCCGATCGAGTTCACCTCCTGTAGCGCCGGGCAGTACTGCGCCCCGAAGGGGTGCAGGTCATTGTGGTCCTCGCTGATCTCGGAGGTCGGCCTCCACGTCCCCCCCTCGGCGGCCTTCCGCTTCTTCTGCAGGACCTCCTTGGAGAGGGTGATCCAGTCGTTCATCCCGGCGGTGATCCGCTCCGGGGTGACGTCCCGCGAGGTCCCCAGCCGGGGGCTGGGAATCATGAAGAGTCGCGCCGGTTTCTCCGACATGCGGGGGGATCCTACCGCACGGGGGACTCGACGGAACAGCCCCACCGGCGCAAACTGCGCGCGTGGGGCTCCTAAATCTTTCGGACGCCACGATCCACTTCTTCGAGGCGGGACGTGGCGACGACGCGGTGCTGTTCCTCCACGCCTTTCCGCTGCACGCGGCGATGTGGGAGCCGCAGCTCGCCGCGGTCGCGGCGGAAGGCTGGCGCGCCATCGCGGTCGACGCCCGCGGCTTCGGCAACAGCGCCCCGCCTCCGGCGCAATTGACGATGGACCGGATCGCCGACGACGCCGCCGCCGTGCTCGACCGCCTGGGGATCGCGCGCGCCGTCGTTTGCGGCCTGTCGATGGGGGGCTACGCCGCGTTCGAGCTCGTGCGCCGGCACGAGCCGCGCGTGCGCGGGCTGGTTCTCGCCGACACCAGCGCTGCCCCCGACACCGACTTGGCCCAAGCCGCCCGCGAGGCGTTCGCACGAAACGCGCTCACCCAGGGGGAGTCGTGGGTGGCCAACGAGCTGTTGCCGAAACTGCTCGCTGCCCCTGCGGAGCCCGAGACCGAGGCGAAGGTGAAGGAAATCATCCTGGAGAGCTCGCCGGAGGCGGTTGCCGCCGCACAGCGGGGGATGGCGCTCCGCGGCGACTCGCGCCCCCTGCTCGGCGCCGTCTCGGTGCCGACGTGCGTCATCGTCGGCGAAAAGGACGGACTGACTTCGCCGGCGGAGGCGCGCGAGATGGCGCGCCAGATACCGCGCGCGCAGCAGGTGGAGATCGCCGGCGCGGGGCACCTCTCCAACCTCGATCGACCGGACGCCTTCAACGCCGCGATGGCCGACTTCCTCGCCCTCGTCCGGGGGTGACCGGGGCGCTCGCCGGACGGTATCCTTCGGAACCGTGAGCGCCTCGACTTCGCGCGCGCGGTGGGCTTTCGCCGCCGCCGTCGGCGGCACCGTCGGTCTCTACGCCAGCCCCTTCGCCGCTTCGGTCGGGTATCCGTTGATGCTCCTCTCGACGTTGGCCCACGAGCTCGGTCACGGCATCGCCGCGTGGTTCTCCGGGGCTCGCTTCACCACCCTTTCGCTGTGGCCCGACGGAAGCGGGGCCGCGACCTGGGCCGGCGAGCCCGACCGCCTGCGCCAGGCGTTCGTCGCCGGAGGGGGACTGGTCGGCCCGGCGCTCGCCGCCGCCCTCCTCTTCGCCGCCGGCCGCCGGCCGCGTGCCGTGCGCGCCGGCCTCTGGATCGTCGGCGCGGGCCTTCTCGCCATCGACCTGCTGCTCGTCCGCAACCTGTTCGGCTTCGCCTTCATCGGACTGGTCGCGCTCGGCTTGCTGGGCGCCGCCTGGAAGGCCCCCGACGGGATCGCGCAGCCGCTGGTCGTCTTCCTCGCCGTGCAGCTCGCGATGAGCGTCTTTTCGCGAGGCGACTATCTCTTCACCGACGTCGCGGACACGGCAGCCGGAACGTTTCCGTCGGACGTCGCGCAGATGGCGGAGGCGCTGTGGCTTCCCTACTGGTTTTGGGGAGCGGCGTGCGGGCTCCTGTCGGTGGCGGTCCTGGGGATGGGGGCCGCCAAGCTGCTACGGGGAAGATAGGAGCCGCCGGAGTACCATGCGGCGTCCGCTGTCGCGGTCGCGTCCGAGACCGTCCCGCGTCCGCGACCGCGACCCCGGACGCGGGGCCGCAACGACCCCCTACGCGGGTCCGCTGCCGCTTGGTCTCCTACCCCCTCCTCCGCCGCCACGCCGCCTCGACCCCCCTCACGTCCAGCGCCCTCCTCACCGCATCGCACGTCTCCCCCCACGCCCCCTCCTCCGTCGCCCCCTCGGCCCTCGCGTTCCTCACCGCGGCGTCGACGGTCCAGAGTGCCGAGCGGCGCCACCAGGGGACGCCGGCGGCCGCCTCCAGGGCGTATTCGGCCGCGCGCGCGGGGAGCGCGAGCGGGTTCTCCGGCGCGCCGCGCTGCGCCGCCAGCTCGCGGGCGACGCGCAACGCCCCCTCGTGCTCGTCGGTCCCGGCCTCGCCCCGTGCCGACCGCTCGGCGATGGCGAGGAGGTCCCGCAAGGCGGTGCCGTCGACGGCGCGGGCGGCGGCGCGGCGCGCGCAGGCGATCGCCGCCGCCGCGATCCGCGGGCGCTCCACCTCCGCCGCGAGCGCGATGGCGATCAACCAGTCGGCGCGCGGACACTTCATCCAGAGCCCGACCACCTCCAGCCGCTCCCCGCGCGCCCAGTCGGTGAGCCCCGGCAGCGGAACCGAGTCGACCTCTTCCGTCAGCGCCCGCCAGATCTCGCGCATCAGCGCACCCCGCGCCGGAGCGCGCGACCCGCTTCGCGCCGGCTCTCCCGCTCCTTGATGTCCTCGCGCCGGTCGAACTCCTTCTTCCCCTTCGCCAGGCCGAGGAGCACCTTCGCGCGCCCCTTCTTCCAATACATCTTCAGCACCACCAGGGTGTACCCCTTCTCGCGGACCCTCCCCTCGAGCCGCCCGATCTCCGCGGCGTGCGCCAGGAGCTTCCGCACCCGCAGAGGCTCGTGGTTGTGCACGTTTCCGTGCGCGTAGGGCTGGATCTGGACGTTGGAGAGGAACAGCTCCCCGTTGCGCACGTAGGCGTAGCCGTCCTGCAGCACGACGCGTCCTTCGCGCAACGATTTCACCTCCGTCCCGCGCAGCACGATCCCCGCCTCGAGCGTCTCGTCGACGTGGTAGTCGTGGCGCGCCTTTCGGTTCTCGGCGATGAGCGTCTCCGCTTCCGCACCGGTCCGCGCCTTGCCGGCCTTGCTTTCGCGGCTCATCCCTTCTCCAGCTTCAACCGCTGCGCGACCTCGCGGACGCGGCCGTCGGGGTCCCCGGCGGCGACGACGGCGATCGCGGCGCGGTCGTCGGGCCCGAGCTGCGGCCAGCCGTCGTAGGCGCGGAGCGCCGAGTGGCGGTTGCGCACCGACGGACTGCCCAGCAGCAGCCGCAGGAACCCCCCGCCCGATCCCGGGAACCGCGCCAGGCCGCGCGCCAGCGCATCGCAGATCTCGAAACGCGGGAAGTCCGGTCCGAACCCCAGGCTGGTGTCGGGGCCGACGGCGAACAGGCGGTCGAGCCGCAACAGCTGCGGCGCGATGCGCGTCGCCCGCTCCATCCCTTCGCGGTCGGCCTGGTCGGCGAGATCGCACCAGGCGCCGACGTCGGTCGGGTCGGCGCCGACGACGAACTCCAGCTCGGTCGCCATCGGCACGCCGAGGACCCGGCAGACGCCGCGCGCCTTCCAGCGGTCGGCGATATCGCCGTTCTGCAACACCGCGAGCGCGGCATCGCGCCAGCGGTCCGGCCGCAGGAACGCCTCGGCTTTGCCCCGGATCTCCTCGCGGGTGGCCTCGTCCCACCCGAGCTCCGCCCACCGCGCCGGATCGGAGGCCACCGTCTCCTCGACGAACTGCCGCAGCGTCGCCACCGCCAGGAAGGCGTCGAGACGCTCCGCCACCGGCGATCCGGGCTCGGCCACCGCCCGCACGTATCGCGCCGCCGCCAACGCGCCTTGCGGGTAGTCGGCCATCTCGCCGCCCGGACCGCCCTGCGCCGCGTCCTCCGCCAACGACGAAAGGATCACGCCGGCGCCGAGAAGCAGCGCCGGATCGTGGGGCGCCGCCCCCAGCGCCTCGTGGAGCGCGGCGGCGGTCGCGACCTCCAGCGCCAGGTATCCGTGCTGGACGCCGTTTTCGCAGCCGCTGCGGAGCAGGAACCCGGCGATCTCGTCCCGGCGGCCACCGGCATCCGGGAGCTTCTCGATCAATGCGTGGACCGCGTGGATCTTCCCCCACCCGGAGAGTGCGCGCGCGAACGCCAGCCAAGAGTCGATCGGATCGGAGAAGATCGCGTCGAGGCTGTCGATCGCGTAGAGCGTGAACTCGTCGTGCAGTCCGGCCGTTTCCAGGAGCTCCCGGTCCTCGGGGCCGCCGAAGGCGCCGAGCAGGGAGAGCGCCAACTTCATGCAATCGCGTTGCTCGGTCTCCCGAGCCAGCCGACGCAGCGCCTCCGGGAGCGCCTGCCGCGCCAACGACTGCTCGTCGTCGAGCACGCGCTCCAACCGGTCGAGCACCGGACCGACGAACGGGACGAACGGCTCGTCGCCGACGACGCGCACCACCAGCGATTCGAGCGCCGAGCGCTCGGCCTCGCCGGGCTGGCGCGCGTAGCCCATCAGTGCATCGACGATCGGCGCGATCTGCCGGATCCCGGGCGGCTTGCGCGTGACGTGGAAGACCGCCACGCCGTCGCGCGCGCCGGCCGCCCAACGGATCCTCGGACCGCCGTAGGGGGCGGGATCGTCGGCCGGTTCGTCCGGCAGCGGGCCGACGGACGGAGTGGTGGCCGCGGGCGGACCTCCGCCCGGGAGGCGGCTCGATCGGATGTGCTCGAAGAGGCTCGCCATCGGGGAGTCGACATGATGCCGGCTGGGAGGCCGGCGAACAACCCCGGGTCGGTCCCGCTCGTCACTCGACCGACACGCGCACCCGATCGATCACCTTCGGCTCCAGCGACGTGTGGTCGTTGTTCATCAGCCGGACGAAGACGTCGATCTCGCCCACCGGAACGTTGGCCAGGTTCATCTCCGTCCGATAGCCCTCCTGCCATTGGTGCGCCGAGTCGTAACCGTTGACGTAGACGTGGAAGTGGCCCACCCCCGGCTCGTTCCCGCCCCCGGCGGCGTCGCCGTCGACGTGAAAGCTCGCCACGGAGACGCGCAACGGCTCCCGGCGGGCGATCGTCGCGCCATTCTCGGGGTGGACGATCGCGATGCGTGGCGCGTTCTCCGGCACCACCACCTCGACGCGGTCGATCACCGCCGGCTCGAACGGCGTCCCGTCCTGGTGATGGAGGCGCACGAACAGCTCCCGGCGTCCGGGGTGGAGGTCGGTGACGACCAGCGGCGTTTCGTCGGTGACCATCGCCGGTTCGGCCTCCAGGTCGTCGAGATAGGCCTGGAACCGGCCGGAGGTGTAGTTCTCCCACCGCACGGCCAGCTCGGCCGACGAGCTGCGGACGACCGAGCCGGAGCCGGGGGTGACGATCTCGACGCGCGGGCTTCCGGAGGGGATCCGCACCGTCACCCTCGACGGCATCGAGCCCGGCACCGGCCGGTGATCGTTCTCGAACAGCCGGACGGCAATCTCGTGCGCCCCCGGCACGAGGTCGGTGACCAGGAACCGCCGGTCGGCCCCTTCGCCGCGGGCGTTCCCGTCGACGTAGACGTGGTAGTGCCCCTGTCCGGCCTGGGCCTCGGCCCCCACCGCGTCGGCGGCGAAGGCGAGTCCGTCGACCCGGACCTCGAGCCAGACGCTCGACGAGGCGATCTCGTCGCCGTCGTCGGGCGAGACGATCTCGATGCGCGGCGCCACGAGCGACTCCTCCGCGCCGGGGTCCAGAGGGTCGTCGCACCCGGACGGCGCAACCGTTGCCGCGATCGCCACCGCCCGCCACCGCCGCCGGAGTCCGCCACGCATGGCCCTTCACGATGCGGGACGCCCGACCGGGGGCAAGTCGATCGATCGCCTCGCGCTTTCGCCCGTTGCCATCGGCGCGAAACGCCGGGTAGCGTTGCCGCCGATGGCCCAGAAACTTCCCGTGGCAGTGGTCGGCGCAACCGGGCTCGCCGGACAGCAGTTCCTCGCGGCGCTGGGGGATCATCCCTACTTCGACGTGGTGCGCATCGCGGCCAGCGAACGGTCCGCGGGCAAGCGATACGGCGATGCGATCCGCGAAGGCGGACAGAGCCGCTGGTACGCCACCGATCCGCTTCCGCCGCGCTTCGAGTCGCTCGTCGTCGAGAACGCCGCAGCGCTCGACCCGCGGGGCCTGTCCGCCGTTTTCACCGCGGTGGAGAGCGACGCGGCGCGCGAGCTGGAACCTCGGTACGCGCAGGAGGTGCCGGTCTTCAGCACCGCCGCCGCCTTCCGCTACGAAGAGGACGTGCCGATCCTGTTGCCCGCGGTCAACGCCGATCACGAGCGGCTGATCGACCGCCAGCGCAAGGCGCGCGGGTGGAAGGGCTACGTCGTCCCTGTCCCGAACTGCACCACCACCGGGATGGTCCACACGCTGAAGCCCCTCCAGGAGGCGTTCGGACTGCGCTCGGTGACGATGACCTCGTTGCAGGCCGTCTCCGGCGCCGGCCGGAGCCCCGGCGTGCTCGCCCTGGACATCGTCGACAACGTCATCCCCTACATCGCCAAGGAAGAGGAGAAGGTCGAGCGCGAGACGCGCAAGATCCTGGGGGTAGAGAAGGACGGCGCGATCGTTCCCGCCGACGTGCGCGTCTCTTGCACCTGCACGCGGGTCCCGGTGCTCGAAGGGCACACCGAGGCGGTCTTCGCGTCGCTGGGGAGGAAGGCGACACTCGACGAGGTGCGGGCGGCGTGGAGGGGGTGGGGGGCGCACCTCCGCACCGTCGACCTTCCGAGCCGGCCGGCGTCGTGGATCACGGTGCACGACGATCCGTTCCGGCCGCAGCCGCGCCGCGACCGCGATGCCGACGGCGGGATGACCACCTCCGTCGGACGGCTGCGCGAGGACCCGGTGCCGGAGAACGGCGTGAAGTGGGTGCTCGTCTCCCACAACACCAAGATGGGCGCGGCCAAGGGGGCGATCCTGGCCGCCGAGTACCTTCGCGCTCGCGGATACCTGGGGTAGTCGGCGCGCGGACGATGCCCGCCTTCTGCGTCGCGAAGGAGAAGGACCTCGCCGACGGCGCGCTCCGCGCCGTGTCGGCAGGGGGGCATCGAATCGCGCTCCTCCGTCTCGGATCGACCGTCCACGCCATCGACGACCGCTGTCCGCACGCCGGCGGCCCCTTGAGCGAAGGGGCGGTCGAAGGGGGGCTGGTTCGCTGCCCCTGGCACGAGCGCCGCTTCGATCCGCGGACCGGCGCCTGCGCCGACCACGAGCGCACCCGGCCGGTCGCCTGCTATCCGACGCGCGTCGAATCGGGCGACGTCTGGGTCGACCTCCCGGACTAGGCGATCGGGAGCGACAGGCGAACCGTCGTCCCCTGCGGGCCCGTGGAGACGACGTGCACGTCGCCGCCGTGGAGTCGCGCCACGCGGCGCGCGAAGGTCAGGCCGAGGCCCAGGTGGCCCTGCTTGGTGCTGAGGAACAGCTCGAACGCCCGCTCCTTCGGCTCGAGCTCGATCCCGGGGCCGCGGTCGGCGACGTCGATCCGGAGCGTCCCGTCCTCCGCGCGCGCCTCGACGGTCGCCTTCGCGGAGGAGGTTTCCAACGCATTCCGTAAGAGCTCGGCCAGGGCCGATTCGAGCAGGTCCGGATTGCCGACGACCGCCGGCAGCGGGCCGCCCGGGGTCGAGAGTTCGATCCGGTCGGCGCCGTTCCCCGCCCGGATCCGGGCCAGCGCCCCTTCGAGGATCGAACCGGCCGCCGCCGTCCGCGACTCGACCACCGCCGCCCCGACGTAGCGCTGGAAGTCGCCGGCGATCCGGTCCAACCGATCGACCTCGGACTGAAGGCTCTTGAGCGCGCGCGCGTGGAGCGCCTCCTTGCCCGGCTTCGGCTGCGAGACCGACGCCAGGAGGTCGGCGTTGAGCGCCAGCGAGTTGAGCGGCGTGCGCAGCTTGTGGACCAGGCGATCGACGTCGTGGACGAGCGCCGTCCGCGCCTCCCCCTCCGCCCCCGCGGGCCCACCCGACGTGAACTGCTCACCGAACCGCACGGCCGCTTCCGTTAGCCGATGCCCGGTGCGCCGTCAACCGGCGTGACCACGAAAAGCCTCGGAACGTCCGTGCGAACCGTTCGCATCGCCTTCACCGCCGCCGCGCTGTGCGCCGCCTGCGCGGCCGCGCGGCCGCCCCCCTCCGTGCTCATGCCGGCGCTTCCCACGCGCCCGCTCGTCACCGCGGTCGAGTTCGTCGGGGACCGGTCGGTTCCGGAACGCCGCCTGCGCGCCGCGATCCGGACCGAATCGCCGGGTCCCTTCGGCCGGCCCCGGCCGTTCGATCCGGACCTCGCCGAAGAGGACGCCAAGCGGATCGAGCGCTTCTATCGGGCGCG
>CAYJRR010000116.1:0-14275 GCA_964372275.1 uncultured bacterium
TCCGATCTCCGAGGCCGCGCCGGCGTCGGCGGCCGTGAACGCGGCGGCTCCCGCGAACGCCGCCGCGCCCGTGAACGCGACCACGGCGGCGATCGCGGCCGCGCCCGTGGCCGCGGCGCCAAAGACGACCCCCGCCGCCAGGGCGACGCCGGCGCCCAAGCCGTCGCCGGTGCCGGTGGCCGCCGCCGAACGGCCGCCGGCGAGCCCCGCTCCGGCGCCGGCTGCGCCGCCCGTGGCCGCGGCCGCGCCCATGGCCCCGGCCGCCACCGGAAGCGGCACGCTCACCGTCTCCGCGCGTCCGTGGGCCGAGGTGTTCGTCGACGGGAAGCCGATGGCGAAGGGACCCTTCCTGCGCAACAAGGAGCTCCCCAGCGGCGATCACAAGGTTCGCCTGGTGAACGCCGAGCTACAGTTCGACGAGACCCGCACCGTGCGCATCGAAGCGGGAAAACCGACGAAGGTCGTCGTCAACATCCCCGAGAAGAAGATCACCGTCGAGTGACACCCGCGGCGGCGCAACCGCGTCGCGCGGACTATTCGCGAACGCGGACCACGGTCACGGCCTCGGCGATCCGGGGCGTCGTGTCGTCGGCGTCGGCGAACGCCCGCACCCGCAGCCGGAGCGCGTAGGTCCCCGCCGCCGCCGGAGCGAAGACCACCGCGCCCGCGGTCTCCGGCGTGCAGGGGGAGATCGTCGTCGGCGCCAGAGCGCCGTCTTCGAAGGTCCAGGTGCACGCGTAGCGATCGGCGCGCGCGCCGTCGGCGAAGGTGGCGCCGGCGGGAGCGAACCCCTGCCCGACCCCCGCGTCTACCTCGACGCCGGCGTCGACCGACGGCCCCTGCGACGGAATCGTGCGGTAGAGGTCGACCCGACCCCGGTCGCTTTCGAATCCGGGCGAGCCGACGATCAGGTCGAGCAGTCCGTCGGCGTCGAAGTCGACGAGCGCCACCGATCGACCGAGCCGTTGATCGCCCGCGCCTCCACGGATCGCTTCCCGGTCGTAGACCTCCGGGTTCTCTCCACCCGAATAGAGGACCGCCGCGGCGCCCCGCTCCGACAGGCCCTCGAAGTCGTGCTCCGGAACGCCGGCGACGATCTCCGAGCGGCCGTCACCGGTGAGGTCGCCCGACGCCAGCGCCCCCCCGATCGCCGCGCCGGCCTCCAGTTCGTCGTTCGGCAGCACCGTGACCAACGGCGCGTACCCGTAGCGCTCGTCCGAGGTGCGGAAGAAGTGGGTCATCCCCCCGTTCGTCAGCTGGGACAACGTTCCGTCTCCGAACGGCCCCTCGAATCGGGGCGCGCCGACGGCGACGACCGCGGTTCCGTAGTCGGTGACGAACGGAGCGATCGCGGCGCCGAAGCCGGTGTCGATGTTCGGATTTCCCGCCGGATCGAGATCCTCGAGGACGATCGGAGCGGCGAATTCGGCGGAGGTGGTTCCGACCGCCGGCCCCTGCCCCGCGAAGAGGTAGGCGCGGCCGACGATCCCCGCCCCGTCGTTTCCCGGGGCGCCGACGGCCAGGTCTTCGATCTCGTCCCCCTCCTCGTGATCCCCGTTCGTCCAGACCGGTAGCCGTCCCAGCCGCGCGACGCTGGAACCGAACGCGGCACCGGCCTCCGAACCGCGCTCGAACCACGCCAGCTTGATCGAATCGACGAGTTCGTTCCCGAGGTAGACGCCGGCCCAGCCGGCGTCGGCCATCGCTCCGTCGTCTTCGCCGGGGGCGCCGATCGCCAGGTCGCCGCATCCATCGGTGTTGTCGATTCGGTCGGCCTCGTACGCGGTGATCGCCGCGCCGAAGCGCGCGCCGGGGTGGTTCTCTTCGAACGGGAAGCCGAGCTCCTTCGTGAAGGGATAGCTTCCGTTGCCGTCGTCGTTCCCTCCCCATACGTAGACCCGGCCGCCTCGGGTCGACTCCTGGTAGTCCGGCTCGCCGACGGCCACGTCCGCGAAGCCATCGCAGTTCACGTCGGCCCCCGCAAGCGCCTCCCCGTATCGCCCCCCGCCCGTTCCCGATCCCAGGATGACCGATCCGTGCGATCCCGGACGCCCGCCGAGGTACAACGTCACGGTTCCCGTGTCGCCGGAGAAGCCGGGGGCGCCGGCCGCCACGTCGTCGATGCGGTCGCCGTTGAAGTCGCCGACCGACGCCACGGCATACCCGAACTCGTCCCCGTCGTTCGCTCCGACGCCGAGCGTCACCGGCGGACGGAACAGGCCGGCCGGCGGCGTCTTCACCGCGACCGCGAAGGAGGGGGGGCTCTCCGACGATCCACGGAGCGAGGTGACGCGGAGGTAGTAGTCGGTGTCGTCGAGCAGGGAGTTCTGGTCGTCGCCGTCGTCGTCGATCCACGCGTACGGCGTCGGGACCTCGATCCGGCGGGTGCTCGCCTTCTCGAACGCGTCGCTCGTCGACAGGTAGACGGCGTAGCCGACCGCCCCCTCGACCCCCGACCAGGTCGCGACGACCGCCTTGAACCCGGGCCGGTAGCGCTCGACGCGCGCCTGGATCCGCGCGGGCGGCCCGATCGGGAGCAGGTCGAGGCGCGAGGTGCACGCCCCGAGGATTCCCGCCGATGCCATCACCGCCGCCGATCGAACAACGCGTCGCATCGAGCTCGCCTCTCCCTTCACCGGACCCAGATGACCGATACCGCCTCCGAGAACTCGCCGGTCTGCGTTCGCGTCACGCGGAACCGGACGGTCAGCGGCCCGGGTATCGAGACGTTCGCGCCGATCGACGCCGACGCCAGGACCTCGTTCGTGCAACCGGAGTTCTCGTAGCCGGTGAGCTGGTCGCCGGTCGGTTCGATCACCCAGGTGCAACCGTGGTCGACGTCGGCGTCGTCCTCGAACCTCGGCGCCGAGGGTGAGACGTACTGGTTCGTCAGCGCCGACACCGGCCGGCCGGCGAAGGCGCGCGGTCCGGAGGTCGGCGCGCCGTAGTAGAGGGAGACCCTCCCGGTGGTGGGGTTCACCGGGTCGAACCCGTCGACGTCAGGTCCGGTCCCCGGGCTGCCGGCGATGATGTCGTCGATGCGATCGCCGTTCACGTCGAGGATCGCGAGCGAGGCGCCCAGCTCCTGGTCACGGGTGACGCTGCCGGTCTCGTCGCCGCGGAGCGTCCAGAACGGCACCGCCTCCGGCGGCCACACGCCGGCGACGCCGCGGAAGACGAAGACCGCCCCCTCCGCCGTGTTGATGACGCCGACGTCGGCGGTCGGATCGCCGATCACCAGGTCGTCGATCCCGTCGCCGTCGACATCGCCGCCGGCGGCAGCGAGCAGAAAGGCGGAGACGTCCATCTCCTCGGCCTCCCAGACGAACGTCGGTTCGTCGCCGGGTTCGCGGCTGCCGCCGTGGTAGACGGTCACCTTCGCCGGCGTCGAGGTCGTCCCGACCGCCGATGCCGCCACCGCGATCTCCCGCGCCCCGTCCGCGTCCAGATCGCCCACGCCGAAGACGGCGATCCCGACGTGTTCGTTCGCGATCGTTCCCTGGAGCGACGCGAAGCCGGTCTCGAACGCCGATCCGTCCCCCGTCCCGAAATAGAGCCGCGCGCGTCCTCGGTCGTCGTCATCCCACGCCGGCTCGCCGACCAGGAGGTCGGGGATCGAGTCGCCGTCGACATCGCCGACCGCGGCGATCGAGTTCCCCAGTCGCGAGCCGAGCCCGTCTCCCACGTCCGACCAGACCGGTTGGTCGTCGAGCCCGTTCGGCGAGCCGGCGTAGAGGTCGATCCTCCCGCTGCCGGCCTTCGGGGCGCCGACCGCGACGTCCGCAATCCCGTCGCCTTCGTAGACGTCGCCGATCCCGGCGATCGAGTAGCCGAGGTCCTCGCCGTCGATGATCGCGGCGATCTTCCAGTTCTCCTGCCCCTCGAAGACGGTCGGTGTCCAGAATCCGTTTCCGTGGTAGGCGAGCGCGCCGGAGATCGCGGTCGAGGCGAAAAGCGCGTCCGGAAGGCCGAGGCCGAGATCGTCGATGCCGTCGCCGTTGACGTCCCCCAGACCGGCGGCGACCCGGCCGACGTAGCTTTCCGCCTGGTATCCGTGGAAGGTGCGGATCTCGGTCAGCCCACCGGGTCGATTGGCGTAGAGCGTCGCCCAGCCGGCGTTCGCCCCGAAGCTGTTGTTCGTCGGCGCGCCGACCAGGAGATCGACGCGACCGTCCCCGTCCACGTCGCCGACGGCGGCCAGTGCCTGGCCGAAGCGCCCGTAGGTAGGGGTGGTGACGAACGGGTTCATCCACGGGAGAGGCTCCGACGGAAGGGGGACGATCCGCCCCTCGACGTGGGGGGACCGCTCGGTCTCCACGCCGTCACGCACGGCGGCGACCTGCGCGTAGTACGAGACCGCCGGGACGAGCCCCGAGCCGAAGACCGCCGGCGAGACGACGACCGGTGCCGCCATCTCCGAATCGTCTCCCTCGGGTACATCGCTCGGCCGCAGGTAGACGACGTAGCCCTCCGCCCCGTCGACCGCGGAGAAGCCGACGACGATCCCGCCGTCTCTGGCGTGCGCCCACAGCTCGCGAGGCGGACCGATCTCCGGCCGGTCGATATCGACCCTGTTGCGGCAGGCCGTCGCGATCAGGAGCGACGTGGTGACGAGGAGGGACGCGCGCACGAGTCGCCGCATCTAGAAGCTCCTCCCGACGGAGACGATCACCAGGTGCCGGAACTGGGTCTGGACCACGTCGACCACCGGATCGGTCGTCGGCGCAGAGGGGGCTCCGGTGAAGAACAGCTTCCACAACGCCGCTCCGTATTCGGCCTTCAGGCGCCACTTCCCGCGCACCGTCGTCTCCAACGAGCCGCCGAGCGCGGCGGTGCTGCCGTTCTCGAACTCGCCGGAGGTCCCTTCGGGCGTCTCGGTGACGTGCTGCTGCCCGACACACGCCTCCAGTCCGAGGATCAGCGGCGCGCCGCCGACCGAGCCGACCGGGACATGGGTTTCGCCGCGGAGTTGAATCCCGCCCGAGTTGTAGGACGGGACGAGTCCCAGATCCCCGACCGAGTCGCGGAGGTCGTCGGCGGAGTACTTCTCGAACTGCATCCCAACGAGCACCGCCCAGCTCGGCGCGATCGGACCGCGCGTCGGGATCGTCTTCCGGTAGCCGAGGGCGATCCGCGTCGTGACGGCCGACCCGCCGCCGACCGTCCCCGATCCTCCGTCGGGCTCCACCACCTCGATCGACGTGATGCCGAAGCTCAAGGCCGTGACCTCGAGCCGTGCCGAGAACCAACGGTGGTCGAGCCCGACGGCGGCGCGACTCCCGATCCCCGCCAGCGCCGTCTTGAGGGCCTTCCCACCGTCCCCCTGAACGCTGCGGAGGCGCGCCGAGGTGGCGGGGCCGGCGTCGGCGGTCACCCGCCAGTGCGGCAGGTAGTCCTTGCGCCGGGTCCACGCGCGGGCCGTCGACTCGACCCAGGAGACGAGCTCCGCGTCGGTGACCCGTCCCGACCGTTCGACGGCGCCATCGCGCAACGCGCTGGCGTACGCCGCATCGGACCCCGCGGCATCGACCACCACCACCGCGTCGACGCCGAGCGTGGCCCGGAGCGCCTCGAGCTTCGCCTTCTCGGCGGCGGCGGCGAGCTCCCCGCGAACCAGCCCCCGAAGCTCGGCCACCCGCGCGTCGCCGAGATGGAGCGCCATCGGCGCCTTCAGCTCGAGGTCGCGCGTCGACTCGAACGAGAGGGTCACGGTGCGGAAGTTCGGCGCCGTGACCTTGAGCGCGTGGCGACCGGGCGGAAGGCGGAAGCGCGGCTCGACCACCCGGCCGTCGACGCGGACTTCGGCCCCGGCGGGCAGATCGAGTACCGAGATCTGGATCGACTGCGACACGACCGAGTCCCGGATCTGGTCGACCAGATCGCGCAGGTCCGGCGGATACTCCGCCACGTCGATCGAGAGCGTGGGGTTGAGCACCAACGCCTCCTTCGCCTTGGCGATGGCGAGGGGGGCGTTGCCCCGCGCGAGGAAGATCGTCGCGCGGAGCAGCGCAAGCCGGATCCGGTCGGCGGCCGGGACCTCCGGCATCCCGCTCTGCAGCGTCTCGAGCTCGGAGAGGGCGGCCAACGCCTCGTCCTGGCGGTCGTCGTAGTAGGCGTCGACCGCGCGGGTGAGGAGCGCCGCGCTCTCGGTCGCCGCCTTGTCCGGCGGCGCAAGGCCGGTCGGTTCCGGGCTCGCGAGCGAGGCGGCCACCTTCTCGATCGGATGTCGATGGAGGTCGGGGACCGTTGCGAGGCGCTGCTCGATCCGCTGCTGCACCGAACCGGCGACCGCGGCGTCATCGCCGACCACCACCGTGGCGACGACGACGTCCCCGGCCCGCGGCTGCGTCGGAGGCTGGGCGGTCGATGCGGCGAACGTCGCGCGGGCGGCGAACGCCGCCACGGCGACGACCAGGAGGATCGGTCGACCTCTCGTCACGGCGGCGAGTATACCCCCGGGAAGCAATGCCGGTGCGCGGCAACTCAGAAACGGATGACGAGCGATGGAACGGCTGGGCGGGGCGAAGCGCGGGTCGGTCCGACGTGGAGCGATGCCGGCGCCGACGGCAGGGCGGCCCACCCGTCGAAACCGCCCGAGTCGAGGTGCCAGCCGGCGTAGGCCGACAGCGTCGGCAGGAACAGGCCGGCGAGGAATCGCAGCAGCGCGTCGTTGTAGCTCTCGTCCGGGGGTCCGCCGAAGTAGAACGCCGCCGCCGAGGCAGCGCCGAGGACTCCGCCGATCGCCGCGTTCCGCCGACTACCGGGATGGAATCGATCGCACACCGCCCAGATCGACCACGTCGAGCCGATCGCCATCCCGATGCCGGCGCCGATCGCCACCGGCGTCACGTCGACCGCCTCCCCACCTCCGGTGCAGCAGGCGTCGGCGACGAGGTAGGCCGATCCGCCGAGCAGGAATCCGCCGAGCAGCGTCGCCTCCGGGCCGATCAGAACCGCCGTGGCGAACTCGCGCTGTTCCGGCGCCGGCCCCCGCTCCGGCAACAGCTGCGCGCGCGCCGGCGCCGCCCCGAGCAGCGCCAGCAGGGTGAAGATGCGACGGCGCATGGCGAAGGGACGATACCCGTGATACAAAAAAATGGGATGAGAAAGGGATGAGGTCGTACGACTTCGCTCTCCGAATCGGTACCCTCGCCCTTCTTGCGGTGTCCGGGTGCGATACGGCCCCGATCCCGACGAGCTTCAACCTGTCGGTGAAGGCGCGCGTCCCCGGCGAAGCCGATCCCCCGGTCGCCGACGCGCAGGTGGCGATCGACGTCTGGAACCTGGAGACGGGGACCCTGGAGTCCGGCGATCCGAAGGGGGGCCAGACCGACGACGAGGGGAACGTCGACCTGGAGCTCGCCGACGGAACGTTCTACGTGGCGCGCGCGCTCAAGGACGGTGCGAACCTCGATCGCGGAGAGTTCTATTTCGAGCTGGGGAACGGCGACACCGGCGACGACCTGTCGGCGCTTTCGATCCTGCTGTTCCGCAATGACGGCTCCAGCAACAGCGAGTGCAACACCGCCTTCGACGTGCCCACCGCGGCCGTCAGCGACTCGAGCTTCGGCGGCGCCTTCCTCCGCGTCTACAAGCGGGCCGGCCCGTTCGTCGCCGACGACACGTTGACCGTGACCCTCTTCGCGGGCAAGGGGGAGACCGTCGCCGCCGGCGCCGACCTCGCGACCGCGGAGACGGCCGACGGGACGGCGAACTACCTCGACGTCTACGACGGCGGCGTCGACGACGAGAGCGAGATCGGCCACTACAAGGCCTCGCTCTGGGCGAACAACGGCGATGGCGATCGGTCGCTCTACACGGTGACGCTCAACGACGCATCGGCCGTGATCGCGATCGATCCCTGCACGAGAGACACGAGCCCGACGATCGCCCTCTAGAACGAATGCGCCCGTTCCGTCGACTCCTGGCACGACTCGCCGCAGCCGTGGCGCCGGCCCTCGCCGTGGCGGCGCCCGCGGCGAAGGCGGACGCCCCGCTCGAGCTCGGACTCCCCGCGCCGCGCAAGGTCGTCCTCGCCAACGGGTTGCGGGTGATCCTGATGGAGGACCGGTCGGCGCCGGTCGTCGCGGTCCAGGTCTGGTACCACGTCGGGAGCAAGGACGAGGTCGTCGGGAAGCGGGGCCTGGCGCACCTGTTCGAACACCTCATGTTTCGAGGCACGGCGAAACACGGACCGGGAGAGTTCGACCGGCGGCTGGACGAGGTCGGCGGGGAGAACAACGCCTTCACCTCGGAGGACGTGACCGCCTACCACGAGACGCTGCCGGCGGAGCACCTTCCGCTCGCGCTGGCCCTCGAGGCCGACCGCATGCGCGGACTCACGCTGCGCCCCGAGATCGTCGACCGCGAGCGGGAGGTGGTGAAGGAGGAAAAGCGCCTCCGGCTGGACAACGACCCGATGGGCCGGACCTTTGAGGCGTTCCTCGAGAGCGCCTTCGAGACCCATCCCTACCGATGGACGCCGGCGGGGACGATCGAGGACCTCGACACCGTGACGACGGAGGAGGCGAAGGCGTTCTACGACCGCTACTACCGCCCGAACAACGCGGTGCTGGTGGTGGTCGGCGCGTTCGATCCCGACCGCGCGCTGGAGACGATCGAGCGGGCGTTCGGACCGATCCCGCCGGGACCGAAGGTCGAACGGAAGATCGCGCCGGAGCCGGCGCAGCGCGGCCTGCGCGAAAAGACGGTGCGACTGGCGACGCAGCTGCCGGTGATGATCGGCGGCTACAAGATCCCGGCGATCTCGCACCCCGACCTTCCCGCGCTGGAGGTGCTCGGGCGGGTGCTCTCGGTGGGGCAGTCGTCGCGCATGCACCGGAACCTGGTGAAGGGGAAGCGCCTCGCCGTCTTCGCCGGCGGCGACGCCGACGCGCGCGAGGATCCCGGGCTGTTCCTGGTCTACGCCGGATTCCTCCCCGACCAGAAGCCGGAGGCCGTTCGCGGCGCGCTGCTGGCGGAGGTGGAGCGCGTCGCGTCGGGGGGGATCGACGCGCGGGAGCTGACGAAGGCGAAGAACCAGCTCGCCGCCGAGCACGTCTTCGGCCTCGACACCGCCGAGGGGAAGGCCGACGAGCTCGGCGAAGCGGAGCTCCTCCTCGGCGGCTACGAACGCTTTCTCGACGGCCCCAAGCGCTACGACGCCGTCACCGCCGCCGCCGTCCGCGACGCCGCCAGGCGCTACCTCCGCCGCGAGAATCTCACCCTGGTCACCCTCCTCCCCGAGTGACGATGCGCGCGACCGGCCTCGTCCTATTGTCTGCGATCGCGGCGTGCATCCCGGCGGCGCGCGCGCCGGCCTCCCCGGTGACGGTCGCCTCGATCGAGGCGGACGCCCACGCCCCCACTCCCGTCCCCGAGCCGAACCGCCTCCCCCCGATCGTCGAAGAGACCCTCCCGAACGGACTCCGCGTCCTGATCCTCCCGGATCACGAGATCCCGGCGGTGACGATGACCCTGCTCTGGGCGGCCGGCGACGAAGTCGACACGCCGGAGAAGGCGGGACTGGCGACCCTTGCCGCGGCGCTGCTTCGCCAAGGGACGCGCTCCCGGACGGCGGAGGCGATCGCCGAGGAGATCGACCGTGTGGGGGGCGACCTGTCGGGCGAGTCGGCGATCGACACCACGCGGCTGACGCTGACGGTGCTCTCGCGCGACGTGGCGAAAGGGCTCGATCTGCTTTCCGACGTGGCGATCCGGCCCGTCTTTCCGGTCCGCGAGTTGGAGGATCTCCGCCGCCAGGCGGTGGCCCAGGTGAAGCAGGAGCTCGACGATCCGTCGAGCCTCGCCGCCAAACACGGGCGCGCGCTCCTGTTCGGAAAGGATCACCCCTACGCCGTCTCCGCCACCGAGCGCTCGCTCCGGTCGATCCGCCGTGAGGACCTTCTCCTCCACTACCGGACCCACCTCCGTCCCGACAACGCCTACCTGGCGATCGCCGGAGACGTCGACCCCGCGGCGTTGGCCGGTCCCGTCCGCCTCGCGTTCGGCGCCTGGGCGAGCCCGTCCCCCCGCGGCGGTCCGGCCGCCCCGACCCGCACCGAGGCGGCGCCCGATCCGGTCGCGCGCCGGATCGTGCGCCTGGTCGACAAGCCCGACCTGACGCAGTCGACGATCCGGATCTCGATGCCGGGGATCGAGCGGAGCTCGTCCGACTACCACGCGGCGAGGCTGATGAACTTCGTCCTCGGAGGCGGCTCGTTCTCCAGCCGCCTCGTGCGCGTCGTGCGCGCCGACGAAGGGAAGACCTACGGCATCGGCTCCGGCTTTCGTGTCCACCGGCGGAAGGGGGAGATGGCGATCTCGACCACGACGCGCTCGGCGGAGACGGTGGCGACGCTCGACCTGGTGCTGCGCGAGATCGACCGGATGCGCCGCGCGGGGTCGGGCGTGACGCCCGCGGAGCTCCGCCTGGCCCAATCGAACCTGATCGGCTCCTATCCGATGCAGTTCGAGACGGCGGCGGACGTCGTCGGCAAGCTGCTTTCCGCCCGGGTCTTCGGACTGCCGCTGGAGGAGGTGACGGAGCAGAGGCGCCTTCTCGCGGCGGTGACGTTGGAGGAGGTCGACGCCGCGGCGAAGCGCTACCTCGATCCCGACCGGGCGACGATCGTGGTGGTGGGGAACGCCTCCGCGATTCGGGCTCCGCTCGAATCGCGCTTCGGCGAGATCGAGGTGGTCCACTACCTGGAGGCGGGCGAATAGATGCCGAGGGGACGGTTCATCACCTTCGAGGGGATCGAAGGGTGCGGAAAGTCGACGCAGGCCCTGGGTCTCAAGGCGGCGCTCGAGAAGGCGGGACGCACGGTCGTCCTCACCCGGGAACCGGGAGGAACGCCGCTGGGAGCGAAGATGCGCGCCCTTCTGCTCGACGCCGCGAACGGACGGCTCGTGCCGCTCGCCGAGCTCCTCCTCTACGAGGCCGACCGCGCGCAACACGTCGACGAGGTGATCCGCCCGGCGCTCGAGGCCGGGACGATCGTCCTCTGCGACCGCTTCGCCGACGCCTCGACCGCCTACCAGGGGGCGGCCCGCGGCGTGCCGACGGCGACGGTCGAGGCGCTGAACCGGATCGCGACCGGCGGGCTGGTCCCCGACCTGACGATCCTCCTCGACATGCCGGCCGAGCGCGCCCTTGAGCGGGCGCACGCGCGCGCGGCGGCGCAGGGGGAACGGCCCGACCGGTTCGAGCGCGAATCGCCGGAGTTCCACCGCGCGGTGCGCGCGCGCTACCTCGAGCTGGCGGCGAGCCACCCCGGCCGCTTCGCGCGCATCGCCGCCGACCGTACCCCCGACGAGGTGGCGCGCGACGTCCTGGACGTGGTGAGCTCGCGGCTCGAAAGGTAAAAGACCCTCTCCGATGGCCCGACCAAACGCCGCCCCCGCCCGTCGCGCATTGTTCCGGCTCGCCGACCTCGAGGGGCAGGACCCGGCGAAAGCGACGATCCAGTCGGCGCTGAAGGCGGGCCGGATCCCGAGCGCCTGGCTGTTCACCGGTCCGACCGGCGTCGGCCGGGCCGGCAGCGCCCTGGCGGTCGCGGCGGCGGCGAACTGTCTCGCCGGCGTCGACGCGGGGGGCGGCCTGTTCGGCGCGGAGCCGCCGGTCGAGGCCACGCCGCGCGAGGACGCGTGCGGCGCGTGTCCGTCGTGCCGCAAGGTGGCCCAAGGGAACCATCCCGACGTGCGCGTGGTGTGCGTCCCGGAGGAGAAGCGGCAGATCCCGATCGAGGCGGTCCGGGAGGCGATCGGCGAGCTCGCCTTCCGCCCCTACGAGGGACGGCGCCGCTTCGTGATCGTCGACGGCGCCGAGCACCTCACGCCGCAGGCGTCGAACGCGCTGCTCAAATCGCTCGAAGAGCCACCGTCCCACTCCGGCTGGATCCTGATCGCGGAAGCCCCGAGCCGCCTGCTGCCGACGGTCGTCAGCCGCTGCCGGGTGGTGCGCTTCGGCGCGATCCCGGCGGAGGTCGCCGCGCGCGTCCTGGCGCGCCAGACGTCGATCCCGGCCGACGAGGCGCGTGTGCGGGCGGCGCTCCTCGGCGGTTCGATCGGACGCGCGCTCGGGGAGGAGTCGGCGCGCTACGCGCGCGAATCGCGCGCCGCCGCGATCGACGGCGCCCTGGAGGCGGTACGCGGCGGCGGCGGGAAGATCGTCGACGTCGCCGAGGAGTGGGTTCAGGCCGCCAAGAGCGAGGAGCTCCCGGTCGAGACGTTGATCGAGCACCTCGCCGGCTGGCTCCGCGATGTCGCCGTGCGCCGCGCGACGCCCGGCGAGCGGGACCTCCCGCTCCTCAATTCCGATCTCGCCGACCGGGTCGAGGCGCTCTCCGCCAAGGCCGATCCGCGCCGGATCGCGCGCGCGTTCGACGCCGTCCGCCGCTGCGCGCGGGACCTCGAGGGGAACGTCAACGAGAAGCTCGCGCTGGAGACGATGCTGCTCGCCCTGCGAAGGGAGCTCGCGTGAGGAAGAGGTTCTACGTCACCACCGCGATCGACTACGTCAATTCGACGCCGCACCTGGGGACCGCCTACGAGAAGGTGACCGCCGACGTCATCGCCCGTTACAAGCGGCTGGCGGGCTACGAGACCTGGTTCCTGATGGGGAACGACGAGCACTCGCAGAACGTCGCCCGGCGCGCGGCGGCCGAAGGGGTCTCGCCGCTCGCCTGGTGCGATCGGATGGAGGGGGCCTTCCGCGAGCGTTGGGCCGCGCTCGACGTCTCCTTCAACGACTTCATCCGCACCTCGCAGCCGCGCCACCACCGCGCCGTCGCCGCGCTCTTCGACGCCGTGCGACGGAAGAACCCCGACGACATCTTCGACGGGTTCTACGAAGGGTTCTATTGCGTCGGCTGCGAGTCGTTCAAACAGGAGAAGGACCTGGTCGACGGCCTTTGTCCGGTGCACAAGACCAACCCCGACTGGATCAAGGAAAAGAACCACTTCTTCCGCCTCTCGCGCTACCGCGACCGGCTGCTCGATCACGTGGAGGCGAACCCCTCGTTCATCCAGCCGGAGGTGCGCCGCAACGAGGTGCGCAACGTCCTGCAGGAAGGGCTGCAGGACATCTCCATCTCCCGCCCGAAGAAGGCCCTCTCCTGGGGGATTCCGGTGCCGTTCGACCCGGAGAGCGTGGTCTGGGTGTGGTTCGACGCGCTCACCAACTACGTCTCCGCCGTCGGCTACGGACAGGACGAGGAGACCTTCCGGCGGTGGTGGCCGGCCGACCTGCACGTGGTGGGAAAGGACATCACGCGGTTCCACTGCATCATCTGGCCGGCGATGTTGATGTCGGCCGGGGTGGAGCTGCCGAAGACCGTCTTCGGACACGGCTGGGTCTCGTTCCGCGGCGAGCGGCTCTCCAAATCGCTCGGCAACGTCGTCGACCCGCTCGACGCCGTCGCCAGGCACGGCCCCGATCCGCTGCGCCTCTATCTGGTGCGCGAGATCCCCTACGGCGGCGACGGCGACTTCACCTGGGAGCGATTCGAGGAGCGCTACAACGCCGACCTGGCGAACAACTGGGGAAACCTGGTTTCGCGGGTGGCGACGATGGCGGGGAAGTTCCGTGAAGGCCGGCTCGCGGTGCCGGCGGGCCCGCCGTCCCGCTTGGAGGCCGCCGCCCGGGAGTCGGTCGCGGCGTACGTCGAAGCGATGGACCGGTTCGCGCTGCACGAAGCGGCCGCCGCCGTCTTCCGCCTGATCGACGCCGCAAACCTCTTCCTGCAGGAGAGCGCGCCGTGGGCGCTGGCCAAGGACGCGGCGAAGGCGGCCGAGCTCGACCGCGTGCTCTACGACGCGGCCGAGGCGGTGCGGATCGCAGCGATCCTGCTCCTCCCGATCACGCCACGCGCCAGCGCGGAGACGCTCCGGCGTTTCGGCCTCACGGCGCCGGCGTCGGAGGTCCGCCTCGAGCGGGCGACGTTCGGAAACGCGGGTCCCCTCACGCTCTCGGCCGGCGACCCCCTCTTCCCCCGGCTCGAGCCGGGGGGCAGCAAGGTGCCCAAGGGCCGTGGCGCGTAGGCGCCGGCCGGGTCGGATCGGGCGTCGTCCGGGATCGGATCCCGGCATGCGCGCCCGGGTCGGAACGGTGGGTCTCTCGGTGGCCGTCCTCCTCGCCGCCTGCCTGCCCGAGCGCGACAACCCCTCCGATCCGCTGAACGCGCCCCGCATCGGCGGCACGTTGGTCGACTACACCCCGGCGGACGGGGCCCCTTGTCCCCCGATCGTGCCCGAGGACGCGGCGGCGACCGAG
>CAYJRR010000117.1:0-14170 GCA_964372275.1 uncultured bacterium
CGCGACGTCCGCCAGGCGCGAGGCGATCCCGCCCATCAGCGGCCGTTTGGTGCGATCGCGGTCGCCGCCGCAGCCGAAGACGGCGATCACCCGCCGCGGCGCGAATTCGCGGACGGCGCGCAGCACGTTCTCCAGCGCGTCGGGGGTGTGCGCGTAGTCGACGAGCACCGTGACGCCGCGGCCGTTCGGCACCCGCTCCAGCCGCCCCGGCGCGCCGCGGTTCCCGCTCAAGCCGGCGTCGATCACCCCCATCGGCAGTCCGAAGGCGACGCCGGTGGCGACGGCGCAGAGCAGGTTGGAGAGGTTGTAGGGACCGACGAGCGGCGAATCGATGCGCAGGCTCCCGAAGGGGGTGGCGATCGATCCGCGCGTGCCGTGCTCGTTCTGCGTGACGTCGATCGGCCGCACGTCGGCGCCCGAGCGGGGGTCGCGCGAGTAGGTAAGGAGCCGCACGCCGACGGGGACGGCCGACCGGAAGTCGTCGGCGGCCGGATCCTCCAGATTCACCACCGCCGCGCGCGGGCTCTTGGGCGATTCGGCCAGCAGTTCGGAGAAGAGCCGCCGCTTCGCCAGGAGATAGCGCTCCATCGTGCCGTGGTAGTCGAGATGGTCGCGGGTCAAGTTGGTGAACGCCGCCACGTCGAAGGCGACGCCGTCGACCCGGAGCTGCTCGAGGGCGTGGGAGGAGACCTCCATCGCCACGTGCGTCACGCCGGCGTCGCGCATCTCCGCGAGGAGCGCCTGGAGCGCGACCGCGTCGGGGGTGGTGTTGGACGCCGTCCGGGCGACGCTGCCGAACCGGTAGGCGATGGTGCCGACGACGCCGGCGGAGAAGCCGGCGGCGCGGAAGATCCCCTCGGCGAGATACGTGCCGGTCGTCTTCCCGTTGGTGCCGGTCAGTCCGTAGACCTTGAGCGTGCGGGACGGGTCGCCGTGGAGACGCGCGGCGAGCAGCGCCACCGCGCGGCGCGCATCGGGGACGCGCACCAGGGCGGCGTCGTCCGGCAGTTCGAGGTCGTCCTCGGCGACGATCGCCCGTGCGCCGCGCCGGAGGGCGTCGCCGACGAAGGCGGCGCCGTGGGCCGACGTCCCGCGGAGCGCGACGAAGACCGAGCCGGGGAGGGCCTGACGGCTGTCCTGCACCACCCGGTCGACCGGAGTCGTCGCCCGGCCGCGCGTGACCGACGCGCCCGGTACCGCCCGCACCAGATCGCCGAGGATCACGCGCGCTCCCCCGACGCGACGAGCGGCGCCTCGAACCAGACGCGCACCTTCTCTCCCGGCAGCGCCTTCGATCCGGCGGCCGGCTCCTGGCGCGTCGCGCGGCCGCTCCCGGTGACCTCGATCTCCAGGCGCCTCGGCTCGGCCAGTCGGAGCGCCGACCGGACGCTCAAGCCGCGGAAGTCGGGAACGATCCCGGCCGGCGTCTCCGCCGCGGCGCGCGTCGCGGCGGCGACCCGCTCCCAGCCCGAGAGCGCGGCGGCGCCCGGCTCCGGGACGGCTCCGGAACCGCCGTCCGCCTCCGGCAGCCGTTGGGAGACGTAGCCCTCGGCCGCGGCCTCGGGCGTCTGCGTCGCCGCGCGCGCCGCAAGAGCGGGGCGCGGCGACTCGCGATCGGGCGGCACCCCCAGGTAACGGAGCGCATCGCGCGCCACTTCGCGGAAGACTGGCGCCGCTACGACCCCGCCGTAGACGCTCGTCTTCGGTTCGTCGAGCACCACCAGGATCGTCAGCCGCGGGCGCGATGCGGGGACGAACCCGACGAACGAAGCGATTCGTTCGTCGGAGTAACCGCCCGATACGTTGTCGACCTTTTGCGCCGTCCCCGTCTTCCCGGCAACGCGGTAGTCGTCGAGAGCCGCCAGGCTGCCGGAACCCTCGGGACCGACGACCGTCTCCATCATCGCGCCGACGGCGCGTGCGACCTCCTCCGGCACCACGCGCCCGACCTCGGCCGGCTCGACGACGTCGACCACCGTCCCGTCCGCCTCGACCACCTTCTGAACGAGGTACGGGCGCATCCGCACGCCGCCGTTCGCGAGCGCGGAGATGGCGCTCACCAGCTGGATCCCGGTCACGCCGATGTTGTGGCCGAACGACGTCGACGCGAGCGTCACCGTCGTCCACCGGTTCTTCGGAGGGACGAGCCCGCCCGAGTCCCCCGGCAGGTCGATGCCGCTCTTCTCGCCGAATCCGAACCGTTGCAGCGCCTCGTAGTAGGCATCCTTTCCGAGCAGGCGGCCGATCTTGATCATCCCGATGTTCGACGAAAGACGGAGGATCCCGGCGACGTCGAGCCAGCCGTGCTTCTTGGTGTCGTGGATGGTGAGATCGGCGACGTCGATCGAACCGTTCTCGCAATGGAACGAGTCGTCGGACCGGATCACGCCGGCCTCCAGCGCCGCCGCGATCAACACCGGCTTCAGCGTCGAGCCGGGCTCGAAGACGTCGGTGACGGCCCGGTTGCGCCAGTCGTCCGGTTTCGCCTTCCAGTAGGCGTTGGGGTTGTAGTGGGGGTAGCCGGCCATCGCCAGGATCTCCCCGGTTCGCGGATCCTCCACGATCACGAACCCCCCGGAGGCCCTCGAATTCTGGACCCCCTTCCGGAGGGCGTTTTCGGCGAAGAACTGGATCTGCTGGTCGAGGGTCATCACCAGCTCCCGGCCGACCTCGGTCTCCTCCGACACCTGATCGGCGTAGAGCCGGCCGCGGGCGTCCCGGGCGCGGCTTAAGCGTTGGGCCTTCCACTTGAGCAGGTCGTCGTAGCGCCGCTCGATCCCTTCGAGCCCCTCCGAATCGAGCCCCGCGAAGCCGAGGACGTGGCCCGCGAGCTCGACGTTCGGGTAGAACCGTTTCGACTCCGGAACGGCCCCGACGCCGTCGATCTTCAGCTCGCCGACCGCGCGCGCCATCTCCGGAGGGACGCGTCGCTTGAGCCAGACGAAGCTCTTGGTGGGGCCGAGCCGCTCGGTCACCGCCGACGGGGACATGTCGAGCGCGCGGCTCAACGCGGCGACGATCGACGTGCGGCGCGCGGGGGGGAGGTCGGCCAGTCGGCGGGGCTCGGCGTAGATCGAGGTGACCTCGACCGACCGCGCCAGCACGTTCCCCTTTCGGTCGTAGACGGCGCCGCGGCGCGGGGCGATCTCGATCGATCCGGAGTACTGGCGCCCGGCCTGCCGGACGAGCCGAGGGTCGGGACGGATCGCGAGGCCGAAGGCGCGCGCGACGATCACCGCGAAGGCCGCCGTCAGGGCCAGCCGGAGCAGCTTCATGCGTGGCGCGGTGCAGCTTCTCATCGGAAGGGCCCTACCGCCGCGCGAGCGCGGTGGCGACAGCATCCTCCGTTCCCGTCTCCGCTCCAACCTCGACGATCTGCTCCCGCGAGGGGGCCTTGAGTCCGAGCCGCTGCTCGGCGAGCTTGGCGATGCGGAGCGGGCTCGCCAGGCGGGCCTCCTCGACCTTCAGCCGGGAGCCCTCCGACTCGGCGGCCCGAACGCGCGCTTCGGCGGCCACCAGGACGTAGCCGAGCCGCAGGTGCTCGGAGCGGGTCCAGACGTGGAACAGTCCGCTCCCCGCGATCGCCGCCGCGACCACCACCGAAAGGATCAGCCCCCACGGATCGCCGCCGCGCCCGAACGCGGGCGTGAAGGCGACCGAACTTCGCATCCCCTTGGGAAGCGCCTCCCGTCGCGAGGAGATGTGCGGCCGGCGCGAAGTCGCGCGATTCGTCCTGGGATCGCTCACATCGCCACCTTTTGGACGGCGCGGAGGACGGCGCTCCTCGCGCGCGGATTGCGGCGGATCTCCGGGCCGCTCGCCCGGATCCCCTTCCGTTGGAGAAGCGCCGCCGTCGCCTTGCGCCCGCAGGCGCACACCGGCAGCTCCGGCGGGCAGACGCACGGATCGGCCCACTCGCGAAACGTCCGTTTCACGATCCGATCCTCGAGCGAATGGAACGAGAGGACCGCCAGCCGTCCCCCCACCCGGAGCGCGGCGAGGAAACGGGGGAGGGCGGCCTCGAGTCCGGCGAGCTCGCGGTTCACGGCGATGCGGAGCGCCTGGAAGGTGCGGGTGCCGACGTGGATCCGTCCGATCCGTTCCCGCCCTCCGAACGCCGCGATCACCGCGTCGGTCAGCTGCTTCGTGCGGGCGAACGTGGTGTCGGCGCGCCGCCGGACGATCTCCGCCGCGATCCGGCCGGCGTTCCGTTCCTCGCCGTAGGTCCGGAGGACGCGGGCGAGCTCGTCGCGGGTCGCGGCGTTCACCAGGTCGGCCGCCGTCTCCCCGGTCGAGCGATCGAGCCGCATGTCGAGCGGCCCGTCGGCGGAGAAGGAGAAGCCGCGCGCCGGGTCGTCGAGCTGGCGCGAGGAGAGGCCGAGGTCGAGGAGCGCGCCGTCGACCGACGCCGGCGCCTCGCCGGCTTCGCGCAGCACCCGGTCGATCTCGTCGTAGCGGGCGTGGACGAGCCGAAGTCGCTCGCGCCGCACCTCGTCCGCGAGCCGACGCGCCGTCTCCGCCAGCGCGTCCGCGTCGCGGTCGACACCGATCACCCGGCCGGTAGGAAGGCTCTCGGCGAGAATCCGCGCGGCATGACCACCGGCGCCGACCGTGCCGTCCACCCACAGACCTCCGGCGCGCACCGCGAGCATCGACGAGACCTCGTCCGGCATCACCGGAACGTGGTCGAGATCGAGGGCGCGGGTTCCGGTCATGGGGTCGAGCACGGCGCTAGATGTCGGGGATGAAGTCGCGGTCGGAGGCGATCAGTTGTTCGTTCTTGGCATCCTCGGTGCGCCACCGCTCCGCCGACCAGATCTCGAAACGGTGGATCGCGCCGACCAGGACCGCGTCCTTTTCCAACGCGGCGTGGCGACGGAGAGGTGGCGGAAGGAGAATCCGTCCGGTGGCGTCGACCTCGCACTCGTGCGCTCCGCCGACGTAGAATCGGATGAACGCCTTCACCTTCTCGGTCTGATCCTTCGCGGCGAGCCTCCGCTCGCGATCTTCGAAGTCGGGCACGGCATAGGCGACGATGCAGTGGTCGAGCTTGGTGACGATCAACCGGTCGGGGGACTTCGCGGCGAGCACCTCGCGGAAGCGAGCGGGGATCGACAGGCGTCCCTTGGCGTCGATCGTGTGCTCGAACTGCCCGCGAAACATCGGTCCCCGCCTTTCGTCGATCCGCGATGGGCGCCTCTGGGCCGGGCTGGACCCTTGTGGCACCTGATGGGATTCTATGGGAAGATCCCCCACCGGTCAATTCGTAACCCCGCGTCGTACCAGGGAAAGCGCCATGTACGAAAGTCCGAAATCGGCAACGATTCGAAGGAGATCGAAGTGGCGATCGGCGATCCTCGCGGTCCCGACTTTCGGTATCGTCGCCGCCGCCTCGCCGAGGGCCGTCGCGGCGCCGCCCGAGACGGCGGAGCTGCGCATCGACCGGCCGCGTGACCTCTCCGTCACGGTCGCGCTCGGAGTGGGCTGGGCGCTTTCCGAGTGGCAGAAGGAGTCCCTCGCGCCGCGGACCTGCCGCTGGTGCGATGCGGTGCCGGCGATCGACGAATCGACGCGCCGGGCATGGCGATGGTCGGAGCCGGAGCGGGCGGCGCACCTGTCGGACCTGCTCGACTTCGTCGTGCTGCCGGTCGCCGTGATCGGCGCCGACGCGCTTCTCGCCTCGCGCGACGGCCGCCTGGCAAACGTCCCGGACGACGCGTTGGTGATCGTCCAGGCGGCGGTCGCCGCGGCCGCGCTGAACCAGGCGGTGAAGTTCGCCGTCGGGCGCGAGCGACCGTTCGTCCACGCGCGCGACGCGGACGAACGCCGAGCCTCGCGCGATCCCGACGACAACCTCTCGTTCTACTCCGGACACACCTCCCTCGCCTTTGGCCTGGTCGCCGCCGCCGCGACCACGGCGTCGATGCGGCGCTACCGCGACGCGTGGACCGTGTGGCCCGTCGGGCTCGCCGCGGCGGCCTCGATCGGTTACCTGCGCATCGCCGCCGACAAGCACTGGTTGACCGACGTCGCCACGGGGGCCGCCGTCGGCGCGGCGTCCGGCGCGCTCCTGCCGCGCATGCTGCACGCCCCGCGGGCGGGCGCGGAGGGCGCCTCCGCGTCGATCGGACCGGGACCGGTCGTCTGGATCGCCGTCCCGTTTTGAGCGCGAACGCGCGGAATGCTAGCGTCTCCGTCGACCGTGCCCCCTCCTCCGGAGATCGTCGGCCTTCCGGCCTGGATTCCGTGGACCTCCGTCGGGCTGCTGGGGGCGTTTATCGGCAGCTTCCTGAACGTGGTGATCCACCGCGTTCCTTTGGGGCAGTCGATCGTCCATCCCGGTTCGCGGTGCCCGCGCTGCGCCCGCGCGCTCCGGTGGTTCGACAACCTGCCGCTCGTCTCCTGGCTCGCGCTCGCCGGCCGGTGCCGCACCTGCCGCGCGCGGATCGCGGCGCGCTACCCGCTGGTCGAGGCGCTCACCGCCGCGCTATTCCTCGCGGTGTGGTGGCGATTCGGCGCGGCGCCGCACACGGCGGTCTACCTGGCGCTGACGGCGGTGCTGGTATCGCTGACGTTCATCGACATCGACCACCGGATCATCCCCAACGTGATCTCGATCCCGTTCATTGCGATCGGGTTCGCCCTGTCGTGGCTCGTCCCCGCGGGCGAGACGTTCCTCCTGGCGCGTCCGGACGGTCCGGCCTTGGTGAAGGTGCTGATCGCCTGGATCAACGGCGCCACCTTGCCGGTCGGACCCGGAGGCTCGGGTCTGGGGATCCTCCTCGGCGGCGGATTCCTTCTCCTGACCGCGATCGTCGCCGAGCTCGTCCTCAAGAAGGAGGCGATGGGGATGGGGGACGTGAAGATGCTCGCGATGATCGGCGCCTTCCTCGGCGCCGCGTCGCTCCCGTTCGTCGTCCTGGTGAGCATGATGGTCGGCTCGGTCTACGGCGTGGCGCGGATGGCGATGGGGAAGGGGAACCTGATCCCGTTCGGGCCGTTCCTGGCGATCGGCGCGCAGGCGTACCTGTTCGTCGGTCCCGAAGCGACCCGGCTGTGGCTCCTGCGGGGCGGCTGAGGACTCAGACTCCGCCGACGCGGCGGGCGATCTTGTCGGCGAGCAGCGCCTGCACCGCGTCCTGGAACTGCTCGTGCGACGCGCGCGACTTGGTGAGGAACCGGGTCGGACCGAGCGTGAGCGCCTTCCGGTCGGCCGCGATCAGGTCGCTGCCGGTGTAGACCAGGAGCGGCGTCAGGATCCCTTCCCGCCGCAGGATCTCCACCACGTGGTAGCCGTCGGGCCAGGGGATCCCCAGGTCGAGGACGATCAGGTCGGGCCGCTCCTGCCGCACCAGCGCCACCCCCGCCGCGCCATCGCCCGCGTCGATCGCCTCGATTCCGCACCGCTTGAGCAGCGCGCCGAGGACGACGCGCGTCGCCGGATCGTCGTCGATCACCACCGCCTTGAAGCGCGCCACCGCGCTGGCGGCGGCACGAAGGCCGTCTGCGAGCCCGTCGATCGAATCGCCCGCCGTCAGGACGACCCGCGGGAAATGTCGGGTTCGGTCCCGGGCGGCCAATCGCTCCGCGGTGGCGGCTCCCGACCGGTCGGAGTCGCGCGCGTCGACCAGGAGCACGTCGGGCAGCGAGCTCCCCACCGCGCGTTCCGCCTCTTCCGCCGTACGCACGACGGCGACCCCGAATCCGTCCTCTTCGAGCCGCCGGCGCAACGCCGCCGCCGCGCCTTCGTCGGAGGCGACGAGCAGCACTTCGACGCTCGCCGCCTGGGCGCTCCGCTCGGCGAGCACCAGGTCGCCGGTCGTCTCGGCGTCGACCGTGAGGAGCTCGAACCAGAAGGTGCTGCCAGTCGGTCCGCCCGTTCGGGCTCCGTCGGGGAGCTCCCCGGTCGGTCCGCCCGTTCGGGCTCCGTCGGGGAGCTCCCCGTCCCCCCTGCCGCCGGCGCTCTCCACGCCGATCGTTCCGCCGTGCTGCTCGACGATCGCCTTGGCGATGCTCAAGCCCAGCCCGGTCCCGCCGAACTTCCGGGAGTCGGAGGAGTCGAGCTGCTGGAACTTGCCGAACAATGCGCCGATCTTCCCCGCCGGGATCCCCGGCCCCCGATCGCTCACGGAGAACCGGACCCGGTCCCCGGGCGCCGCCTCCGCGCGGACGGCCACCTCGCTCCCCTCCGGCGAGAACTTGATGGCGTTGGAGAGGAGGTTGACCAGGACCTGCACCACGCGGTCGCGATCGGCGCGGATTCGAGGCACCTCCGCCGTCTCGTGGCGGACGGAGACCTTGGCCTGCTCGGCCATCCCGGTGATCTCGTCGACCGCGGTCGAGACCAGCCCCTCCGCGTCGAGCGGCTCCAGCTTGAGCGACAGCTTCCCGGCTTCGATCTTCTCCAGGTCGAGGATGTCGCCGATCAGTCGGATCAGCCGGTCGGCGTTCCGCCGCGCGATCTTCACCATCCGCAGGGCGCGCTCGTTCTGCGGTCCGAGCACGCCGGCTTCGAGCAGCCCCAGCGCCCCGCGGATCGAGGTGAGCGGGGTGCGGAGCTCGTGCGAGACGATCGACACGAACTCGTTCTTCATCCGGTCGATCGCCTTGCGTTCGGTGATGTCCTGCCCGATCAGCAGGAATCCGTGGATCCGCTCCTCGTCGTCGCGCAGCGCCGTCACCGAGACCCACGCCGGAAATCGCGATCCGTCCTTGCGGATCCAGCTCCATTCCCGCTCCGACGGCAACCGCGCCCGTGCCCGTTCGGCGAGCACGTCGAAGCCGACGGCGACCGGGCGGCCGAGCTCCTTTTGGATCTCGTGCGCCTCGGCACGCAGCTCTTCCGCGTCGTGGAGGATCGCCGGGCTGTGCCGTCCCACCATCTCCCACGGCGTGTAGCCCAACAGGTGCGTCGCCGCCGGGTTCATCGACTGCACCGTCCCGTCCGGCGCGGTGGAGAGGATCGCCAGGCTCGCACCGTTGAGGATCGCCGACTGGATCGACGCCAGCTCCCGCAACGTCTCCTCGGTCGCGCGCAGGTCCTCGATCGAGCGCTCGAGCTCCCGGTTCTTCCGCTCCAGGTCGGCGAGCAGGTCGGCGCGGGACTTGCCGCTCATCCCTCGTCCTCCACCCGGTCGCGACCGTTCTCCTTGGCGCGGTAGAGGCGGCGGTCGGCGACGGCGATGAGCGACACCAACTCGGCGCCGTCCTCGGGAAAACGGGCCACCCCGGCACTCAACGTGCCTCCGAACGTCCCACCGGCGTCGCCGTCGAACGTCAAACGGCGAAATTCATCGGCCACGCGGCGCACCACTCCCGCCGCGTCCCCGGTCGGCGGAGCGGAGCGGGGAGAAGGCGCCGCTCCATCGGCGTTCGCGGCGCCGCCGGCGACGGGTTCCTCCATCGCGATGGCGAACTCCTCGCCGCCCCAGCGGCATCGAAGGTCTTCGGCGCGAAACCTCCGCTGCAACAGCCCCCCCAACGACGCGAGCACCCGATCGCCGGCGAGATGTCCGTGGGTGTCGTTGATCCGTTTGAAGTGGTCGAGATCGAGCAGCACGACCGCCAGACGGCGCCCGTGACGGCCGGCGTCGGAGAGGCGCGCGGCGAACGACTCGACGAAGGCGCGTCGGGTGGAGAGTCCGGTGAGCGCGTCGCGGTCGGCGCGGTCGCGAAGCAGCCGGTTGCGCTCGAGGCGCACGCGGATGCGCGCGATCAGCTCCTCCTCCAGGACCGGCTTGGTGAGGTAGTCGTCGCCGCCGGCCCGGTAACAGGCGAGCCTCGTCGTCTCGCTGGCGTCGCCGGTGAGGAAGAGGATCGGCAACGTGGCCCAGGTGCGAGTCGATCGCAGCATGCGGCAGATGTCGAGCCCCCCGACGACCGGCATCTGCACGTCGACGAGGAGAAGCTCCGGACGTTCCGCTTCGAGGACGTCGAGGATCCGCCACGGCTCGGAAAGCGTCGCGGCCTCGATGCCGTGGGCCCCCAGCAGCGCCGACAGGAACCGCAGGAACTCCGGGTCGTCGTCGACCAGCACCAGGCGCGGGCGCTGGCCGCGCCGGAGCGTCGAGAGCTGACGCACCGCCGCCACGAAAGCGTCGGGATCGAGCGGTTTTTCGAGGAAGGTCGTCGCCCCGGCGTGTGCCGCGACGATCCGGTGCATCAATCCGGCATCGGTCGACATGAACGCCACCGGCAGCTGGGCGACGCCGTCGATCGCCTTCAGCGCCGCCGCCGCCTGACGCGGGCGCTCCCCCCCCAGGTCGAGATCGATCACCGCGCAGTCGATCCACGCCTCCTTCGCGCGCGCCAGCGCATCGGTCTCGTTCATGGCGGGGACGACGTCGATCAGGTGCTTCCGCCCGAGGAGCTGCGCGTCGAGGAGCAGGTTCCCGTCGGCCGACAGCACCAGGGCCCGGGCGATGCCGTCGGGTCTCTCCTCCGGCGCGTGTCCCGCCGGCGTTCCGGCCGCCGCGGCCGCTTCGCGCAACGCCGCGAAGAGCGGCCCCCGCTCCTCGCCGGTCGGCATGCGCAGGTCGCGCAGCGCCTCGTCCAGGATCGCCTCCACCCGGCCCGACGCGTCCCCCACCGCCGCGTTGCCGTAGGTCGCCGCGGTCCCATGGAGCTTGTGCGCCAGCGTGTGCGCCTGGCCCAGGCGGGCGGTATCGCCGTCCCCGTCCAGCGCCGAGCGGAGCGTCGTCTCGAGCTCCCCGACCCGCTCCCGAAGCTTCTCCGCGTACGCCCGCCGCAACGCTTCGACCTTCCGCCGCGCCCCTTCGAGCCGGTCGGTGGCCACGGGTGCCGGGCCCGTCCTCGGTGCGGTGGACTCCGTTCGCGTGTCCGTTCCCGCCGCCGTCGTCACGGCCGTTCCGGTCGCCGGCTCCGATCCCGCGGCCGCACCGGCTTCCGATCCCGTCCCCGTTGCCGCTTCCGGTCGCGCCTCCGGTTCCGTCGCCGCCTGTCCCCGGAGCACTTCGCGCAGGTGCGCGATCAGCTCGTACGGCGAGAACGGCTTGTGCACGATCCGGTCGACTCCGAGCTCGCGCAGCCGGTGGAACGACTGCAGGTCCCGCCACCACCGCGAGACGAAGACGACGTAGGAGCGGTTCCCGTCGGCGCGGATCGACGCGATGAAGTCGATTCCGTTCGTGTCCGGAAGGAGCCCGTCGACGACCATCGCGTCGATTCGCCGCGTCGCGAGGGTCGTCCTGGCCTGCTCGCCGGAGAGCGCCCGGAGGACCTCGAATCCGTGCAGCGCCAGCGCCGTCGACACGAAGGACTGGAAGTCGACGTCGTCGTCCAGGATCAGGACCGAGGGCGCCACGACGACACGATACGTCGAATCTCCTCGGGGAGCAGCATCGGATCGAACGGTTTGGCGATCACGCCGATCGCCCCCGACGCCAGGTAGGACGCGATCTCCTGCGTCTGCGCCTTGGCCGTCATGAAGACGACCGGGATCGACGCCGTCTCCGCGGAGGCCCGCAGCGCGCGAAGCACCGACGGGCCGTCCATCTCCGGTAGCATCACATCGAGCAGGATGAGGTCCGGGCGCTCGCGGCGCGCGAGCGCCAGCGCGTCGGCCCCGGTGCCGGCCAGGAGAACCCTCCATTGCCCGACATCGGCCAGCGCCACCTCGCCGATGGCGCGGATGTCCTCTTCGTCATCGACGAGAAGGATGCTGCGAAGCGGGCGCTCCACGCGCCGACCGTAACACGGGCGCTACGGCGTCGGCGTCGCCGGCTCCGCCGGCGTCTCGACGCCGGCCGACGGACCGGGTCGCGGAGCCGGAGCTTCCACGCGCGTCGCTTCCGCGGCGGGGGCGACGAGGACCGAGCACGGTGCGCGCCGCAGGACCCCGGCCGCGACCGACCCCAGGAGCAGCCGTTCGACGCCTCGGCGCCCGTGGGTTCCGACGGCCACCAGGTCGAATCGCCGCTCCTCCGCCATCCGCGCCAGCTCGGTGTCGGGCTTTCCGTGCACCACGTCGGCGCCGTCCGGCCGGTGCTCCGACCGTGAGACGACACGGTCCATCTCCTCCCGGGCGATCCGTTCGACCTCCTCGTCCCCGGGAGCGATCCCGGTGAGCGGCGACACCCGCCCGTACGGGGCCGTGAGCGGAACGGCGTGGACGTAGTGGAGCTCGCAACGTCCGAGGCGGCGGAGCCGGTCCGCGACCCGCACCGCCCCTTCGAACCCTGCCTCGAAGTCGACGCCGACCAGGATCCGGAGCGTCCGGCCCTCGAAGGCCCATCCGACGATCGCGGACGCGTCCCCGCGGATCGCCAACAGCGGATGCTCGGCCGCCCGCGCGAGACGCTCGGTCGTGCTCCCCAGGAAGAACCGCAGCGCCGGTCGGAGGCCGCGCGTCCCGGCGACGACGAGCGACGCGGCGTGCCGGCGCGCCGCTTCGAGCAGCACCTCGTCGGGCGCTCCGAACCCGACGTGGACCGAGGTCTCGGGGCACATCGACATCAGCCGCTCGGCCTCCTCCCCCAGCTTCCGTTCGGCGGCTTCGCGCCACGTCACCGCGGCGGGGGACAGCGGGGGCGGCCCGAGGAAGATCGACTCCCCACCCAGCAGACCGGCCACGTCGACCGCATGCGCCAGGACCAGCGGCTCGCCGAGCTTCGCCGCCAGCGCCGCCGCCACTTCGCCGGCGCGGATCGCGGGCTCGCTGAAGTCGGTGCCGCAGACGATGGCCATCGGTGATCCCCCTGGTGTCGATCACGATGGCCGTCGATCGATCGGTGTCCACGAGAAGGGGCATGTTTGCGGGGGGCCTCAAGGTCGGCACGGTGCGCGGGATCCCGATCCGGATTCACGTCTCGTTCCTCCTGGTTCTTCCCTTTCTCGCGTGGGCCTTCGGACGCGAGCTCGGCGTCGCCGCGCGGCTCGCGAACGTCGAGCCGGGGCAGCTCCAGGGCAGCCCCTTCGCCTGGGGACTGGCCGTTGCGCTGGCGCTGTTCGGAGGCGTTCTGCTCCACGAACTGGCGCATTCGCTCTACGCCCGGCGGACGGGCGGACAGGTCCGGGCCATCACCTTGATGATGGTGGGGGGCGTCTCCCACCTCTCGCGCGCGCCGCGCCGCGCGCGCGACGAGGCCGTGATGGCGCTGGTCGGTCCGTTGGTGAGCGTCGGGTTGGCCGGTCTTTGTTTCGCGCTCCTGCTGCTCGTTCGTCCGCTCGCGTTCGAGGCCCGGTTCGCGGTCTTCTACCTGGGCTACCTCAACCTGTTCCTCGGCGTCTTCAATCTGCTGCCGGCCTTCCCGATGGACGGCGGCCGGATCCTGCGGTCGCTCCTTTCGGGGAGGATCGGACCGGTGCGCGCCACGCGTTGGGCGGCGGGGATCGGGAAGGGCTTCGCCGTGTTGTTCGGTCTCGCCGGCCTCCTCCTGGGAAGCCCGCTACTCCTCGTAATCGCGTTCGTCGTCTGGTCCGGCGCGGCGGCCGAGGCGAAGGGTCAGTGGATCGAATCGCTCCTTCGTTCGATGACGGTCCGGGAACTGGCCTCGCCGCACGTTCGCGTGATCGCGGGGGACGAACGGGTCGCCACCCTGACCGACCGGATGATGCGCGAGCGGGAAGCCGTCTATCTCGTCTCGGAAGGGACCCGCATCGCCGGCATCGTGACGTTGGACGCAGTCCAATCGGTGGCGCCGTCGCGGCGTGGTTCGGCCCACGTGCGCGAGATCGCCCGTTCCGTTCCCGAGGTGGCGCCCGACGAGACGCTCGACAACGTTGCCCGGGAGATGGAAGAGGGGGGCGCGACGATCCTTCCGGTGGTGCAGGCCGGGCGCCTGGTCGGAACGATCGATGCCCGGTCGATCGAGATGGCGCTTCGCCTGCGCTCGCTCTCCGGATCGAGGGCCGCGGAACGACCTCGGCGGGCCTGGTAGTCGGCCAAAATGCGACAAGTTCGCACAGTCAAATCGTTGACGAATTCATTTTTGTTTTTGAATGCCTCTTGGCCACTCCGCCCATCGGGTCGTTTTCGGATACGATGAGCGAGGCGATCGGTTACGCCACGGGCGGGAGGGGCCGATGGGAGTTCGCGTGGGGGTCGCGGCGTGGCTTGTCGTGGGCGCGGTGGGCGCTGTCGTCGGATGCAGCACGGTCGATCCGTCCGCCGGCAGTCAGATCACGCACGGAACCGCGACCGCCGGGGTGC
>CAYJRR010000118.1:0-14155 GCA_964372275.1 uncultured bacterium
CCGGCGGCGGCGGGCTCGCTTCCCGGCCAGTCGGTGCCGATGTTGGGGGCCGGGGACCGGGCCTACGCCGCGGGGGACCTCGAGCGCGCCGAGGCACTCTACGCCAGGGCCATCGAGACGGAGCCCGAGTCGGCGGAAGCGCGCTTCCTGCGCGCCCGGGTGCGGCTGGAGCGGGGGGACCTCGACGGCGCGGAGGCCGATCTCGCAGACAGCCGCCGCCTGCAGCCGTCGCACTGGGAGGCGTTGTGCCTGACCGGCGTGCTGCGCGAACGGCAGGGCCGCCGCGAAGAGGCGGCGGTCGCCTTCCGCGAAGCGGCGCAGCTCGCGCCGCGCGAGCTCGCGCCGCGCAACAACCTCGCCTTCCTGGCGTTGCTCGAGGGCCGGCCCGAGGAGGGCTACCGGCTGTTCGACGACCTTTCGCGCGAGTTCCCGCAATCGACCCGGGTCTGGAACAACCTGGCGCTCGCGGCGGAGCGTCTGGGTCGGACCGCCGACGCCGCACGGGCACGGGACCGCGCCCGCGATACGGCAGGAGAGTAAGTCGGGGTGGCCGTGCGGCCCTCGCAGCGGCGGTCGCGACCGCGACCGAGGCCCGTTGCGTGCCACTTGATCGCGCGAACCACGGCGCTGCCGCCCCGAAGCAACTGACTGGGACGACCCCCTCGACGAGGCAACGCTGGACTCCCGCGCTCGCCCCTGCTATGTCCCGCGCGGCTCCGCGGTCGAATGCGGCGGCGATTCAACGGGAGAATTCGGTGATGCGTACGGCGATGAGAGTGGCGGTGGTACTGGCGATGGCGGCTGCGGCGTGCTCGCGGCCCGCGGGGAGCGGTGCGGGCGCGCCGGCGGGCGGCGGCCATCCGGCCTGCGCCGGCGGAACGGTCGACCTGCAGAAGCTCTCCGGCGACTGGATCGCCTCGCAACCGGTCGTCCAGCCGGAAGGGGTCTTCGCCCCGAACCAGTATCGCATCCGCTTCGAGACACCGGCCGCCGACGGGACGGTCAAGGCGGCGCTCGCCTGGCGTCTCGACAGCCGGCCGTTCTCCGGGTCGATCACCAAGAACGCGCTCGGGGCGGAGCTGGCGCTGCTCGAGGAGATGGCCCCCGAGGTGATCGAGCAGCTCAAGAAGGCCAACAACCAGGACCCCAACCTGCCGATGCGCGCCGCCGTCCGGATCAGCCCCGCCGAGACCGGGTGCGTGCTGTCGGTGGTCGACAATTTCCAGACGTTCGTCGGCGAGAAGGTGATCGAGAAGACCTCGCCGATCGGCACGCTCAAGCTGGTCCCCGCGCCGGCCACGCCGGTCCTGTCGTTCACCCGCTGCACCGGGATGAAGGCGGTCTACTTCGACGGCAAGGCGGACGACGACGGGGGCCCGGTCACGATCGCCGCCGGCAAGGCGGTGCCGGTGAAGGCCGAGGGGGACCCGGCGCTGATCCCCGCGGGATGCACGCCGAGCGCCGATCTCTACGTCGACGGCGGCCGCGTCGCGGAGAAGATCGCCGGAGCCAAGGACAAGGACGCAATCGCCTACACCGGCGAGGTCATCCTCGCCGCCGGCCCGCCGCACGGCGTCGAGATCCACGTCTTTGCCGACTGCGGCGAGGAGCGGAAGTTCGTCGCGTCGGCCTGCAACATCGCCTTCGCCGAGTAGGCGTCGGCCGCGATCCGGCCAGATCCGCACCGCGGGCGGTATCCGTATCCGGCCCGATCCGATACCGGGTCCGGGTCGGTCCGGACCGCTCGAGTCGGATGCCGAAATGGACTCCGGTCGACCCGGGTACGGAAACCTTCGTACAATCCGGCTGAGTGCCGAATTCCTCGACGATTCCGTACGCGCCGATCGCCGCCGCCGCCGCGACCTTCGTCGGCGCGCTGCTGCTGACGCCGATGGTGATCGCGGTCGCGACGCGGCGGGGACTGGTCGCCAAACCGCGCGCCGACCGCTGGCACAAGCGACCGACGGCGCTGTTCGGCGGGATTGCGATCTTCGTGCCGGTCGCGCTGGCCGGGCTTGCGCTGCTTCCGTGGACGGCTCCGAACGCCGGAATCCTTCTGGGCGCGCTGCTCGTCTTCTCCGTCGGCTTGGTGGACGACATGCTCCACATCAAGCCGTCGACCAAGCTGATCGGCCAGATCGCGAGCGCCTGCGTGCCGGTCCTTTTCGGCGTGCACGTCGGCTTCCTGGAGCAGGCGTTCCTGTTCGTGCCGATCACGATCTTCTGGATCGTGGCGATCACCAACGCCTTCAACCTGATCGACAACATGGACGGGCTCTCCGCCGGGGTGGCGGCGATCAGCAGCCTGTTCGTGGTGCTGTTCGCGCACGCCCTCGGTGACGCCGACACCGTCCTGCCGGCGCTGATCGGCGGCGCCGCCGCCGGATTCCTCCTCTTCAACTTCCATCCGGCCAAGGTCTTCATGGGGGACTGCGGCTCGATGACCTTGGGGTTCCTGCTCGCCTGCGCCTCGGTGATCGGGACCTGGCAGCAGGCGTCGAACCTGCTGCTGATCCTGATCGCCCCGGCGCTCTTGCTCGCCGTGCCGATCTTCGACGCGGCGCTGGTCACGGTCCTGCGCACGTTGCACGGGCGGCCGGTCTCGCAAGGGGGGCGCGATCACTCCTCGCACCGGCTGGTGGCGCTCGGCCTCACCGAACGGCAGGCGGTCCTCACGCTCTACGGCGTCTGCGCCGTCTTCGGACTGACGGCGCTTGCGGGGTTCGTCTCCCAGATGTTCGTGGTGGCGGTGGTGGCCATCCTGCTGGTGGTCGGGACCTTCTTCTTCGGCGTCTTCCTGGGGCAGGTTCCGGTCTACGAGCCGGTGACCGATGGCGCGGGGTTGCCCGCCGGACCGTCCACGAGCCGCCAGCCGGCGCTGATCGGGACGATCGTCTTCCACAAGCGGCGGATCGCCGAGGTGGCGATCGACTTCCTGCTGATCTGCGCCGCCTACGCGGGCGCCTTCCTCCTCCGCTTCGACGGGAGGATCGCCCCCGCCGACCAGGCGATCATCGTCCGCACCCTCCCCATCCTGATCGTCGCCAAGATGTCGGCCTTCTTCCTGTTCGGCGTCTACCGGGGGGTCTGGCGGTACGTCGGGATCCACGACGCGCTGAACCTCACCAAGGCGGTGCTCGCCGGCTCGATCGCCACGGTCGTCGCGCTCCTGCTCGCCTACCGGTTCGAGGGGATGAGCCGGTCGGTCTTCGTCCTCGACGGACTGCTCCTCCTCTTCTTCGCGTCGGGAACGCGCGTGTTGCTGCGCGTCTTCCGGGAGCTCGTCGTCGGCGCCCGCGCCAACGCGCGCCGGGTGCTGGTGGTCGGCGCCGGAGACGGCGGCGAGATGCTGCTCCGCGAGATCCGCAACAGTCCGCAACTGGGGATGACGGTCGTCGGACTGATCGACGACGATCCCGAGAAGCACGGCCGCGAGGTCCACGGCGTGGCGGTCCTGGGCGGTCGCGCCGATCTCGCCGAGGCGGCGTCGAGGACCGGGGCGGAGGAGATCCTGATCGCCATCCCGTCGGCCTCCGGGGCGGTGCTGGCGGAGCTGTCGGCCGCTTGCGCGGCGACCGGCCTTCCCTACCGCACGACCCGGCGGGCGACGGAACTGGTCGACGGGCGGGTGACGGTCGCGGCGCTTCGTGAGCTCGACGTGCTCGACCTGGTCCAGCGGCATCCGACGCGGATCGACGACGCGCGGCTGCGATCCGCCGTCGAAGGCCGCACGATCGCCATCCTCGGTTGCGGCGGGACGCTCGGCCGCGCGCTCGCCAGACGGGCGCTCGACTTCGGACCGCGGCTCCTCCTGCTCGTCGACCGTGACGACAACGCGCTGGTGGAGCTGCAGGAGGAGCTTCCCGCCGGCGCGCCGGTGAAGCTCGCGCTAGCTGTGGTGGAGAACGGTCCCTACATCGCCACGCTCCTGCAGACGCACCGGATCGAGACCGTTTTCCACGCCGCCTCGTTGAGCCAGGGGCCGCTCCTGGAGGAGAATCCGCTCCCCGCGGCGCGCGTCAACGTACTCGGTGTGCGGCAGGCGCTGGACGCGGCGCTGCAGGCGGGGGTCGGGACGTTCGTCCTCGTCTCCAGTCGCCGCGCCGGCGACACCGCGACCGTGCACGGCGTCTCGCGACGGATCGCAGAGCGGATCGCCGCCGGCTTCTCCGGAGCCCGGATGCAGGTGCACGTCGTCCGGCTCGGAAAGGTCCTCGGCAGCCGAGGCGGATTCCTCGCGCGCTTCCGCGAGCAGGCGCTGCGCGGAGGACCGATCCTCCTGTCCGAGATGGCGGCGACGCGATACCTGCTGGCGTCGGAGGTCGCCGCCAACACGCTGCTGCTCGCCGCCGCGCCGCGCGAGCGGCGCGCGGACCGGGAGGTCGTGATGGTCCCGGAGGGGGGACGCCAGGTCCCGCTCGCCGAGATCGCCTCGGCGGTGGCGCGCTGGGCGAACGCCGCCGGACGGACGGAGCGCGCGGTGGCGGTCACCGCGGTGGGGCTACGCCCCGGCGAGCGCCTGCGCGATCCGGAGCCGGAGGGCGCCGTCTCGGCGGTGGAGCCGGGACTGCTCGGGTTCACGCCGCTGGACGGCGGCTCCTCCTCGCCGCTGGCGCCCGCCGTCGACGCGTTGGACGACGCGGTCCGTGCCGGAGACCCGACGCGCGTCCGCCAGATCCTGTGCGAGCTCTATCCGTCGCTGGCGAGCGGGCCCAAGCCCACGGACGCGGGAAACGTCGTTCCGCTCCGCCGATAGGTCGTCCTATCATCGCGCTCGGTCGCCACCGGGGGACGTGAATGCGCATCGGTCTCGGGATCGCCGTCGTCGTCGGTCTCGCCGGCTGCACCAAACAACGCGAGTCGCCGCCGACCTACTACGCGTCGGTGGCCCCGATCATCGCCTCCGAGTGCCGCAGCTGCCACCTCGCCGGGGGGATCGCCCCCTTCGCGCTCGAAACCTACGATCAGGCGTACGCCTACCGCTCCCTCATCCGGTCGGCCGTCGCCGAGCGGACGATGCCGCCGTGGGGCGGGGACGACTCCGGACGGTGCCAGACCTTCCAGGACGACAAGTACCTCTCCGACGACGAGGTGGCGACGATCGTCGACTGGGTCGACGGCGGCGCGAAGGAGGGGGATTCATCGGTCGGCGAACCGGAGACCCCCGAGCCCCCCGCCCTTCCGCGCGTCGACGCCGTGGCGATGTTGAGCACGGCCTACACGCCGGTCACCGATCCGGTCGACGACTACCGCTGTTTCGTCGTCGACCCGGAGGTCGAAACCGACGCCTTCGTCACCGGGTACGAGGTGCATCCCGGCGACGCGCGCGTCGTCCACCACCTGATCCTCTATTCGGTCGATTCGGCGGGAGAAGCCTCCGCCGCCGCGCTCGACGCGCAGGACGCCACGCCGGGCTACGACTGCATCGGCGAGCTCGGCTTCGTCCCCGAAGCGTGGCTCGCCGGCTGGGTGCCGGGGGACCGGGTGACGATCTTCCCCGAGGGGACCGGCCTGCGGATCACCGGCGGGCGGCGGCTCGTGTTGCAGGCGCACTACAACACCGCGCAGGGCGCCTTCCCCGACCAGACGTCGATCGACCTGATGATCGACTCGGCGGTCGAGGACGAAGCCCGGATCGTCCAGCTTCCGGTCGATCTCGGCGCCGGGATTCCGCCGGGCGAGAGCTACGTGGAGGTGTCGGAGGCGTTCTCGCTGGCCGCCTTGCCGTTCGACGCCACCCTCCACTCGATCATCCCGCACATGCACAAGCGGGGACGAACGATGAAGGTCGAGCGGGAGGACGGAGGAGACACGGCGTGCCTGCTCGACGTCCCGCGGTACGATTTCAACTGGCAGGCGACCTACCGGTTCGACGATCCGTTGCTGCTCCAACAGGATGCCGACGTGAGCATCCGCGTCACCTGCGGATACGACACGACCGACGACACCGAGCCGGTGCAGTGGGGCGAGGGCACAGGCGACGAGATGTGTCTCGCCGTGGCCTACATCAGCCGCAACCCGTGAGGGAGGAGAGACCGTGACCGCCGCGCGCAGGATCTTGTTGGTCGCCGTACCGTTCGCGCTCGCCTGCCCGGGACTGGGGGACGAGTCGGCCGGCGACGTCCCGGACCGGCCGACCTGGGACGAGCACATCCAGCCGATCATGGACGACCACTGCGTCCTGTGCCACGGCGAGAATCCGGTGGGCGGCGCCCCCTCGGGTTTCCGGCTCGATCAGTACGCCGACGAGGGATCGGTCGACGGCGGGTTCACGATGGGGGAGCGGATCGAGGCGAGGGCCTCGGACGGCAGCCCCTCGTTCATGCCCCCCGGCGAGACGCTCGACCCCACCTCGCGGGAGACGATCTCGAAGTGGGTCGACATCGGAAAGCCCGAGAACTGACGAGCCGACACGTGAACGAGACCCGCCGAAACTCCGCCGTCCACCGCGTGATCGCGGCGCTCGCGATCGGAATCGCCGCCGCAGCGGCGTCGTCGATCTTCGCGGGCTCCGCGCGCGCCACGCCGATCTACGCGGCGCGGGCCGGACACGCCTGCAACACCTGCCACGTGGAGCCGGTCGGCTGGAAAAACCCGCCGCTGCGCGACCGCAAGTGCACGCTCGACTGCATGGGCTGCCACGTCAGTCCGACCGGCGGCGGCCTGCGCACCGCCTCGGGCGAGTACTTCGGCAAGGAAACCCTCCCGCTCCTCGGCGACCGCCCGTCGCGTCACGCGTCCGTGGCGGATGCGGCGACGGCGGCGGCGCGCGGGCGGTTCCGTCTCTGGGAAGGGTTCACGGGTTGGGTGGAGGGGGATCGGAACGTTCCCGAGATCGCCGACCGCTACGGCCCGATCGCGCCGAATCCGCGCCTCAAGGTCGGCGGCGACGTCCGCATCGCCGGCTACTTTCCGCAAGGAGACGACGCCGGGGAGGGGGGCGTCTTCCCGATGCAGACCGATCTCTACGTGATGGGGCGCCCGAAGCCGCACCTGACGCTCTACGGATCGGTCGGCCTGCGCCCGCGCGAGCCCGACGAGGAGGTCGACTGGATCGACTACTTCGCGGCACGCGAGCTGTTCGTGCAGACCGACCGCCACCCCTACGGCTTCTACGCGCGCGTCGGCCGGTTCAACAAGCCGCACGGCTGGCGGACCCCCGACCACACCACCTTCGTACGCCGCGAGGAGGGGTTCGACCAAGGGAGTCAGGCGTTCGGCGCGGAGGCCGGTTTCAGCGCGAACTACCCGTACGGGAACCTGGCCGTCTACTACCAGGGGTTCGACGCCTGGCCGAGCGAGGAGCTTCCGAAGGGCTACGGCGCGGCGGCGACGGGCGGAGTACGGTGGCTGTCGGTCCAGCTCGGCGCGAGTGCTCAGTTCCTCGACCTTCTCGACGGCGGACACGAATACATCGTCGGGCCGCTCTGGGCGCTCAACGCCTATCCCGTGGTCTACCTGGGGGAGATCGACTTCCGGAGCCGCCTCCCCGAATGGTCCGACCAGTTCACGACGAACTCGGTCTACGCCTACCACGAACTACACTATTCGGTCGGCGGGGGGGTCGCCCTGCAGCTCAAGTACGACTGGCTCGACGGCAACATCCGACTCGCGGAAGACCACCGCCACCGCGTCACCACCGGCGTGGAGTGGAACCCCTACACCCGCGTCCAGATCCTGCTCCAGTCCCGCTGGAACTACCTGGCGAGCGAGCGCACCTCCCACGAGATCGTGACGATCGCGCACCTCTGGTTCTGATGCAGGGGGTCCGGGGGAGTCCCCCGGGAAGTCCGGAGGGCGTGTTAGACTCCCGCGCCCGATGGTCCACGCGGTCGTCACGGGCGGAGCCGGCTTCCTGGGAAGCCACCTCTGCCGGCTACTCCTGGAGCGCGGTCAGCGCGTGACCTGCGTCGACAACCTCGTCACCGGCCACGCGCGCAACGTGGCCGATCTCGGATCGAACGGCGCCTTCCGGTTGGTGACGCACGACGTCAGCCGGCACATCGAGGTCGAGGGGAAGGTCGACCGGGTCTGGCATCTGGCCTCCCCCGCCTCGCCGATCGACTACCTGCGGCTCCCGATCCAGACCTTGAAGGTCGGCTCGCTCGGCACGCACAACGCGCTGGGACTGGCGCTGGCGAAGAAGGCGCGGTTCTTCCTGGCGTCGACCAGCGAGGTCTACGGAGACCCGGCGGTCCACCCGCAACCGGAAAGCTATTGGGGCCACGTCAATCCGGTCGGCCCGCGCGGCGTCTACGACGAGGCGAAGCGGTTCGCCGAGGCGATGACGATGGCGTACCACCGCTACCACGGCGTGGACACGCGCATCGCGCGCATCTTCAACACGTACGGCCCGCGCATGCGGCAGCGCGACGGCCGGGTCGTGTCGAACTTCCTTCGGCAGGCGCTCACCGGGCGACCGCTCACCCTCTATGGCGACGGCAGCCAGACGCGAAGCTTCTGCTACGTCTCCGACTTGATCGAAGGGTTCTGGCGGTTGATGGAGGGCTCCGAGGACCACGACCCGGTGAATCTCGGGAATCCGGAGGAGTACTCGGTCGCCGAGCTCGCCCGCCTGGTGCTGGAGGTGACCGGAAGCCGCAGCGAGCCCGTGCACGAACCGCTTCCCGTCGACGATCCGAAGGTGCGCCAGCCGGACATCTCGCGGGCGAAGAAGATCCTCGGTTGGACGCCGACCGTCCCGGTGCGGGAGGGGCTCGCTCGGACGGCGGAGTACTTCCGGCGTTTGCCCGAGGACGAGCTCCTCCGCTCCGGCTGACGATGCGGCCCCGCCGCCTCCTCTACCTAGGTCCCTACCAGCCCACGCTGGAGGCGGCGCTCGTCGTCGAGATCGCGTCGTTCCGCGCCGCCGATCCACTGGCGCCGGTCTTCGTACTCGCGCCGACGACCCTTCTCTGCCGCCACCTCGCCCGCCATCTCGCGATGTCGCTCCCGAACGGGCACGCGGGGATCCGTTTCGTGACGATGGCCGGCCTGGCGCGGATCCTCGCCGAGCGGACCCTGCGCGGCCAGGGTCTCGCGCCGCTTCCGCCGTGCGCCGGGACGCTCCTGTGGCGCCGCACCGTGGCGCGCGCCATCGCCCCGCCGGACGGCGGCGTCTTCGCGCCGATCGGCGAGGCCCACGGATTTCCCGGAGCGGTTCGCGCGACGGTGCGCGATCTGAAGGAGGCGGGCCTCACCCCGTCGGTGGCGGAGCGACGCGCGCAAGGCGGTGGTCCTCTCGCCCGCAAGCTGCGCGAGCTGGCCGGCATCTGGCGGCGGATGGAACGTCTCACCCTCGAGGCCGGCTTCCATGACGATCTCGATCTCCTGCGCGAGGCGGCGGAGCGCGCCGCCGACTCGCCGGCGCTCGACGGGGCCGCGGCGATGCTCTACGGCTTCTACGACCTTCCGCGGTCGCAGCGCCGCCTGGTCGCCGGGTTTTTGGCCGGCCGAAAGGTGGCGGCGGCGTTCCTGCCGTGGGCGGAGGACGCGGCGTTCGACTACGCCGGACCGGCGCGCGATTTCCTGCAAGGAACGCTGGAGCTGACGCCGGCCGGCGATGCGCCGCCTCCGAAACCCGATCCGCCGTACGAGGTGGTCGCCGCCCCCGGCGAGACGCGCGAGGCGATGGAGGTCGCGCGCGTCGTGGCCGCGGCCGCGTGTCCGCTGCCGGCGGTGGGGGTCCTGGTGCGGACGGCGGAGCAGGCCCTTTCGATCGACGACGCGATGGAGGACGCCGGCATCCCCCGCGAGCGGATCGAGACGCGGCCGGCCTCCTGCGCCACGGCGGCGCGGGCGCTGTTCCGGTTGATCGAGGCCAAGCGCGACGACCTGCCTCGCCCCACGGTGATCGAGATCGCCGGCACGCTCCCGGTGCGATTCGCCGTGGCGCCGGGGGCGTGGGACGTCTTCTCGCGCGAGTGGGGGGTCGTCGGAGGGGAGGCGGAATGGAAAACACGCGTCGCCGCCGGCATCCGCGAGATCGAGCGGCGGCGGGAGCGGTCCGCCGTCGACGACGTGCGCGGCGACCGGGTCGGTCCGGCGCCCGACGCGACGCGACTCGAGACGGCCCGCGCGCTCGGGGCGTTCGTCGCGGAGCTCGCCGAGATCGTGCGCTCGATCCCGGAGCGCGGGCGGTGGTCGGAGCTCGCCTCCGCGCTGCGATCGGCGACGTCGCGGCTGTTTTCCTTCGAGCCGGGGGACGGCTCCGAGTCGGTCGAGGAGGGGCTGACCGAGCTCGCCGGTCTCGATCGCCTTGCGGCCGCCGGCGAGGAGCTGGGGCTCGGCACGCTGGGCGAAGCGGTGGAGCTGCTCGCCGCGGCCCTCGACCGCGCTCCCGACGAGGATCGTGACGGCGACCGCGGGGGGGCGCTCGTCGCCGACCTGATGCGCGCACGCGGGCTCCCGTTCGACCTGGTCGTCCTTCCGGGGATGGTGGAGGGTCGCTTTCCACGCCGGGCCCATACCGATCCGCTGCTCTCGGACCGCGAGCGGCGGGCGCTCAACGCCGTCCTCTCGGCGGAGGAGGCCCCGTTCGAGGAGGCGCCCGACGATCCGCCGGAGGACCTCGGCGCCGACGGCCCGTTGAGTCTGCGCTCCGCCTCGTCCTCCGAGGAACGGCTGTTGTTCCGGCTCGCCGTCGACGCCGGCCGGCGCGTCGTCTTCACCCTCCCGCGGATCGACGCCGCCACGGGGCGGGAACGGACGCCGTCGCTCCTGCTGCTGCGGCACGTCGAGCAGGCGAGCGGCGCCGGCAGCGCCCTCTCGATCGAGGCCTTCGCCCGCGCGCCCGGCGTCCGTTGGCTCGGACTCGATCCGGCCCCCGCGTCCCGCAGCGCGGCGCTCACGCCGATCGAGCGGCTCCTCGCCGACGCGCGCGACCTCCACGCCGATCCCGATCCGCGTTCCCGGTCCCGGCGGGCGGCGGCGCTTCTCGCCCGTTCCCCGTTCGGGCGGGCGGCCGTCGCCGCCGAACGAGGACGGTGGGGGACCCGCCGCTTCACCGCCTACGACGGGTGGCTCGAACCGGCGGCCGACGCGCCGGAGGAGGTCCGCCGCGCCCTGGCCTCGGTCGCCCTCGGCGGCGACGGCGTGTTGTCGGCGACGCGGCTCGAGTCCTGGGCGCGCTGCCCCTACCGCTACTTCCTCCAGCACGGCCTGGCACTCACCAAGCTGGAGGAGCCGGAGCGGCAGATGACGCTGTCGCCGCTCGACCGGGGCGAGATCATCCACGCCGCGCTGGAGCGCTTCTGGCGCGGAGAACGCGCCGCCGGACGCGGGGTCCCCGACGAAGGTGGGCTTCCCTCCGCGCAGGCGCGGATCGCCGCGATCGCCGACGAGCTCCTCGACCGGTTCGAGGAGAGCGGCATCACCGGCCCGGCGATCCTCTGGCGGCAGGCGAGGGCCGAGATCCGCCGCGATCTGGAAGAGGCGCTGCGCCACGCGGTCGAGCGGGATTCCGGCGTCCTCCCGGCGGCCTTCGAGCTCGACTTCCAGGAGGAGATCGCGGGGGTCGGATCGATCCGGGGACGGATCGACCGCCTCGACCTTTCGGGCGACGGCAGGCGGGGACGGATCGTCGACTACAAGAGCGGGAAGTCGCGACTCTCGTTCGATGGATCCCGCCGCGACCCGGAGCCGCGCGTCTTCCACGGGGGGGAGGCGCTCCAACTGCCGATCTACGTGCTGGCGGCGAAGCGTCGCTTTCCGGAGGTCGCCGACTGGGTCGCGGCCTACGACCACTGCACGCAGCGCGGGGGGTTCGAACGGGCGGAGCTTTCGATCGACGACGCGACGCTCGAACGGCTGCGGGCGCTCATCGCGCGACTGACCGCCGACTCCGCCGCCGGCCGGTTCCCGTTCCTCCAGGACGACGACGCCTGCGCCGGGTGCGATGTCGCCGTCGTCTGCGGACCGGGCCACGACGTCGCGTTCGCCGCCAAGGCGGACGATCCGGCGCTCCGCGCGCTGCTCGCCCGCCGGGAGGAGTTCCGATGAGCGCGACGACGCTGCCCGACGAGGAGGCGCGGCGCACGGTGCGCGAGGCGCTCGACCGGAGCCTGCTGGTCGAGGCGGGGGCCGGCACCGGAAAGACGTCGCTGATCGTCGACCGCATCGCGAACCTGGTCGCCTCCGGCGTCCCGATCTCGCGCATCGTCGCCATCACCTTCACCGAGAAGGCGGCCGGCGAGCTCAAGCTGCGCGTCCGCGAGGCGCTGGAGCGCCGCTCCGACGATCCGCGCTGCCGCCTCGCGCTCGGCGAGCTCGAACGCGCGTCGGTCACCACCATCCACTCCTGGTGCGCGCGGATCCTCCGCGAGCATCCGATCGAGGCGGCGATCGACCCGCTCTTCAGCGTGCTCGACGAGAACGACGCGCGCGCCCTGTTCGACCGGACGTGGGAGGCGTGGATCGGACGCGCGCTGTCCGGCCAGACCGCGACGCCGCTGGAGGAGATCCCCGGAATGACCGCCGAGGGGTGGCTGAAGGGTCTGCGCCACCTCGCGGAAGCCCTCGTCGACCGGCGCGACGCGCTGCCCGGGGCACTCCCGGTACCGGGAGGTGCCGCCCTAGCCGGCGCGACGCTCGGTGAGACGCTCGTTGCGCTCGATCCACGGTCCGCGGGGATGCTCGCGCTCGGTCCGGGCGACCGGCTCGCCGCGCGGCTTCGCGAAGCCGCCACCTACGTCGACCGGTATCGCGCGCTTCCGGAGGACGAGCGCCGGAGGCGGCTCCTCTCCGACGATCCGTTCGACGGATCGTTCTCCCGCGTGGGGCGGAAGGAGGGGTGGCGCGATGCGGCGTCCCTCGCCGCCGCGCGCGAGACGATGGAGCGGTTGCAGGAGGCGTGGCGCGCCGCCGCGTCGGCCGCGCGGCACGACCTCTGCGCGCGCCTCGCCGCCTGGGTCGCCTCCGGCTTCGTCCGCGCCTACGAGGAGGAGAAGCGACGCCGCGGCGCGCTCGACTTCGACGACCTGCTCCGCCACGTGGCGCGCCTGCTCCGCGACCGTCCCGACGTCGCCCGGTCGCTGCGCGCGTCGATCCGTCACCTCATCGTCGACGAGTTCCAGGACACCGACCGCTTGCAGTGCGAAACGGCGTTCGCCCTGGGCGGCGAAGGGGAACGGTGCGCCCTGCTCCTGGTCGGCGACCCGAAGCAGTCGATCTACTCCTTCCGCGGAGCCGACATCGAAACCTACGCGCGCGCGCGCGAGCGGCTCGCGGCCCGTTCATCGGTGGAGCGGATCTCCACAAACTTCCGGTCCCGCGAGCCGGTGGTCGCCTGGGTGAACGCCGTCTTCGCGCGTCTGATCCAGGCCCCCTCGGACGGCGCGCGGTACCAGATCCCCTACGCGCCGATCGACGCCGCGGAGGAGCGCTCCTCGGAGGGGAGCGGCGTGCACGTGCTCCGGCCGCCGGAGGGGTCGGTCTTCGAGACGGTCGGCGCGTGCCGGGACGCGGAGGCGCGGAGCGTCGCCGCGTTGTTGCGCGACCGCGCCCTGGGCCGGTGGGCGGTGCGCGATCGCCGCGGCGGCGCCGACCGGCCGGCGGCGTACGGCGACATGGTGGTGCTGCTCCGCAACCGGAAGAGCTCGCTCCCCGCGTTCGAGCGCGCCTTCCGCGCCGCGGGGATCCCCTACGTGGTCGTCGGCGGGCGCGCGCTTTGGGAGCGTCAGGAGGTGCGGGCGCTGGCCGCCGTCTGCCACGCCGTCGACGATCCGCACGACGAGCGAATGGTCGTCGCCGCGCTGAAGAGCCCCTTCTTCGGCGCGTCCGACCTCGACCTGCTGCTCTGGAAACACGCCCGCGGAAGCTTCGTCCCGCAACCTACGCCCGACCGGGGGACGGTCGGGCGCGCGCTGGCGAGCCTGCACGCGTGGCACCGGGCGCGGCTGTCGACCGCTCCCTACCGGCTGCTGCAACGTATTCTTACGGAGACCGGCGCGCTCGCCGCCTTCGGCCTCAAGCCCGACGGGCCGCAGCGCGTGGCCAACCTGCTGCGTCTGGTCGACGCCGCGCGGGAGCCCGACCGTGCCGAGATCGCCGCCCGCGCCGGCGGCGGCGGGGGGGGGCCCCCCCCCCCCCGGCCCCCCCCGGCCCCCCCCCCCCCCCGGGGGGGGGGCCCCCCCCCAAAAAACACAAAAAAAAAAAT
>CAYJRR010000119.1:0-14077 GCA_964372275.1 uncultured bacterium
GCGGTCTGGTGGTCGGTTCCGGCGCTGTTGAACTGCCATCCGCCGCGGCCGCCGCCGCCGCCGGTCCCGCCGCCCCCGCCCCCGCCGTTCAGTCCGTTTCCACCGCCTCCGCCGTTCGCGATGTTTCCCCGGCCGTAGAGGGCGACCGAATCCCGATCGACCCCCTCGCCTTTGAAACCGCCCCGCGGTGGCAAGGTGTTCTCCTCGTGTACGTCCTGGGTCACGTCGGCGGTGTCCCGTCCCGCGCCGCCCCGGAAGCCTTTGGCCGAGGCCTCGATCTCGCCGCCCGACTCGACGACGACGACACCGCTCGAGAAGAACGCCACCACCCCGCCGAAGGTCCCGTTCCACGCCGGCGCGAAGAGCGACCCGCCCGACGTCACGGTGACGCTGGCGAACTGCGGAAGGTGGCAGGCCTGCGCCCGGGCAAGCGCGCCCGATCCGTAGTGCCGTTCGAGGCCCGCGAGATCCAGCCATCCGTCTCCGCTCGTGGAGACGCGCGCGATCTCCCACCGTCCGAGGTCGACGCCGTTCCCGGCGAACGAAACCCCACCCGTGGTATCGCCCGAGGTCGCGAAGCTGGCGTTCTGCGTTTCCCACAGGAGCAGCCGATCGCCGCGTTGCAACGAGAGCGGAGGCGACAGGACGACGCGGGCGCCGTTCGTCTCCTCGACCCGGGCACAGCTGTTGATGGAAACGTTGGAGGTGACGACCAGCGAACCGTCACGGCCGTCGCCGAACGGCTCGAAACGGACGGCGTCGAAGGCGTCGGAGGGGAGCTCGATCGACGGCGAAGGCCGTGGCGGCTCGCCGTCGTCCAGGCCCTCCCGGCCGCAGGCGGCGATGGCGACACCGATTCCGAGCATGGTCAAGCAGACGAGCGGAAGGCGCATCCATTCGACAGAATACACCCCGCGTCGGCGCCGACCGTGTGCTCAACAGGAGGGGGTCCCCGCTCCCGGCGGCGGCGCTCACGGCAACTCGGCCAGCGCCTCCACCGTTCCGGCGGATCCCGCCGTGGCGTACCACGACGGGTAGGCTCCATCGGTCAAACCGTTCAGGCCGCCGTCCACGTCGAAGACGACCCCCCGGAACGCATCCCCCGCCGCCAGGATTCGACCCCCTCCTCCGCCACCACCCGGACCCTGGGCGTTCCCGGAGCACGCGGAGCTGCCGCCCTTCCCGCCGATCGCCTGCACGACCCCCTGGAACTCCGACGAGCCGACGAAGATCCCGATCGTTCCGCCGCCGCCGCCCCCGCCGGCACCGTCGCACGACGCCTGGTTCACGCTGTTTCCGTTCGAGTGGAAGAGGCCGGTCCCCTTCAGCGTCCCAGCGAAGACGAGGATCACGCCACCACCCATGCCGCCGGTGGTGCCGAAGCTGCCGTTCGTGATGTTTTCGTGTCCGGCGCCGCCTCCGCCGCCGAAGGTGAGGCGCTCGAGCACCGACGCGTCGATCCGGCGGCCCGGGCGGCCGGCCGTCGCCGGATTGACCCCGAACCCGGCCCACTGTGCGCCCCCACGGCCTCCGCCGCCGCCGTTTCCGCCGCCGCCGCCGCCGGCGTTGTGACCGTTCCCGCCCCCGCCGGCGTTGGCCACGTTTCCCCGCCCGTACGTCCCGAAGGACGTCCCGTCGATCCCTTCACCCTTCCCGCCGGCGAGTCCCGCGACGCCGACGGTTTCGTCGATGATGTTCGCCTCGCTCCCGCCGTTCGTCAGGAGACCGGCGCGAAAACCGCCGTCCGACGCACGCAGGTGGCCCTCCACCGTCAGCGTTCCGAAGACGAAGAAGCCGAGCACGCCCCCCGAACCTCCGTCCCATCCCCGCGCTCTCACTCGCCCGGCCGGCGTGACGGTGACGTTCCGGTACTGCTTGAGCCGGCAGGCCTGCGCCCGGCCCGTCCCGCGTGTGGCGTATCCGTGTATCGGCGGGGGATCGACGAGGACCGCCGTCGTTCCCGAGCCGGCCACCACGACGATCTCCCAGAGGCCGGCCGACCCGAGGACGAGGGTGCCGGCCGTCGTCGTTCCGACGGTGGAGACGTTCTCGCCCTGGACCTGCCAGAGCAGGAGCCGGTCCCCCGGGAGGAGCGGTTCGGTGCCGGCGATCGAGATCGTCGCGCCGGTCGCGACCTGGAGCACGACGCAGGGATCCTCTTCGACCAGTTCGGTGATCGTCCGCGAGCCATCGCGTCCATCGCCGAACGGGAACCGGAGGAGCTCGCGCGGAAGGGGGCCGCCGACGAAGGCCGGAGAGGCCTCGCGCAAGCCCTCGCGACCGCACGCCAGAACGGCGACGGTTCCGGCGATCAACAGGATCGGCTGCCGGCGCATCCGGTCAAGGATACGCCTTCGCCGGAACCGTCGCCGCGGCGGCGGTCACCATCGCGCGCCATCGCAGGTCGATCGCGACGGCGGTCGAGACGAAGACCGCGAGCCAGACCGGATCGGGCAGCGGCAACAGGTTCGAGGCGACGAAGGCGATTGCCACCAGGCCGAGGAACAGCGCGCATCCGTGCCCGCCGACCCAGGCGGCGAGGCGGCGGGCGAACGGCGGGCCCGCGAGGCGCAGCACGTGGGCGCGCGCGAGATCCCGGGCCTCGGGGTCGGCGGAGAGCAGCTCGGGGAGGAGACGCCGGGTCCGGGAGCTCCCCCGACGCGCGCGGACCGCGAGGACCGCCAGCGCCGCGCCGTAGGCGATGAACAGGGCGAGGTCGAGCGGCCGCTGCGCGGCCGAGCGGTCGGCCTTCCCGCCGGCGACGAAACCCGCGATGGCCAGCTCCAGTCCGGCGAGGAAGACGGGGGCGATCCACGCGATCGCCGTCAGCTCCCGGGCGCCGTGTTCGAGGCGGGCGACCGCCAGCTGAATCGCCGCGATCGAGCTTTCCGGGAGCGGATCGTGATCCGCCGAGGAGGCGCCGTTCCGTCCGTTCCCGGCGACCACGGGCGACCGTCCGCGCCCGTCCTACCCGAGGACGACGAGGACGTCCCCTTCCTGCACCGTCTGGTCGATCTTCACCGGGATCTCCTTCACCGTCCCGGCCACCTCCGACTCGACCGGCATCTCCATCTTCATCGACTCGAGAATCACGACCACGTCGCCCGGCGAAATCGACTGTCCCACCGTGCACTCGATCTTGAAGATCTTTCCGACCATCGGGGAGGTGATCTGGCTCATCGCGCGCCGGAGTGTATCACTGCGAGACCGGCTTCAAGCCGAGCTGCGCCCGGGCCTCGGCGATGCTCGCCACGTCGCGCCCGGTATCGCGAGCCAGCCGCGCGACGCGCTCGACGAGGTCGCCGTTCGAGCGGGCCATCGTCCCCTCGGGAAGGTAGAAGTTGTCCTCGAAACCGACCCGCACGTTTCCGCCGATCGACAGCGCCGCCGCGCACAGGCGCCATTGGTCGCGGCTGATGCCGATCACCTGCCAGTGGCTGTTCGGCGGGAGGTTGTCGGCCATCGTCAGGACGTTGCGGGTGGTGGCCGGGACGCCGCCGTCGACGCCGAGGATGAAGCTGAAGTCGTACGGCGGCTTCAGGATGCCCATGTCGATGATCGGCATCGCGCTCGCCACGTGCCCGACGTCGAAGCACTCCATCTCCGGCCGGACGCCGACCTCGTTCATCGTCCGCAGGTAGTAGAGGATGTCGTCGAACGGATTCTGGAAGACGAAGTTGAAGACGAAGCCCTTCCTCTTCTCCGAGTACTTGGCGTAGTTCATCGTCCCCATGTTGAGGGCGGCGATGTCCGGCTTGCAGGCGGTGACGCTGGCGATCCGCTGTTCGCGGGTGAAGCCGATGGCGCCGGTGGAGAAGTTGATGATCAGGTCGGGGACCTTCTTCACGATCGCGTCGCGGATCGCCCGGTAGTCCTCCACGTCCTGCGATGGAACGCCGTCGGGCTTGCGCGCGTGGATGTGGACGATCGACGCCCCCGCCTCGGCCGCCCGGCGCGACTCCTCGGCGTACTCCTCCGGGGTGTAGGGGATGCCGGGGCACTGCGCCCGGTTGGCGGCGACGCCGGAGAGCGCGCAGGAGACGATCACCTTTTCCATCAGCGGTTCCTCCAGGACGGTGCGCGCTTCTGCACGAAAGCGGCGACCCCTTCGGCGGCGTCCTCGGTGAGGGTGTTCACCGTCAGCATCGATTGCAGGTATTCGAGCGCCTGGTCGAAGCTCATCTCCGACATGGCGTAGTAGGCGCGGCGTCCGAGCTTCAGGATCGCAGCGCTCTTCCCCGCCAGGCCCTTGGCGAGCGCGTCGACGGTGGTGTTGAGCTCGGCGCGCGGCACGACGCGATTGGCCCAACCGAGCTCGACCACCTCGCGTCCGCGGATTTTTTCGCCGGTGAGCAGGAGCTCCAGCATCCGCTTGCGGTGGGAGGTGTTGCGGACGATCGTCGCCATGATCACGTATGGGAACAGGCCCACGTTGATCTCGGGGGTCCCGAAGTCGGCATCGTCGACCGCCACCAGCAGATCGCAAGCCAACGCCACGCCGAGCCCGCCGGCCAGCACGTGTCCGTTCGCCGCGCAGACGATCGGCTTGCCGAGCGCGCGCATCGTCCGGAACAGCTCCAGGAACGGCCGCCCCGCTTCGTGCCGGTCGAACACCCCGGAGGCCCCGATCATCCCGCCGCCGCCCAGGTCGGCCCCGGCGCAGAACGCCTTGTCTCCGGCCCCGGTCAAGACGATCGCCCCGACTCCGGGATCGCCGTCTGCCGCCCGGAACGCGGCGACGAGCTCCGCGATGACGGTCGGGTTGAGACTGTTCCGCTTGTCCGGCCGGTTGATCGTCACCCGCGCGACCCGGTCGGCGACGTCGTAGAGGATCGTCTCGTAGGCCATGGGGCGGGGATGCTAGCCGCCGCCCGCCCGCTGGGGAAGGGCCTTTGACGTGGCCGTCAAGGGTGGTCATCGCCATTGACCTCGACCCGTCGGCCGCGCGGGCGTCACGGCATCCGGGAAGCCCGCGAGATCGAAATCGGCGGTCTCTCTGGATCGCCCGTGGTCGAAATGGTCAGCGTTGACCCATCGGTTACGCTCCACCGGAGCACGTGCAGCCCCGAACCGACGTCCTGTTCCGCGGGGCCTAGTCGCGCCAGGATCTCGCGCAGCTGCTCGTCCGGCCGGACGGCATCTGCAAGTTCCGGCGAAACAGGCGCCCCGCCGGGCCGCACCAATACGGGTCGCTCGACCATCACCCGCTCCCTCCGGCACCCCTCCGATGCGAGCGCCGCGAGGGCGAGAGCCGTGACCAACCACGTTCGCCGGCTCTTGGAACATCGCATACAAGACCGATCATACGGCCGTCGGACGCGCGCCTCGTCCAGATCATTGTCGACGGGGGGCGTCGTTCGTCGCCCCGGCAGGGTCTCGTATCTAGGGGAAGGGGTTGTCGAGCGGCAATTCCGGAAAGAGCGAAAAGTCCCGGTCACGGGAAAGCAGCGCCTCGACGCCGTGCGCGAGACACAGCGCGGCGACGCGCGCATCGTGCACCACGGGGCCCCGTACGCGGGGTCGCCGCAACAGCCGCTCGAGCACGGCCAGGAACTCGTCCGTCTCCCCCAGAAGTCGCAACGAGGGGGAACCGGTCCATGCGGCGATCTGCTCCCACGCCTGGTTGGGGGTGCTCTCCGTTCCCTTCCAAATCCGCGCGCTGGTCACCACGCTGAAGAACTCGTAGATACAGGGCCATGGGATGGCCCAGCCTGCGACCCCCGTGGCGAGCAGGCGAAGACGCTCCGAGGCCACCACGTGCTCCGGCGCCTCGCGGCGGTGGGCATACACCAGCACGTTGGTGTCGACCGCGAGCATGCGTGCCTACCGGCCGCCGTAGATCTCGGACCGAAGTTCCTGCCAGCTCAAGGCCTCCAGCGGGTTCGGACGTCGCGAGTCCCCCACGCTTCGGTCTGGAAGCTCGTAGGGGCTAGGCCGGACCGACGCGGCCAGGACGAGGCGGAGCCCTTCTTCGACGACCGACCGCAGCGGCCGTCCCGTCCTCCGCGCCAGGCGCTTCGCCCGGACAAGCAGATCGTCGGGCAGATCCATGGTGGTTTTCACGGACCCATATTAGCCAGCTCTGTTAATGTGGGCAACCCATATTTTCGATTGGGGTCAGCGGTCTTGTTCGACGGAGAGGTAGTCGACCCAGAGGGTGGTGGGGGCGCGGGTGCCGTCGGGACGTTGCAGGTTCCAGAGTTGGAACTCGGGGGTGAGGCCGCCGGTCGGAACGCGGCCTTCGACGGTGGCGGTGGCGCGCTCGACGCCGTCGATGAAGAGGGTGGCGGTGGGGGGCGTTCCGTCGGCGCCGCGGGTGGTGACGATCCTGAAGACGGCCCACTCGCCCGGGGTGTGACGGAAGTCGGTGAGGAACTGGCCGTAGGCGCCGGTCGCCTCGTTGTTGACCTCGAACTGCCAGGTCGGCGCGACGGTCGAGGCGTAGATCGCCGCGATCACGTTGTAGGGGTCGTGCAGACCGATGAAGCCGACCGTCGCCTGGAGGTCGTCGGCCGTGCTGAACATGACCCGCGCTTCGTAGACGACGTTCTTGTCGGCGCTGAACGGGCGGACGTCGTTCATGCCGGTGTGCGGATCCTCGCCGAAGCGCACCCGCGCCACACCTTCGGCCTCGGTCGTCGAGAGCGACATCGCCCCTCCGATCGGACCACCGCGGGCGACGTCGGCCGCACCGCTTCCGCCGAGCGAGAGCGCATAACGGGGATCGATCGCCACGCCGAGGAAGTCGTCCATCCACCGCACCCGCGGGAGCGCGAGCGTCTTCGGCGGTTCGGGATCACGCGGCGCGTCTCCGGAGAGGTCGGCCGGTTGACATGCCGCGACGAGAGCGAGCAGCGTCGCCGCGAACACGAAACGCGTCGTCCTCATGGTGGCCGTCCTCCTCGGAGCCGGACGTAGCAACAACCGTGCAGGGGGGCGCCGGCGCCGTCACGCCGTCTACTCCTTGAGCGGCCGCGGGGTTTTCGCCGCACACCGCGCGCGGCGTCGGCTCCTCACCATGGAGAATCCAGGCAAAGCTACGCGGCGGGTGCGCTCCACCGGAGACTCCCCGTCCCGAACCGCGCGCCGTTCGATCCGATCGGGAACGGTACCCGTTACCGACTCCGACGCGGGTCGGATCCGACCGGGTCCGATCCGATGACTCCGACCATCTCCCGGCCGGCGGCGAGGAGGACCCTCACCTGCTCCGGACTTTCCGCCTCGGCGTAGATCCGAAGCACCGGCTCTGTCCCCGACGGCCGCAGGAGCAGCCAGGAGTCTCCTTCCAACGTGAGCTTCACCCCATCCCGATCCGAGCGCTCCGCGACCCCCCGGCCCGCCACCGTCGCCGGCGCCAATCGCCGCACCTTCTCGACCGTCTCCGCCGCGTGCGCGGGATCGAGGTGCAGGTCGACGCGCGCGTAATGCCACTCTCCGACCTCCTCGAAGATCGCCTCCAGCAGTTTGCGAGGTGGAAGATCGGCGTGGGCGCACGCCTCCAGCAGGAGCAGGGCGGACAGCGATCCGTCGCGGTCCGGGAGGTGGAAGCGGAATCCGAGACCGCCGCTCTCCTCCCCTCCGATCAGCACGCCACCGGCGAGCATCTTTTCGGCGATGTGCTTGAAGCCGATCGGCGTCTCGATCCGCTCGCACCCGGCGGCCCGTGCCAGCCGGCGGACCATCACGGTCGAGGAGATCGTCTGCACCACCGTCCCCTTCAGGCCGCGCCCCCGAAGCAAGTGCCGAAGGACACAAGCGAAGACACGGTGGGCGTCGAACGTCTCTCCCTCCTCGTCGACGGCACCGATCCGGTCGGCATCGCCGTCGAGCGCGAGGCCGATCGCAGGCAGATCGCCCGGTCGGGCCTTCACTGCGCGGCGGAGCTCCGCCAGGTTCTCGTCGATCGGCTCGGGGTTCACGCCGCCGAAGGTCGGATTCGGATCGCCGCGGATCTCGCGCGCGTCGAGGCCGGCTTCGAGGAGGAGGGGGAGCAGTACGCCGGCCCCCGCGCCGTGGATCGGATCGACGACCACCTGCAGGCGCGCCTTCCCGATCGCGGGAAGGTCGACCGACTTCCGCAGCACGTCGAGGTAGGGCGACCGCAGATCGACCACCTCGACGCGGCCGCGGCGCGTCGCCTCCTCGAACGGCATGCGCGGAAGGCGCTTCGCCGCGTCGGCTCGCCGCTGCACCGCCCGCTCGATCCGTGCCGTCGTCTCCGGCAACGCGGAGCCGCCGAACGACTCCTTGATCTTGAATCCGTTCCAGCGGCTCGGGTTGTGGCTGGCGGTGATCACCACGCCGGCGACCGCACCGCGGTCGCGCACCGCGACCGAGACGGCCGGGGTCGGAACGTCGCCGGCCGCGAGCAGCACGCGAATGCCGGCCCCCGCCATCACCTCCGCCACCGCGCGCGCGAACTCCGCCGAGAGGAAGCGGCGGTCGAAGCCGACGACCACCGCCGGCTCGGCGCCGCGGCCGGTTCCGCCGTCGGCCGCGACGGCGCATCGCGCTTCGATCTCGTCGGCGAGCGCAGCGGCCACCCATCGCACCCGTTCGAAGGTGAACTCCTCGGCGATGACGCCGCGCCATCCGTCGGTCCCGAAGCGAATCGTCGAACCGGCCATCGAACCTCTCACCCCCCGCTCGCCGCGGACTTCGCGAGAGTACGCGCCAACTTCAGCGCGGCGATCAACGAAGACGGGTCGGCGATCCCCCTCCCCGCGATGTCATAAGCCGTCCCGTGGTCGACGGAGGTGCGCACGTATGGAAGCCCGAGCGAAACGTTTACCGCCAGCCTGAACCCCTCGAGCTTCGCGGGGATCAGCCCCTGGTCGTGGAACATCGCCACCACCGCGTCCCAACGGGGCGGCCTCCCGCCGGCCACGCGGCGCGCGAGATGCAGCGCCGAGTCGGAGGGGAGCGGCCCGTCGACGCGAATCCCCTGCGCGCGCGCCGCTGCAACGGCCGGGGCGATGGTCCGCGCCTCCTCGCGGCCGATCTTCCCTCCCTCTCCGGCGTGCGGGTTCAACCCGAGCACCACGAGGCGCGGACGGTGGATCCCGAACTCGCGCCGGAGCGCCTGGTGCGCGCGGCGAATCGTGATCAGCACGGCGTCGCGCGTGATCGACCGAGCGACCCGCGACAGTGGCAGGTGGTTGGTCACCAGCGCCACCTTGAGGCGCGGCGAGACCATCAGCATCGTGGCGGTGGGCCGGACCCGCGACCACCGCGACAAGAGCTCGGTGTGACCGGGGGCCGGCCCGCCCGCCCGCCACGGAGCCAGCTTGCGGATCGGTCCGGTGACCATCGCCTTCGCCGTGCCGCTCATGCAGAGCTCGTGCGCCATCGACACGTAGGCGACGCCGCCGTCGGACGCGGATGCCGGCAGGTGCAACACCGTCGCCGAGGCCGCGCGCAGACGCAGGCGCTTCGCGGTGCGCGCGAGCAGTTCCGCGTCACCGCACACGACGACGTTTCGTCCATGTCCGGCGGCGATCGCCTTCGCGACGATCTCGGGGCCGATCCCTCGGGGATCTCCCATCGTCACCGCGACGATCGGGCCGCCGTCCGAACGGCGCCGGCTCACGGGGAGGGCGGCGGCGCCGGAGTCGAAGGCGCGACCGGCGGAGCAGGAACCGACGGTGGCGCCGGAGCTTCGACCGCGACCGGGCCGTCGAGACGGACCTCGACGAACGCCTTGGAGCGCAGTTCCGCCACCCACCGTTCGTACTCCTTTTCCGCCGCCTGGTTGAACAGCAGGGCGCGGATCCGATCCTGCACCTCCTCGAACGGCTTCGCCGGACGCTCCCGGCGCTCGACCACCTGCAGGAGATGGAAGGCGCCGCCGAACTCGATCACCGGCCCGACCTGACCGGCGGCGAGCGCGAAGGCGGCGCGCTCGATCTCGGGGGCGACGTCGCCGCGGGCGAACCAGCCCAGGTCCCCGCCCTGCCCCGGATTCGGCCCTTCGGTCTCGACCCGCGCGATCGCCGCGAACTCCTTGCCGCCGGTCGTCACCTGGACGCGTATCGCCTCCAGTCCCGACCGCACCCGCTCCGTCTCGGCGCGGGAGGCCGCTTGCGGGATCCGCTTGGAGATCATCCGCACCCGCACCTCGTCGTCGTTCTGGAAGTTCGCCTGGTAGTAGGCGCGGATCTCGGTATCGCTGATGGCGACGCGCGGCTGGACACGCGCCTCGATCACCTTCTGCCGCTGCCGCGACTTGCGGAGATAGTCCCGCAGCGACGCGTCGGTGAACCCCTGACGCGCCATCTGTCTCTTGAACTCCGATTCGTCGAGACCGTTCTCCTTCTTCAGCCGGCCGATCTCCGCGTCGATCTCTTTCTGCGAGACCTGGACCCCCAGCTCCCTCGCCTGCTCCTCGACGAGCCTGTCGGCGATCATCCCGTCGAGGACCTTGGCCCGCACTTCGCTCCGAGCCAGCGCCCGACCGACCGGATCGGGGGCCTCGGCCATGGCGCGCTCCTCGTAGGGGGCGGCCTGCCGGCCGAGCTCGGAGAGCAGGACGATCTCGTCGTTCACCACCGCCACGATGCGGTCGACGACCTCCGCGCCGGCGCCCGCCGCCGCCGCGAGCGCCGCTGCCGCCAGGGCGACCGCGCTACTCCAACGCCGCCAGGATCGCGTCATTTCGGGACACCTTCATTCCGTTGGAAATCTGCTCGAGCCACGCCGGGAACGCCTTCTCGATCTTCTCCCGCCGCACCGACTCGGTCACCTTGTCGCGCGTCTCGTCGAAACTCAAGGTCCGGGCCGGTGTGTGCTCCGAGACCTTGAAGACGTGGAAGCCGTAGGCGCTCTGCACCACCGGGGAGGGCACGTTCTCCGGAAGCGTGAAGACGATCTCCAGACCGTCCGGCACCTGCCCGGGCGAGAAGACGCCGAGGTCGCCACCGGTCTTCCCTTCGGGGCTCACCGACTTCTCCCGCGCGAGCTCGGCGAACTCCTCGCCACGCGCCAGCCGGCTCCGCACCAGATTCGCCTCCTCCTCCGACGAAAGGAGGATCTGCCGGACGCGAACACGCTCCGGCTCCTTGGCCACCTCCGGATGGCGCTCGAACCACGCCCGCGCCTCCTCCTCGCCGACCACGATCTTGCTCTCCAGCTCCTCGGAGACGACCTTTTCCACCAGAAGCCGCACCTTCTGACGCTCGACCCATTCGTCGTAGGCGACGTACTGCTCGGCCAGCATCTCCCGGAAGGAGTCGCCGGGATAGTGCGCCCGGATCCGCGCGATCTCCGCCGCCGTCTCGTCCGGCTTGATCGTGATCCCCTTCTGCTTGGCGTACTGCAGGATCAGCTCACGCTTGATCATCTCCGCCACCAGCGCCGTGCGAAGCGCCGCCGAGGCCTTCGGGTCGCCCGCGATCCCCCGCTCCAGCTTGGCGCGGTCGAACGACTCGAAGAACTCGCGCAGCGTGATCACCCGGTCGCCGACCTGGAGGACCGTCTCGTCGCCGGAGGGACCACCGTCCTTGGGGGCCCGGCGGCAGGCGGAAAAGGTCGCCACGACGGCGAGAGTCGCCAGAAGAAGAAATGGAAAATGGAAAATGGAAAATGGAAAACCGGCAAATGGAACGCGTAGCGCCCGGCCTCCGTTGGCCGGTTTTCCATTTTCCATTTTCCATTTTCCATTTTCCGGCATGTCCGTCCGACCGCCTCCTGCCGCCCCCAACAGCAAGGGGCCTCGCACCCGCGAAGCCCCTTGCCGGATCTTCCGCGTAGGGCGACCTAGTGGTCGTGCCCGTCCCCGCCCGCCTTCGCCGCGCTCGGAACCATCACCGACGACGCCCCCGGCGCCCCCGGCATCTCCGGATGGCCGGCGCCGCCGCCCATCCCCAGCGACTGCATCTGCTGGATCATCTGCGGATTGAAGGCCGGCTTCGGCTGGATCGTCGGCACGTAGCTCGCCAGCGCGTCGTCGTTCACCGTGACCTTCGCGTTGTTCTTCAGCTCGGCGATGTAGTTGTCGAGCATCTGCTTGCGCCGCTCGGTGAGGAGCTTGCGCTCGATCGACTTCTTCACCTGGTCGTAGGTCCGCTCGGTCCGCGGAGCGCGGTTCTCGACCTTGACGATGTTCCACCCTTCGTCGGTCTTGAAGACCGAGCTGATCTCTCCGTTCTTCAGGGCGAACGCCTTGGTGACGATCGTCTGGTTCAGGCCGTCACGCCCCGACGCGGCGAAGTAACCGAGCTCCCCCTTGCGGGCCTTCTCCGGCCCCTCCGACACCTCCATCGCCAGGTTGCCGAAATCCTCCGGTTTGGCGGTGGCGCGCTTGCGGATCTCCTCCGCCTTCTTCTTGGCCTCCCCTTCGTCCGACCCGAACTGCACCAGGATGCGGCGCGCCCGGACCTTCTCCGGGATCACGTACTCCTCGTGGTGGGAATCGAAGTACTTCTTCGTCTCGGCGTCGGGGATCGTCGGCGCCTCGGCGTTGTTCCCCAGCGCATCGCGCTGGAGGAGGCTGACCATCATCATCTTCACGCGCGGATGGTCGGCGTAGCCCTTGGCCTTGGCCTCCTGGTAGAGCACCTCGTTGGAGATCAGCTCCTCCAGGAACTCCTTGCGCTTCTCCGCCGTCACCTCGGAGGCGTTCTGGAAGGTCGAGCGGTTGACGCGCTCGTCCATCTCCTTGGAGGTGATGTCCGACCCATTGACGTTGGCGAGGCCCGAACCGCCCGCCTCCTTCTTGTAGGGCTTGACCTCGATCTTCGGGATCCCACCGGCGCCGGCGGTATCGCCGCAGCCGGCGACGACGGCGAGGGAGGAGGACGCTGCGAACACGGATGCCAGGAGGAGTGCCGACCGCTTCATGAAGACCTCACGTTCTGGGTGCCTGCCACGCCCGTCAGGCCCGAGCGCGCTCCCAGGGCCTGTCCGGGGCGAATTTCGTCGGTGGGATCTACCACCTTCACCGGAGTAGTTCAAGGAGCGCCTTCGCCTCTTCGAGGACCTTCGCCCGGTCGGCGACCCGCGCCCGGAAGCGCTGGTCCGGAGTGAGCTTGAACCGCTTCGGCTCCCGCGCCGCCATCCGCACCAGGCGTTCCGGATTCACCCGGGTGACAGGAGCAAATGCCAGGACCAGCTCCCGTCCGTCGAAGGCCAGGTCGCGGATCCCCAAGCCCTGCAAGGTGCGGCGCAGGCGCAGCACCGCGATCAGGTTGTCGACCTCCTGCGGGAGGACGCCGAACCGATCGCGCAGCTCGTCCCGCACCTGGGTCAGCTCCTCCTCCTCCCTGGCGGCCGAGAGACGCCGGTAGAAGCCGACCCGGTATCGCGGGTCCTGGATGTAGCCCTCCGGGATGGCCGCCGCGACGCGCAGGTTGATCTCCGGCTCGATCTCCGGCTCGGGGGCTTGCCCCTTCAGCTCGTCGACCGCCTTCTTCAGCAACGAACAGTAGAGGTCGAATCCGACGGCGTGGATGAACCCGGACTGCGAGCTGCCGAGGAGATTGCCGGCGCCGCGGATCTCGAGATCGCGCTGCGCCACGCGGAAGCCGCTCCCCAGCTCGGTGAACTCCTGCATCGCCGACAGGCGCTCCAGCGCGTCGGCGGAGATCACGTCCCCGGGCGGAACCAGCAGGACGCAGTAGGCTCGCTGGCTGGACCGGCCGACGCGCCCGCGCAGCTGGTAGAGCTGGGCGAGGCCGAAGCGGTCGGCGCGGTTGACGATCATCGTGTTGGCGCTTGGGATGTCGAGGCCGGATTCGACGATCGCGGTGCAGACCAGGACGTCGTACTTGCGGTCGACGAAGTCGACCATCACCTGCTCCAGGTCGTCGGGGGCCATCTGCCCGTGCGCGATCCCGAGCCGCGCCTCCGGGACCACCTTCTGCACGTAGCTCGCCACCGCGCCGATGTTCCGGACGCGGTTGTGGACCACGTAGACCTGCCCGCCGCGGGAGAGCTCCCGCAGGATCGCCTCGCGGATCACTCCGGCCTCCCACTTGGCGACGAAGGTCCGGATCGGGAGGCGGTCCTCCGGCGGGGTCTCGATCAACGAAAGATCTCGTAGCCCGGAGAGGCTCATGTGCAGCGTGCGCGGGATCGGGGT
>CAYJRR010000120.1:0-12899 GCA_964372275.1 uncultured bacterium
CGCCCCTTGCGACTCGAGCAGGTGGCACCGGTCGCTCCCCAGCACCACCTCCACCCCCAACCGGTCGGCCGCCGCGAGGAAGTCGTCGGCCCGGTAGGTGGTGGTCGGCATCAGGAGCAGCACGCGCACGGGCCTTCCGCACGCTATCACTTCGGGAGCGAAGCGCAGAGGCGGGTCCCGACCGTCACGTCCCGGAAGTCGGCCTCCGGCAGCTCGCGGTTGGTGACGCGCGCGGCGCTGGTGTTGAAGTAGTAGCTGCCGCCGCGCGCCACCCGCCCGCCGTCGACGAGCGAGGAGCGGACCCACTCCCAGACGTTGCCGGAGAGGTCGTGGAGCCCGAAGGGGCTCTCCGAGGCGCGGTGCGATCCGACTTCGTCGGGCCCGAATCCGAGCGGGTCCTTCCCGTAGGTGACGTCGATGTTGGCGTCGTCCGGATCGAGGCGATCGCCGTGCGGGAACTCGCGGGCGTCGGCGCCCCGCGCCGCGCGCTCCCATTCGAGCTCGGTGCACAGCCGCGCCCCCGGAACCCGGCCGGTGCGGTCGAGCCAGTCCGCGTAGGCGGCCGCGTCGTCGAAGGAGATCCCCACCACCGGGAATCGTCGCCAGTCCTGCTCGACGCGCCGATCGCGCTTCGCGTAGCGGATCGGCTTCCCGAGCGTCGCGGTGTAACGCTCGGCGCTCGGCCGCAGCACCAGGCGCCAGTCGACTCCGCCGAGCGGGGTCAGCGAGAACGCTCCGTGGAAACCGGTCGCCGCGACGCGCGGCGTCCGCCGCGCCCGTTCGGCCGGCCCGAGCGTGCGTAAGTAGTCGATCCACTCGCCGAAGGTGAGCTCGTGCTCGGCGATCAGGTAGCCGTCGGTCTCGACCTCGTGGATCGGCACCGCCTTCAGATACTCGCGGACGCTCTCCTCCGCTGCCGTTCCGAACAGGAAGCGTCCGGCCGGCACGTGGACGAAGCCGGCCGGGAGCGAGGCGCGGGGCAGGAGCGACAGCCGGACCTCCCTCCGCTCGGCTCGGTTCAGCAACAACGGCGCGCGCAGCGACGCATAGCCTTCGGCCTCGACGTCGAGCCGGTAGGCGCCGGCATCGACCGTCGCTTCACCCACCGGATCGACCGTTCGGGGGTCCTCGAGCGACCACCGCCCGCCGTCGTCCCGTCGGAAGCGCCGCAACTGGACGCGCGCTCCCCTGGGCTCGACCGAGAGGTCGAGACGCGCCGGCGCCTCCCAGGCGCGGAGCCGCACCCCCTCCGGATCGTTCTGTCGAAGCCGCTGGAGGAGAAGGTCGCGAATGGGACCGCGCCGCTGCCGGTCCTCGTAGCGCGCGCGCTCGTCGAGGTAGTCGGCGAAGGCCGACCGCACGTCCTTCCGCCCGCGGTCGACGGCGACGGTGTCTTCGAAGGCGTCCCCGGCATGGGCATAGGCCGCGTCGAGAGCGGCCGTCGCCGAAAGCACCTCGCGCCAGGCCGCCTCGGCGCGGTCGAGCTCGTGGACGTCGAAGAGGCGGTACGCCTCCTTCTGCTTGCCTTCGAGCGTCGACGCCTTCCGCCGCGCGTCTTCGAGCGCGGCCATGGCGGAGGCAAGGCGCGCGTCGACCTCCCGCATGCGCTCCCCGTGCGTCCGCCAGCGGGTGCCGGTATAGACGAGCACCAGGGCGAGGGCGATGGCGGCGATCAGCAGCCGGCGCAGGCGGAGATCGCGCAGCGCTTTCGCGCGCGATGCGGCGAGAAACCGGTGCTCCCGCTCGGTCAGGCCGTCGGTCTCGAGGCGGTCCGCTTCGGCGATCTGCCGCGGCGACCAAAGGAGGTCCCGGGTGCGCGGACTGCCGTCCCAGCGCCCGGCCGATTCCAGGAGCCGGCTCTGGATCTCCCGCAGCTCGGCCCCCTCGGCCAGCCAGCGCGCGAGGGACGCCCATCCGCCGACCAGCGCTTCGTGCGCCAGCTCGTAGGTGATCCCCTCGTCGACTTCGCGTACGACCAGGATGCGGCCGCGCACCAGCGCCTCCAGCGCCTCCTTCGAGCCGGGCGCGGTGCCGACCAGCTCCGATTCGCGGTGCCGTGCCCGCGTCCCCTCCAACGTCACCAACCGCATCAGGATCCGCTTGGCCGCGGTGCGAGGCTCCGGCAGCAGGCGCGCCATGACCGAGTCGGCGTGACGCGCCAGCGCGCCGGCGACGCCGCCGATCGCCTCCAACGCCTCGGCGGTGATCATCGCCGTGGCCCGGTCGCGAGCTTCCCACAACTCGGCCAGCGCGAACTGGAGCAGCGGCAGGCTCCCCTGCGCCGCGGTCGTCGACTCGACCAGCGTCTCGACGAGCCGGTCCGACTCGAACCGCGCGCCCTTCACCCGCGCCGGGCCGACGATCGCCTCGCGGATCTCCTGACTTCCCAGCGGCCGGAGCAGGTAGATCGCGTCGGCGACGTGGATCCCGAGCCCCGGAACGGCCGTCATCCGGGTGAGGAAGTCGCTGCGAACGGTGGCCAGAAGTCGCAGCCCCGGAACGCCGAGTGCGATCCAGCCGAGAGCCGCCCCGACCGACCGCGTCTCCTCGGGGCTCCCGAGCGTCACCAACTCCTCCAGCTGGTCGACGTAGAGGGCGAGGCCGCCGCCGCGGCCGACCTTCTGCGCCAGGCGCCGCGCGAGCGTCTCGGGATCGCCGCGGACCAGCTCCGCCGCTTCGTCGTCGTCGAGCGAGAGGAAACGTCCGACCGTTGCGGCGACGGCCGCGACCGGGCGGCGCCCTGGCAGGATGCGCGCGGTCGACCAGCGCCGTCCGTCTTCGAGCGTCCCCTCTTCGATGCGGGGCAGGACGCCGGCCATCGCCAGCGACGACTTTCCGGCGCCGGAGTCGCCGGTCACCAGGACGAACGGCTCGGTCCGCAGCCGCTCGCAGACGGCGCGGATCTCGCGTCGCCGTCCGAAGAACAGCGCCCGATGCTCCGCCTCGAACGCCTGCAGCCCGCGGTACGGGTTCCCCTCCGGAACGGGTCCGACCTCGCGCGCCGACCGGATTTCGAGAAGGGCGTCCAGGAGCTCGTCGGCCGAGGCGAACCGCTGCGCCCGATCGCGCCGCAAGCACCGTTCGATCGCCGCCGCCAGACGCGGATCGACCGACGGGGCGACGGTCGACAGCGGCGGGACGTCGCGCTCCTGCGCGGCGGACGGAAGCTCCGACGCCGGAAGGTCGCGGAAGGGGGTCCTCCCCGCCGCCAACTCGTAGAGGAGGCACCCGAGCGAATAGAGATCGGACCGCACCGACGCCTCCTCCATCCGCCAGGCCTCGGGGGACATGTAGTGCGGCGTCCCGAAGAGCGATCCGTGCGTCAGGTCCGGGAGCGAGATCTCCGCCTCGGCCGGCCGGTCGGCGACCGGGGGCGCTCCGCCCGCGGCGGGCGCGCTTGCCGCGGGCACATGGTCGACGAGCTTGGCCAGGCCGAAGTCGAGGAGCTTCACCTCCCCCGATTCGGCGACCATCACGTTGCCGGGCTTGATGTCGCGGTGGAGCACGCCGCGCCGGTGGGCGGCCGACAGACCGCGCGCCAGCTCGATCGCCAGCTCGAGCGCCTTCTCCCAGGGCACGGGCTTGGGCAGGCGGTCGAGCCCGACGCCGCGCACCAGCTCCGAGACGAGGAACGGGCGGTTGTCGAGTTGGCCGACGCGGTAGAGGGTGACGACGTTGGGATGCTGCACCCGCGCCGCCGCCCGCGCTTCGGTCAGGAATCGCGCGAGCGCCGCGGAGTCGAGCGCCGGAACGAACTTCACCGCCACCGGCCGGTCGAGCAGCGTGTCTTGCGCGAGGAACACCATCCCGGTCCGGCCGCGACCGAGCGGGCGAAGCAGACGGTATTCGTCGAACTCCTCGGGAGGAGACCAGGTACCTTCGCCGGCGGCGCGGGTCTCCGTCGCCATCGCGTGGGCAACCCTACTCGGACCCCTTCTTGGTGGGGACCGGCATTCGCGTCGATCCGGCGCTCAGCATCTTGCGGATCTTGGCCTCGACCTCCTCCGGCAGGCACGGCTTGGGCAGGAAGTCGTCGCAGCCGGCGTCGGTGGCTCCGTCGTTCACCGACCGGGTGACGTGCCCGGTCAGCGCGACCACCGGGATGTTCCGGGTGCTCTGGTCCCCCTTGATCTCGCGTGTCGCCTGCAGCCCGTCCATCACCGGGAGCGACAGGTCCATCAGGATCAGGTCCGGCGACTCCGACTTCGCCTTGTCGACCGCGTCTTGCCCGTTGGCGGCGGTGACGACGCGGTAGCCCTTGAACTGGAGGTACTCGGCGTACATCTCCCGCGCATCCTCGAAGTCCTCCACCACCAGCACGGTCTTCGCCGGCGCTCCGGCTTCCGTCGCGGAGTCGGGGCGATCGGCGGCGGCCTCGGGCCCGCCGCCCGCTCCGGGTCCGCCTCCGGCGTCGGGCCTGCGGCCGGCTTCGGGACCCAGCGGCGTCGGCGTCCGCTCCGCCCCCGTTCCCGGAAGCAGGCGACCTCTCGCCACGAGCGCGTGGCGGATCTCCCGCAGCACCGTGTCGGGCGCGCAGGGTTTGGTCAGGATGGCGTCGCAGCCGGCCTCGCGGGCCGCGCGCAGGCGCTCTTCGGCGGTGTGTCCCGTCAGCACCAGCAGCGCGGCGTCGCGCAGCTCGGGATCGGCGCGCAGGCGGCGGATCACCTCGGCTCCGTTCAGGACGGGGATCGTCAGGTCGATCAGCACGGCATCGGGCCGGACACGGCGGGCCGTCTCCAGCGCTTCGGCGCCGTCCCCCGCCTCCGCGGTGCGCATCCCGGTAAAACGAAGGAATTCGGCGAGCATCTCGCGCCCGCTCCGGTCGTCGTCGACCACCAGCACCAGCGGTCCCCCGGGCGAAGCGGCCTCCCGTGTCACGACGCCTTTCCCCCTGTCCGGTCTGGGCGTCCGGCGCTCGTCGCCCCACGATCCGCGCCGGCGCCGTTCGCGCCGGCCGGGAAGGCCTGGGGGAGCTCCAGGGTGAACGTCGAGCCTTCCCCCAGCCGGCTCCGGAGCCGCACGCGGCCATGCAGCGTCTCCGCCAGTAACCGCACGATCGCCAAGCCCAGTCCCGTCCCCCCGTACTTCCGGGAGAGGCTCCCTTCGACCTGGCGGAACGCCTCGAACACTCGCTCGTGGTCCGCCTCGGCGATCCCGATGCCGGTATCGCGCACCGAGATCGAGATCCGGCTTTTCTGCGGGTCGACCGCCGCCGAGACCCGGACCGACCCTTTGGGGGTGAACTTGAGGGCGTTGCTCAGCAGGTTGACGACGATCTGCTTCACCCTCTGGCGATCGCTCTCGACGCCGAAATTTTCCGGGATCTCGGTCGAGACCTCGATCGACGCGCGCGCGATGATCGGCTCGAGCTCGGCGAGCACCTCCGCCATCAGCTCGCGGAAGCAGAACTCCTCGACCCGGACCGTCATCCGGCCGGACTCGATCTTCGCCAGGTCGAGGAGGTCGTTGATCATCCCCAGCAGGTTCTTCCCGTTGGACTCGATGCGGGTGAGGTGCTGGCGCTGGTGGCCGTTGAGCTCGCCGGCGACGCCGGAGAGCAGCATCTGCGCGTATCCGAGGATCGCGTTCAGGGGGGTCCGGAACTCGTGCGACATGTTCGCCAGGAATTGCGATTTCATGTTCGACGCCTGTTCCGACTCGAGCGCCTGCCGGCGCAGAAGCTCGTTCTGCTCCACGACCCGCCGATCGCGTTCGATCTCCTCCGTGCGATCGCGGAGCAGGACGAGCGAAAGACCGCGCCCTCCGATCGGTCCTCGGGACACCTCGAACCGGCGCTCGGTGTCGGAGGCCGGATCGAGGAGAAGGACCTCGCCGGTGCCGCGCGCGTCGAGATCCCGCGCCACGATCCACGCCCGCAGGCGCGCGGCGTTCTCGCGGGCGGCGCGTCGCCGCCCCGCGGGCCGTCCGGGATCGGGAGCGAACAGCCGGCGCGCGCCGTCGTTGCGCGCGATCACCGACTCCCGTCGGAGCACCAAGGCCGCATCGGCGAGCGATTCGACGACCGCTTTCGCCGTGACGCCGTCGGCCGGCGCGACGCCGTCGCCGGCGCGCAGCACGCGCAAGGCGCGCCGGGCGGTCTTCGCCTTCGCTCGCGAATTGGCCTTCCCCGTTTTCACCGTCCGCCCGCGCAGGAAATCCACTTCGATCGTATCACGCGGCCCCTCGCCGAACGCCCGTGCCAAGCCCATCCGCGGGGAATGCAACGGCTCCTCGACGCGAAATCTTTGCGCCTTCGGGGCCTACGCCCATGATCCGGCAATGCGCCGCGCCGACCCGCCGGCGTCGACGTCATTCGATCCGGACCTGGTAGACCCCTTCGGTCACGACGTCGGTTCCGCTGACGATCCGGAACCGCAGGACGTAGGCGCCCGGCGCATAGCGGTGGGGCGGCGGGGCAAATTCCCCCGGGCAGCCCTCCGCTTCGTCCGTCTCGCCGTCGCCCCATTCCCACTCGCAGCTGTAGGGCCGTCCCGCGCTCGACTCGGCGACGAGGAGCGGCGGAGGGGCGTAGGAGTCACCGGCCTTTCCCGCCGGAAGCGGGTCGGTACGAAGCCGGGGACCTCGCGGGGGAGCGCCGTAGAGGAGGTAGGCGCGGCCGGCGTTCGACGCGCTGGCGGGGGCACCGACCACCAGATCGCTGCTCCCGTCGCCGTCGACATCGCCGATGGCGATCGATTCGCCGAAGTTGGCAGAATCCGGCGGGCCGGTGATGGCCAGGTCGGGCTCCGGCGGGAAGCCGCTCCGGAATGGCGCACCGGGTCCGCCGAGGAAGACGTCGACGCGGCCGCCGTTCGCCCCCTCGGGGCCCGGAATGCCGACGGCCAGATCGGCGAAGGCGTCGCCGTTCAGATCGCCGATCGCCAACGCGTTGCCGAAGCGGCTGCCGTTCGGTCCTCCGGTGACCCAGGCGGAGTCGCACAGTGGTGCGCACGAGGAGCCGCCGTCGTCTCCGTAGTAGACGTAGATCTTGCCGGCGCGCGTCCCGGTTCCGGCGGTTCCGCCCACCGCATTCGCGAACCCCTCGGCGACCACCACGTCGTCGAGACCGTCACCGTTGAGGTCCCCGCCGCCGGCGATCGTCCGCCCCCGTTCGGCCCCGACCGCCGATCCATCGCGGTTCCAGGTCGGTGCGATCTCGGCCGGTTGCGAGGTGGGGACGGGCGCCGAGCCCGAAACGAACCAGAGATGCCCCTTGTTCGTCTGGATCCCCGAATCGTGCGCGTACGATCCGAGGAGCAGATCGTCGGAGAGATCTCCGTCGACGTCACCGGCCGAGGCAAACCAGAATCCGAGGCTCGCGCCCGCCTGGCCGCCGGTGACGGTCCAGGTGGGGGTGGCGGCGATCGACGGGCCGCCCCGGAAGATCGACACTCGGCCGCGGTCGCCGTCGCGCGAAGGGAAGGCGATGGCGATCTCCTCATACGGGTCGTCGTCGAAGCGGCCGGCGATGGCGACGACGCGCCCCAAACCGAGCAGGCCGCAGCCCTCCCCGACCGCGGTCCAACCGGACGGGACGAGCGATCCTCCGCTGGAATGGAACAGCTCGGCGCGGCCGTGGAACTGGTCCGACGAGCAGCCGTTGGTGTCGAAGCGGGACGAACCGATCACCAGGTCTCCGAGCTCGTCGCCGTTCACGTCGCCGACGGCGATCGAGACGCCGAAGTAGTTGTCCCCGGTGGGTCCGGTCAGGCGTTGGACGTCGTCCAGATCGGCGGCGAGGCGGCGCTCCACATAGTCGCCGCGGTAGGCGCCTAGCAGGACGTCGGCCCGGCCATCGCCATCGACGTCGCCGGCGGCCGTGGCGAATCCGAGGCCCGAGCCCGCGTCCCCGGTCCAGGTCGCCGCGGGGGTGGAGCCGGGAACCCGTCCGTTCGTGCCGGCGACCAGCGGCCGGACGGTGAGCTCGGGGGACCTCGATTCGTATCGGCCCCTCTGCACCCGGACCGATATCTTGTAGTCCGTGCCGGGGGCCAGGCCGGTGATCTCGATCGACGGAACGACCAGCCCCGCGCTGTCGATCACCCAAGGGGGCTCGTGGGCCGAGGCCCCGGAGACCAAGACGCGATAGCGCTCCGACGCGTTCGCACGCGACCAGGCGAGCGAGACGCCGCGAACGCTCGCCCGGGCCACCAGCGCCTCCGGTCCGGCCAGCACGCCGATCCGGTCACCGCCCCCCGAGCAGGAGGCGATCGAAACGGCCGCGCCGGCGGCGCCGGCCAGGAGGAGGGCGCCACGCCGCGCGATCAAAAGGCCCTCCGCACGCTCGCGGCGATCCCCTGCCGGTTTTCCAACAGCTGCGCGTCCCGCACCGCCGGTGCGACGAGCGCGTCGGCCGTCCCCTCGAAGCGGACCCATGTCCAATCGCCCGCGTAGCGGATCCCGACCTCCCACGCGGCCCCCAGCGGCAGGCCGACGCCGAGCTCCCATCGGGCGCCGGCCGCAGCCGGACGATCCCCGGTCGTTCCCGCCGGTCGCTCGCGCCAGACGCCGAAGGGCGAGACGCCGAGCGCCGCCCGGATCGAACAGACGTGCGTCGCGACGGCGAGCGGCCGCTCGCCGGCGGCGAAGAGCTCCAACGCGACCCGATCGCTCGAGGGGAACAGTCCGACGTCGCTGCCGTCGAATCGGAGGTCGACGGCGTTGGTCCGTTCCCCCCACAACGCGGCGCCGAGCGTCCAGCTCGACCCGGCGGAGGTGACCGCCGACCGCCGGCCGACGGCGATCCGCGCGCCGATCGTCCGGCCACCGTCGAGCCGGGCGCTCTCGGCTCCGGGAAGCGGCAGCGGTTCGGTCGATCGCCCGAAGGAGAGAACGGAGGCTTCGACGTCGGCCACCGTCCGGTTCCGCCGGACCTCCGCGCGGATCACGGGCCCCGATCCGAAGAAGCCGAAGCGGTAGGTGCGCCCCTCGCTCGCGATCGCGCGCGTGCGGGTCAGGCCGAGCGCGGCGCCGTCCACCGCCCACGCAAGGGGTACGTCGGGCCTCGCCGGCGCCGCCGCGTCGGCGCGAGCCGAGGCGTTGCCGGACCGCGGCGGGAGCCGGGTCCGCACCCAGCGACCGAGCGCGGTGTGCCCTTCCGGGATCGAGGGGAGCGTCGGTCCCATGGCGATCGCATCGGGGGTGGTGCGCGTCCAGACGACGGCCCGGACCTCGGGAGGCGAATCGCGCTCGGCCGCGATCACCAGGACGTCGACCCCCAGGAGATCCGCGAGGCTGGCAAGGGCGCCGGCGTCGCTCGTTGCCGGGGTGGCGCGCCAGGCGATCGCGCGCGCGGTTCGCTCGCGGTCGGGCGGCAGGGCGATCGGGAGGCGAACCGAGACCGAAAGGTCCCCTTCGACGTCGACCAGACGATCGACGCGCCGGAATCCGGGCGCGGTCACGGACACGCGGTGACGTCCCTTCGGAAGCGTCATCCGCGGTGCGCCAGGACGATCGTCGATCAGGATCGTCGCGTTGCGCGGCGTCGTCTGGATCGCCACCTTGGCCGACGGCAACCCGGCGGCGCGCGCCGACTCCACCAGCTGGTGCACCGAGGGAGGAAAGACGGCGAGATCGACCGAAAGCCCCGGGTCGAGCGCGAGGGCCGCCGCCGCCTGCGACGGCGCCTTGGCGTCGTTCAGCGCCTGGTAGATCGCCGCGCGCCACAGCAGGGCGCGGATCCGCTCCGCGGTCGGGACCGATGGCAAATCGTCGAGGATCGAGAGCGCCACGCTCACGCTCTCGAGCGCTTCGGCGAGACGGTCCTCGTAGAAGGCGGCGCGCGTGGCGGCAATCCGTTCGGACGCCTTGGTCGGAGCGGTTGTGTCGGCAAGACCGGAGTCGGTGACCGGGAGCGACAACGCCAGCTCCGAGGCGGTGCGCAGCGCGACGGTCGGCACGGTGCCGACGGCCGATTCGAGCAGCGCCTGGAGATCGCTCGATTTGCGGTCGTCGGTGAGGGCGATCACGCCGGCGCGCGGCCGGACTTCGGCGGGCGAAGCCGGGCGCGCAACGGCGTCGGTCGGCGCAGCCGCGCCGCCGGTGGACCCCGCCGCGAGAACTCCCACCACGACCCAGCCGGCGACCATCGGTCCTCCAACCGGAGTATCTCACGCGCCCGGCCGGTCCGGTGCCGATGGTAGGATGCAGGGGATCGCCCGATCCGGTCTTGGACGTCACGATGGCACTGATCTGCCCCTCTTGCCAGACGTCGAACGACGACGACGCCATCACCTGCGTCTCCTGTGGAGAATCGCCCTCCCTCGTTCCGCGCCCCCGGGCCGTCTTGCCGGTCGATTCGCTTTCGGGCGCCGAACGGACCCAGAACATCCCCGCGGACGTGCAAGCGAACAGCGGCAGCATGATCGGCGGCCGCTATCGCGTCGAGGCGGTCCTCGGGCGCGGGGGCATGGGGATCGTCTACCGCTCGCACGACACCGAGCTGGGCGAGAAGGTCGCGATCAAGCTGATCGCGCCGGAGCTGTTGGAGGACCCGCGGGAGATCGATCGACTGAAACGCGAGATCATCACCGCGCGTCGGGTATCGCATCCAAACGTGATCCGGATCCACGAGTTCGGGATGTCCGGCCGGGACGGTTTCGTCTCGATGGAGGTGCTGCCGGGGGGAACACTCGCCGATCGGATCAAGGCCGGTCCGATTCCGGTCCTCGACGCCTTGCGAATCGGCGCCGGGATCGCCGAGGGTCTGGCCGCGGCGCACGAAGCCGGGGTGATCCATCGCGATCTCAAGCCGCACAACGTGCTCTTCGACGCCGGTGGGCGGCCGAAGCTGGGCGATTTCGGACTGGCGCGGCTGGCGAGCTCGACGAGTCGAACCGTCGGGATCACGGGCACCCCGGTCTATATGAGCCCGGAGATGGCGGAAACCGGCACCGTCGACGAACGGAGCGACCTCTACTCGCTGGGGGTGGTGCTGTACGAGATGCTGGTCGGACGCCCTCCGTTCGCGGCCGACACGATCGTCCGCCTGGCGATGATGCACGCGCGCGACCCGGTTCCGCCGATGGACCTCCACCGGGCCGGGATCCCGGCGGGGGTCGAATCGCTCGTGCGGAAGATGCTCGAGAAGGAACCGACGCGGCGCCCGGCGAGCGCGCGCCAGGTCGCCGACGCGTTGCGCCGCCTGTCGTCCGGCGGGGACTCGGAGTCGGAGCGCGTTTCCGCCGGAGATACGGTTCGGATCCGGGAGGTCGGTCGGGGCGCGGCGAGGTCGCGGGCGCCCTCCTGGCAGATTCCGGCGGCGATCGGGGGCGTCGTTGCCGCTGCGGCGATCGGCCTGTTCGCCACGCAGCGGTTGGCGGCCCCTCGGCGCGCCATGCCGCCGCGCGCCGCCGCCGTTCGACCGGTCGACACTGCGCCGACGGTCGCCGCCACCCCCCGGCCGGTCGACGCCGGGTCGAAGGTCGCCCTCGCCGCCCGGCCGGTCCCAATGGCGGCGGCTCCGGAGGCGCCGAAGGCGGTCGCCGGACCGGTGGGCGCCGCTCCGGCTCCGACGCGCGCGCCGGCGCCGAAGGTCGTCGCTCCGCCCGCGCGCACACCCTCCCCGCCGCCGGCGCCGACCCCCGCTCCGGCCCAGGTCAAGTTGACCGTCCTCGGCGTGAACAACTGGGTCCAGGTCTGGATCGACGGGACGCAGGTCGCCGAGCAGACGCCGCTCCGGGGACACTCCGTTACGGCGGGTCGTCACCAGGTGCGTTTCGTGAATCCGGTGACGAAGTTCGACAAGGTGACGACGATCGACGTCGATCGCGACCTGGTGTTGAAGGTCGACCCGTCGTCCGGAACGGTGACGCAGGCGCGATGAGACGGCCTCGGACGAAAAAGGAACAGTCGGCACAGAGCCGCGAGAGGATCCTCGAGGCCGCCATTCACCTGTTTGCCAAGAAGGGGTTCGCCTCGACCTCCACCCAGGACATCGCCAAGGCGGCCCGCATGACCCCGGGCGCCCTCTATTGGCACTTCGAGAGCAAGGAGGACCTTCTCATCGCCGTGGTCGAGGAGCTGATCGGGCGGCTGGGAAGCGCGCTGGCGGAGGAGCGTCGCGCGGCCCCCGGAGGCACACCGGCCCCGGAGGTGGTGCGCCGGATCGTCGACCGGGTGGCGACGATCGTCGAGCGCCGGCTCGACGAGATCTTGCTGGTCGGCGTCATCGCCGCCGAGGCGACCGACACCATGCCGCGCGTCGAGGAGGCGCTGAGACGTGCCTATCGGGGCATCGCCGACATGACGGAGAGGCTGCTGGAGCTTTCGCCGCCCGGCGCCCATCCCTTCACGGCGGCGGAGCGCCGCGCCGTCGCCGAGCTGTTCCCCGGGATCTACATGGGGGGCGTGCTCCACCAGCGCCTCTTCCGGCGGGAACTGCCGCTCGAGTCGGCACTCCCGGTGCTGAAGAAGATGCTCTTCGCCGCGCTGTTCCCGTCGATCGCGGCCGCGCGGTAGCGGTATCGGGGCTCACGGGTCCGGGCCGATCGTTCGATCGGCCATGCTCGGCCCCACGCCGCCGATTCCCTCGGCGCCACGATTCCGAGGGTCCCGGTCAGCTCTTTCACCTCGAACAGCAATACGGGACTGGCGCGCCCGCGGAGCGATTGCGCCGGCAGGGGCCGAAGTGCTGCCCCGGGGCCGATCCGCTTTCGAACCTCGTCGGTAATCAGGATCGACGCGCCGCACTCCTTGATCACCACGTCACCGGAATGGATCCCGATCCCAATCCGTAGGCCGGGAAATCCGACTCGCGACCGCGAACGGGCGTCCTCCACTCCTCCTCCGGTGCGCGCGCCTCCTGGCTGCGACCGCGACCTCGCGCGCGAGGGCGCGGGCGAGCATGGATCCCACCCCTCCGGAGGCGAGCAGAACGGCGAGTCGGAACGCCAGTTCCT
>CAYJRR010000120.1:12909-13999 GCA_964372275.1 uncultured bacterium
CTGATGAGCGAGCATCTTTTCGATCCCGACCCCCGCGCCGCCGGCGCGGTCGTGTACGCGGACTCCAGCGGTGGGGCGGCGGCGGAGTAGCATCGGCGGGATGCTTCCGATCGATCCCTCGCTCCCCGAGATCGTCGAGACGATTCGTCGCGACCGGCAGCTCGTGCTGGAGGCGCCGCCGGGGGCGGGGAAGACGACGCGCGTGCCCGGGGCCTTGCTCGACGCCGGGGTCGTCGGGGACGGGGAGATCGTCGTGCTGCAACCGCGACGGCTCGCGGCGCGGCTGGCGGCGGCGCGGGTCGCGGAGGAGCGCGGCGAGCGCCCCGGCGAGACGGTCGGATGGCAGGTGCGGTTCGAGGAGGTGGCGTCGGCGCGGACGCGGATCCGCTACGTGACCGAAGGGGTGCTCCTGCGGCGGCTGCTGGCCGATCCGTCGCTGCCGGGGGTCGGCGCGGTGGTGCTCGACGAGTTCCACGAACGCCACCTCGAAGGGGACCTCACCGTCGCGCTCCTGCACCGGCTCCGGAGGACGCGGCCGGAGCTTCGGCTCGCGGTGATGTCGGCGACGCTCGACGCCGGTCCGGTGGCCCGGTGGCTGGGCTGCTCGACCCTCCGCGTCGAAGGGCGGCGCTTCGACGTGTCGATCGAGCACCTCGAGCGCGACGATCCGCGGCCGCTCGAGGCCCAGGTCGCGGGGGCGGTGACGCGCCTGGTGGCGGGGGGGCTGGCGGGCGACGTCCTGGTCTTCCTCCCGGGGGCGGCGGAGATCCGCCGCGCGCAGGAAGCGTGCGCCGAGGTGGCGACGCGCGGCGATCTCGACCTGTTGCCGTTGCACGGCGACCTTCCGCCGGCGGAGCAGGACCGCGCGGTGCGGCCGGGGCCGCGCCGCAAGGTGATCCTCTCCACCAACGTCGCCGAGACGTCGGTGACGATCGACGGCGTGGTGGCGGTCGTCGACAGCGGCCTGGCGCGGATCGCGTCGCACGAGTCGTGGTCGGGGATCGCCTCGCTCCAGGTGGGGAAGATCAGCCGCGCGTCGGCGGCGCAGCGCGCGGGACGCGCCGGGCGCACGCAGCCGGGGCGCGCGGTC
>CAYJRR010000121.1:0-13995 GCA_964372275.1 uncultured bacterium
CTTCGGGTCTCTCCGTGCCTGCTCCGCCGTGTTGGGGGGCGTCGGGGGGGGGGGGGGGGGGGGGGGGGCGGCGGGGAGGGACCCTCGTCTCGGCCACCAACTTCGGCGTCGTGCCCTCGGTCGCCGGCGGCATTGCCGGCGAACAGACGAACTTCAGCAACGTTCCGTTCCCTCGCGGGCAGACGCAAGGCTCGGCCGGGATCTTCGTCGGCCCTTGACCGACGCGCCGTCCGTCGCGTGGAGCGTCGTCAGTAGCTCCAGGCGATCGTCACGCCGATCCCCTGGATCGCCTCCACGACGTGGGCGTCCTCGATCCGGCCGAGAAACGGGGCGAGCGCCTCTCCGGAAAAGTCGACCGCGCGCCGTTCGAAGCGGTAGGCCAAGCCGCCGCGCCATCGTCCTCGCTCCACGTCGACCGAAAGGCCGGCCTCCAGCGGAAGGGACGCCCGGGGATCGGACCCGGTCGCACCGTCGGGATCCTCCCGCCACCGGCTCCACGGGCCCGTTCCGACCTGCGCGCGCACCGTCCAACGCCGACCCGCAAGCGCCAGCGGCACCGTCCCGACCAGCCGGGCCACGAGCTCCTGTCGGGAGTAGGAGGTGAGGACGTGCATCGACTCGACGTCGTCCGCTTCGTGTCGTTCATGGCGGAATGCGACCTCGACGCCGACGCGCGGGCCGCCGGCGACGGCCCCGAGCGGATGGCGATAGGCCACGAACACCTCGGACCGCACCGTCGATCCGCCGCCGGCGACCGGATCCGGCGCCCCCTGGACGGGGATCCGCGTCGTGGCGAGACCGTAGTAGCTCCACCCAGCGCTCGCGCCGCCGTACAGGCGACCCCGTGCGACCTCCGCCCAGGCGGCCGGCCCGACGCCGATGAACGAAGCGCGCGCGCCGTTTCCTTCGCTTCCTGACAACGAGCGGGAACGTTGGAGGATCTCGGTTCCGGCTCCGGAATCGACCGTCACCCCGAAGATCCCGCGCCGCGCGATCTCCGCCCCCGCCACCCCACCGAGCGGCCGGATCGCGCCGTCCTCCGTCAGCGGGCCGCGCTCCAGGACCCGACGCGCCCACGTCGCGATCGAAGAGGCCTCCTTCAGCTCGATCGTCCGCGGGCTGCCGGCGACGACGGTCCCACCTCCGCCGAGCAGGATCACCGTCGGCCGCACCTCGAGCTTGTCTCCGGCCGTCTGGGCGACGACGGCCACCAGCGAATCGACGCCGAAGGAGGCGGACATCTTCCGCACCGCGGCCGCCAGCTCGGCGCTGTGCGCCTCCGACCGCGCCAGCTTGGCAAGCGCCGTCTCGCCGGCGGCCGGCAGCGCCATCGGAAGTCGGATCCGAATCGTCTGATCGCCCTTGGTCTCGATCGAGCGCGATACCGTCCGCCGCCCACGCGCCGAAACGGTGAGAAGGTAGAGGCGCTCCGCCAGGACCTTGAAGTCGCGCTCCACCGGGTTCCCGTCGAGTGAAAGCGTGGCGTCGGTGGGGGAGGTCTTCACCTGGATCTGCGCGACTCGCTTCTCCTTGCGCATCTTCTCCACGAAATCGGAGACGCTCGGTGGGAAGACGTTGGAGTCGACGACGAGGTCGGGCTGAAGGGCGAGCGCGGCGACGGCGTCGACCTTCGCCTGCTCCTCGTCCTTCGTCAGGAGATAGATCGCCGTCTTCCAGAGCCTCAGCTTGACCCGATCGACCACGGGGAAGCTCGCATCCTTGTCGATCAGCGCCGAAAGCGCGGTCAGCTTCTCGATCGCCGCCGCCTCGCGATCTTCGTCGTAGGCGGCCGAGGCCTCCTCGAACAGCTCGTCCGCGCGCTTGCGGGTCGAGGCGTCCGGACCGGAGGAGGTGAGGCGCAGCGGCGGCGCGTTGGCGCCCATCTCGTCGGCCGTCCGGGTCTTGATCAGGACCGAGTCGCGCATCACCGCTTCGATGCGGCCTTCGAGCTCGCCCGCGGTCTGCGCGTCGTCGAGGAGGACGACGACGCCGACCGTTTTCGGCGGTACGTAGGCCGTCGCGGCGAGGACCGATCCTGCGATCGCGAGTACGAACACCCACTCCATTGTACGCTGGATTACAATCGGAACATGCGCCTTTACGGGCCGCGACGGAGGGGGGTCCTGGTCGCCGTGCTCGGACTCTCATGGTCGGTCGCCTGCGCCTCCTTGAGCCTCGACGGCGACCTGGAGGGGCCGCGCGGAGACCCCACGCCGGCGCTCGACGGCCTCGACTTCGGCGACGCCCGCAACGGCGACGTCACGCTGTCGACGATCGCGCCCGTGAACGAATGCGTGCGTCTGCTGTCGACCGATACGTCCGACGGATGGACCGTCCTGCGGATCGCCTCCCCGCTTCCGAACCTGGCGTCCGGAAAACGCCTCCTCGCGGTGCAGATGCAGAACGACGCGTTCGCCCTCTCCGCCGACGGGAACGACGTCGGCGCCGACGCCGGTCCGGCCGGCCTGTGGAGCCTGTTCCGCTTGACGGAGATCCGCGGCGACGGCTCGCTGATCGTCGACCGCCGGCCCTCCACGATCTTCCGCACCGACCTCGAGGGGTACGCGCGGGCCCAACTCTGCACCGTCCCGGAGTACGGAAACCTCGTCATCCCGGCCTCGACCGGATTCCAGGCGGTGGCGTGGAACGGTACCTCCGGCGGGATCGTCGCCGTCCTGGCCGACGGCGTCGTGACCCTCAATCTGGGCGCCACGCTCTCGGCCACCGCGGTCGGATTTCGTGGCGGACCGCCGAACCCATGCGGGGCGGACGCCGTCTTCGCCCATCAGCTCGGCAACGACTACAAGCTCGAGGACAAGCGAGGCGGTGGCAAGGGGGAGGGGCTCGATCTCCGGTCCTACCTCTTCGCGGAGACGCGCGCCGGCCGCGGAAATCTCGCCAACGCCGGCGGAGGCGGGAACGGCCGCCGCGCCGGCGGTGGAGGGGGAGGCAACGGCGGCGCGGGCGGAAGGGGCGGCCGCGAGGCGGCGACCGGAAGCCCGGCCGTCTCCGATCTCGCGACCGGAGGTCTGGGGGGGGCCCGGGTCGTCGCCACCGCCCCCGATCGTCTCCTCTTCGGCGGAGGCGGCGGCAGCGGACACTGCGACGACCAGTCCGATGGCCGGCTCGGCGCGGCCGGCGGGGGGATCGTGTTGGTCGCCGTACGAACGTTGCAGGGTCAAGGAACGATCTCGGCCGACGGCGCGGCCGGCACGCCGGCATCGGGCGGGGGCGGCGCCGGCGGCGGCGGGGCCGGAGGAACGATCCTGGTGCGCGTCGACGACGCGACGCAGTTCACGGGGCGCTACTCGGCGGCCGGCGGTGACGGCGGAGGCCTCTCCGTGGTCTCCGAGAGCGCGACCGGCGGTCCCGGTGGGGGGGGCGGCGGCGGCCACCTCTTCGTCACCGCCACCGCCGCGGTCGGAACGGTGGTCGACGTCGGCGGTGGCGACGCCGGCGCGCAGCGCAACGCCACCGGACAGACGCACCTATGGGCTCAGCAGCCGGGCCAAGCGGGGGTGAGCGAACCATGATGCGACGGCGCGCACCGATCGGCACGCTCCTCGCGGCCTCCTGCCTGGTCGCCGCCGCCGCGACCTGCTCCGGGGAAGGGGACGGAACGCAGTTCACATTGGGTGGGTCGGCGGCCGGCGTCGTGGGAGGCACTCTCGTCCTCTCCGACGGGTCGCAGACGCTGACCGTCACCACCAGCGGCGCGTTCGCGTTCCGCTCGGGACTCGACGACGGGGAGTCGTACGAGGTGACGGTGATCGAGCCGCCGCCGGGCCGGCTCTGCACCGTCGACAACGGGCTCGGCTCGATCGAGGGCGCGAACGTCGACGACGTCGAAGTGGTCTGCGAATCGGACGACGCGAGCCTGTCGAGCCTGGTGCTCGGGTTCCCCTCCGAAGCGCTCTCGCCGGCGTTCGATCCCGAGGTGACCAGCTACACCGCGACCGTCGGCCTGTTCGCGTCGAGCGTCTCGGTGACGGCGAGCCCCGCGAACGCCGCCGCCACGCTGCTGGTGCAGAACGTCGCGACCGGATCGGGGATTGCGTCGGAGCCGATCCCGCTGGCGCAGGGGGCCAACGTCGTCAACGTCGTCGTCACCGCCGAGAGCGGCACGGTCCGGACCTACCAGATCACCGTCACCCGATCGTCGACGCTGGCGAGCCTGCCGACCTACGCCAAGGCATCCAACACCGAGGCGAGCGACAACTTCGGATACAGCGTCGCCGTCTCGGGGGACACCGTGGTGATCGGCGCCTACCTCGAGGACTCCGCCGCCACGGAGGTGAACGGGAATCCGGCGGACAACACGGCCGCCGGCGCCGGTGCGGCCTACGTCCTGGTGCGACGGGCCGGCGTCTGGACGCAGGAGGCCTACCTCAAGGCATCGAACGCCGCGACCACGGACAACTTCGGCATCAGTGTTGCGATCGACGGCGACACGATCGTCGTCGGCGCCGTGCAGGAGGACTCGAACGCGACGGGGGTCGGCGGCAGCCAGGCGAACGACTCCGCGTCGAACAGCGGGGCGGCTTACGTCTTCCGCCGGAACGGCGGCGCCTGGACCCAGGAGGCGTATCTCAAGGCGTCGAACACCGCCGCCAACGACAACTTCGGACGGTCGGTCGCCATCCACGGCGACACGGTGGCGGTCGGGGCGCTCGCCGCCGACTTCGGCGGTCAGAACGACGCCGGCGTGGTCTACGTGTTCGTGCGAAACGGCGGCGTCTGGACTCCGCAAGCGACGCTCACCGCCGCCAACTTCGGAACCAACGACAACTTCGGACGCTCGGTCGCCGTCTGGGACGACACCCTGATCGTCGGCGCCCCCTCCGAGGACGGGAACGGCACGGGCGTCAACCCTCCGAATAACAACAACGCGAACAACACCGGAGCGGCCTACGTCTTCGTCCGGAACCAGACTTCGTGGACCCAAGAGGCCTACCTGAAGCCGTCGGTCATTGCCACCAACGACGCCTTCGCAACGAGCGTCTCGCTCCACGAGGACACCGCCGTCATCGGATCGCCGTCCGAAGATTCGAACGCGACGGGGGTGAACGGGAACGAGGCGAGCAACGCCTCGGCCGACAGCGGCGCCGCCTACGTCTTCTTCCGGAGCGGGAGCACCTGGAGCCAGCAGGCCTTCCTCAAACCGACCAGCACCACCAACGGCGACTCCTTCGGCTTGAGCGTCGGCGTCTTCGGCGACCTGGTGGTGGTTGGCGCCAACCAGGAGGATTCGAGCTCGATCGGCGTCGGCGGGGACGACACCAACAACGCGAGCGGTGGCGCCGGGGCGGCCTACCTCTACTCCCGGAGCGGCACCGTCTGGAGCACTCGTGGCTACCTGAAGGCCTCGAACACCGCGGCCAACGACCAGTTCGGCTTCGCCGTCGGCTGCTCGGAGGACCTGATCGCCGTCGGGGCGATCGACGAGGACTCGAAGGCGACCGGAATCGGCGGCGACCAGGGCGACAACACCGCCGGAACCAGCGGCGCCGTCTACCTCTTCCGCTGACGGCCGCAGGCGCCATGCGCGAATCGACCTACCACGTCGACCTCGACGGCCTCATCTGGCACGGCGACGAATGGTTCGACGCGCCCGAGGTCTACGACGCGTTCCACCGCACGATGACCCGTCACGCGGACGGCCGCCTCTATGCCACCTGCCTCGGCGAGCGATGCTGGGTAGTGCCGGCCGACACGCCGTTCGTGGTCGACGCGGTGCGCCTGCGACGTGCCGCCGGCCGCGCGGCCGGGACCGGCGACGACGCCCGTCCTCTGGAAGGGGTGACGCTGGTGCTCAAGGGGGGCGTCGAGGAGGCGCTCGATCCGCGCACCCTGTCGGTCGGCCGGGAGAACGTCCTCTATGCCTGGGTGCGGGACGGCGCCTTTCCGGCGCGCTTCTCGCGAAAGGCCTACTACGAGATCGCGCGCCACATCCGGCCGTTCGCCGGCGAGTTCGCCCTGACCGTCGGCGGACGGACCTACCCGATCGGCGGCGCTCCGCCCCCGGACGAGCCGTGAGCGCGGAACGACCGCGCACGACCCGACCGGGCCCCCGATCGGTACGTCTCGCGACGGCGGAGGAGAGCGCGCGGCGGATCCCGCTCACGTATGCGGTGTGGGGGGACCGCCTGACCGAAGCGCAGTACCTGGAGCGGGAGCGCCGGCTGGCGGCGACCCCGTTCGCCCGGCGGGGGATGCGCACCTGGCTCCTGGTCCACGGCGACGAGGTCCTGGCGAGCTGCGAGAGCTACGCCATGGCCGCAGAGGTGGATGATCGCTCCGGGGTGGCGCAGGGGATCGCCAGCGTCTTCGTCGAAGGGCCGCTCCGCGGGCAGGGCTTCGCCGCGGAGATGCTGCGCCTCCTCGGCGACCGGTTCGCCGCCGAAGGGGCCGTGTCGTCGCACCTGTTCAGCGAAGTGGGGACGTCGCTCTACGAGCGGGCCGGGTATCGTCCCCGACCGATCCGCGCGCGTCGATTCCGACCCACCCCCGGCGATCCGGCGGCGGTGGCCGAGGCGGTCGACCGCGCCCACGCCGGCGAGCGGCTCCTCCCGATCCTGACGCGCGCCCCCCGCGGCCGCTTCCGGATCCTACCCGACGACGCGACGCTCGACTGGCAGCGGGAACGCGCGGCGATCTACCACCGGTTTCTCGGCGGACTCCGGCCCTCGCCCGACCTCTTCGCCGGCGCGATCGCGGGGGACGGCGCCGTCGCGTGGGCGGCCGACTACCGGCTCGGCTGCCTGCGCACGCTCTGGGTGCGGCCGGGGAGGCGCGCCGAAGCGGAGGCGCTGGTCGAGGCCCTGCGGCGCGCAGCCCACGTGCTCGGACTGTCGCGCGCCGAGCACTGGATCTCGCCGGCGGTCGACCTGCCGGGAGGGGACGAAGGGTCGCTCGACGACGAGATCCCGATGCTGCGCCCGTTCGTCCCCGACATCGCCCCGGAGGACTGGACCGACTACGGCCGCGGCTGCTGGGTGTGATACTCACGTCTCACGTGTCGAGCGTGAAGAACGATCGCTTCCTCCGCGCCTGCCGCCGCGAGCCGGTCGACTGCACGCCGGTCTGGTTCCTGCGCCAGGCCGGGCGCTACCTGCCAGAGTACCGGGCGATCCGCGCCAAGGCCTCGTTGCTCGAGATCTGCCGCGACGCCGACCTCTGCGCGGAGGTGACGCTGCAACCGGTGGAGCGCCTGGGGGTCGACGCGGCGATCCTGTTCGCCGACATCCTGCTCCCGCTCGCCCCGATGGGGGCCCCGTTCCATTTCGCCGAAGGGGAAGGCCCGGTGATCGAGCGGCCGGTGCGCGACGCCGCCGACGTGGCGCGGCTCGCGGCGCTTCCGGAACCGGAGGGGCTGGAGTACGTCTTCGCCGCGATCCGGGAGGTGCGGAAGCGGCTCGACGGCCGCGTGCCGTTGATCGGTTTCGCCGGGGCGCCGTTCACGCTCGCGTCCTACCTGGTCGAGGCGGGGGAGAGCGGGCGCCGAAGCTTCGTCCGCACCAAGACGATGATGTTGCGTGAGCCCAAGACCTGGCACGCGTTGATGGAGCGCCTGAGCATCACCCTCCGCGGCTACCTCCGCGAACAGGTGACGGCCGGCGCCCAGGCGGTCCAGCTGTTCGACTCCTGGGTCGGATGTCTGTCGGCGGAGGACTATCGAGACTTCGTCCTCCCGCACAGCAAGACGGTGCTCGAGGGGGTCCGAGGCCTCGGGGTCCCGGTGATCCACTTCGGCGTCGACACCGGCCATCTCCTTCCCGATCTGCGGGCGGCCGGCGCCGACGTGATCGGGATCGACTGGAAGACCGACTTGGCCGCCGCGGCCGAAACGCTAGGGCCCGACGTGGCGCTGCAGGGGAACCTCGACCCGGTGGCGCTGCTCGGACCGGTCGACCTTCTCGCCCGCCGAGCCAAGGCGATCCTCCACCGGGTGCACGGCCGGCCCGGCCACGTCTTCAACGTCGGGCACGGCCTCCTCCCGCAGACCGATCCGGAGGTGGTCGCGGAGCTGGTCGGCCTGGTGCACGCCGAGACGCAGACGACCAGGCCGCGGTAGCAGATGCGTTATCGAGTCACCCCCGCGCCCATTCCGCCGACATTCTGTTGCTCCTGGGAAACGTCGGTCTTGTAAACGCGAGCGACGTTCGAGCCCTGGCCCGGTTCGGCGGTCGGGAAGAGCGGAAGCTCCGGAATGCGGACCTGCTGCTCGGCCAACCACTCCTCGAAGAATCGCGGAAGCCGGGACTCGGAGCTCCGCATCGCCGCCACCGTGGCGTAGCCCGCGAGGTAGGCCATCTCCGCCCGGGTCAACACCGTTCGTAGCTCGGCGACCGATCGATTCTTCGCCTGCGCCAGGATTCGATCCGGCTTCACGAAGAAGCCCAGGGCTCCCGACTTCTCGACCATCCCGCCGAGGAACGCGACCCGGTGCGCCTCGTCGAAGCCGAGGAAATCGGCCTTGCACTTCATCCAGTAGGCGAAGCTGGCGCCGTTCCTGCGCGCAGTCGGCAACGATTTATATTCGTCGTACTCGGCGCGGGTATCGAATGTGCCCAGCCAACTGCAGAGAGATCTTCGATCGGTGAACCAGCGGACGCCGGAGAGAAACGTCTCGGTGGCCTCGGGACCACGGATCGACTCGACGTGTTGCAGAAAGACGTTTCCGTCCCGCCGTCGAACCTCGCTTCCCTCGGGTTGCGTGGCCATTGCGACGGTCGCCCACGCCAGCGCGATCGCCCATCCACTCGCAGCCAGGATCGTCTTCATCGTCACCCTCCCAACGGTTGGCGCGGCCGACCAGCAAGGAGTGAGCCACCGTTCATCGCCGATAGATCGAACGCCGAACACCTTGAAAAAAAAGGATTCGGTGTCTCCTTTAGGGAGCGGAGTGCGGCGCGTGAGGGTGGGTTGCGTGGGGTGCGACCGGGCGGTCACGCCCCATCGTCCCCCATGAAGGCGATACGCCTACGCGCGATTGGACGATGCGTGGAGTCCGAGCGGGTATTTCAAGGCGTCGGACACGGTAGCGGGGGACAATCGGGGCCTGGCCGACGCCGCGGGCGCGGTCTACGTCTATCGCCGAGGCGAGCGCGCACGGACGGCAAGCGTCGTGGTGAGCCCCGCCAACGCCAACAGCGCGGCGCCGACCGTACCGCGCCAGCCGGGGGGCTCGCGCAGCACGGCGTGACCAAGCAGATAGGCGATCACCGGCGTGGCGAAGGCGTAGACCGAGACCTCGGCCGCGGCGGCGACGGCGTAGGCCCGGGTCATCAGCAGTTGGGCCAATGCCGCCAGCACGCCGACGCCGGCGAGACCGGCGAGCTGCGCGGCGTCCGGAACGACGAACTGCCACAGGCAGGCGATCCCGCTGACGACGGTCGCGGAGGCGGAGAACCAGAGCACGATCGTCGCGGGGCCGTCGGTGCGGGACAACACCTTCACCGACACGTAGGCCGAGGCCGCGAGGATCGCGGAGGCGAGTCCGGCCGCGACGCCGTGCGGCGGCAGCGCGTCCGACGGGCCCCCGGCGCCGTCGGCGAATCGAAACCACCCGCCGGTCGGCTGGGCGACGACCCCGACGCCGGCGAAGCCGATCGCCAGCGCCAACCACACCGCCGGCGGGGCGCGTTCCCCGAGCACGTAGGGGGACATCGCCGCCACGACCAGCGGCGAAAGATAGGTGAGCAGCACCGCGTCACCGAGCTTCAGGCTCGACAGCGCGTAGAAGTAGGCGAACATCGACGCCAGTCCCACGATCCCGCGGGTGAGCAACAGGCGGCGGTGGACCCCCAACAGCCGCCGTCCGTCGCGCCAGCCGAAGGCCGCCGCGATCGCGGTGGCGATCAGGCTCCGGAAGAAGACGATCTCGGCGACCGGGATGGCGTCGGCGACGAGCTTCACGCACAGGCCCATCCCGGCGAAGCAGACCGAGGCGAGCAGCATCTGGAGGGCCCCTTGCCGGTGCGCGGCGTCGGCCCCCGGACGGTTCAGTAGTAGAGATCCCCGTCGAGGCAGAAGATCAGGCCGTCGAGTCCGAGCGTCCCCTCGATCGCGGGGTAGTAGGCCGCCCCCATGATGCACATCTCGTCGTCGACCGATTCGCCGAACTCGAGGGTCTGCTCGGTCTCGTTGTGCCAGGTGCAGGTGAAGCGCAGGCCCAGTTCCCCGGTGAAGGTCAACCGGTCCTCCTCGGCGAGCTCCACCTCCTCCGGCGCGTGCCAGTCGTCGCTCTCGTAGACCAGCGAGAGGTTCGAGCCGGTCACCACGTCGCCGTGGAAGATCTCGAACTTGTCGAGACGCTGGTGTCCGTGCGAACCGAGCCGGAAGACGTTCGCCCCCGCCGGCACCGGGCAGGAGGTGGTGTGCGAATAGGCCGGAACGCCGTCGAAGCCGGCCCCCGGCGGGATCTCGAAGTCGGTGTCGACGGCGAAGATCGTCCCGATGTACTCCTCGACCTCCGCCGGATCGACCGGGAAGATCTGCACCTCGGCCGCCGCTTCAATCGCCTCGTTCGACGCGTTGGCGTAATGGACCTCGAGGATGAAGACGGTCTGCTCCGGGATCCGCGCGGCGAGCCCCTCCGGGAGCGACGTCTCGCGCTCCGGCTCCTGCGCGCCGTAGACGAAGAGGCGGCCGAGACCCATGTCGCACTCGCCGAACCCCTCTTCGGGGGCCGGATCGCCGGTTAGGTAGGAGGCGTCCCGGTAGAGGATCAGGTGGTGGCTCCCGGGGTTCATCCGGCTGACGACGCGCTGGAAGTCGATCGCCTCGTCGTTCCCCAACGAGACCACCTGGCACTTCGTCACCTCGTCACCGGCTTCGACCGTGAACGGCTCGATGCGGACGGTGATCGGTCCGCCGGACTCCTTGGCCGGTTCGGAGGTGCACCCGAGCCACAGGGACGAGGCGGCGAGCGGAACGGCGATCCGTCGGAGCGGGTTCCAGACAGGCATGGGAGGCCCTCCCGAGCGACAGCTTGGCTCCGCGCGACGGGAAGGTCAATCGGCCGGTGCGGACCAGACGGCCCAGCCCTGCCACGCAACTCCCGCGCCGAACAGGAGGCATCCGACGATGCGCGCGGGGAGCGGCATCAACGGGGAAAGCCCGAGGATCGGGCTCCGTCTTGCGAGGGATCGCGGGTCGCGAAGCGATGGGGTGACGGCCTCGGCGGTGCGTCCGGATCCGATCCGATCGGGTCCGATTCGGATCCGGGTACGGCGACCGATACCGATACGGTTCGAACACAGCCGCGGTCGCGAACGCCAGAATCCGGCGATGCATTTCCACGCGTGAACGATTCTTGCGCGCCACGCCCCCGCTCCGAACGCGCCGGCGCACCGATTGCTCCCTCGCACCGCCATGTCCACCCATCCGCCGCCGATCCCTCGCGAGTGCATCGAACGGACCCTCGCCGCCCTGCCCTCGCCCGGCGGCTCGACCTGGAACGATGCCGTCCGGGGCCTCGAGCGCCGGCACCCCGGCGTTGCGCTCTTGCGACGCCTCGAGAGCCGGCGCGGCGGGTCGTCGGCCGATCTCGACCGTTTCGCCCTGCTCGCGTTGGCGGTGATCGGCGCCTTCGAAGCGGTGACCGATCTCCCGCCGCTGGACGAGGGCGTGGTGGCCGAGGCGGCGATGTCGGTCGAGCGCGACGTCGCGCTCTCGGTCTCGCGGCGCGACGCCGGCGCAGGATTCGAGCGCGCATTCCGCGTGGAGCTCGATCTCTACGACGGCATCAGCCGGCTGCACGGCCGGCTCTTCCGCCATGCGATCGAAAGTCCCGCGGCCGCCCGCGCCTTCTGGTTCGTGCAGACGTTGGTGCGCGCGGGACGGTCGGCACGGCTCGAAGTGGCGGCCGCGGTTGCCGCGCCCGAACGCGCGACCACCTGACGGGTGCATGGACGCACTCGAACGGCGAATCCTGCGCACAGGACTCCGGCTGGTGGGGGGGGCGGTGCTCCTCTTCACGGCCTGGAAGTTGGCGCTGCGCGGTTCGGTCGTCGTGCACGCGGAGCCGGGATCGATCCACCGACGGCTCTTCGGATGGCTCGTGGTCCGCTTTCCGCAGGAGCCGTTCAACCTGGTCGACTTCCTGACGGGGCAGTTCCTGATCCTCGGGGGGGCGATTGCGCTTTGCGCCGCGGCGGGATTGAGTCGGCGACTCGAGGCGGGGGGGCTCTGGGACGCCTCCTCGCAACGCTCCGAGCGGGCCTTCTTCCGGGTGGCGGGGATCGGTCTGGTGTGGCTCGGCTTCGACGAGCTGTTCCTCGTGCACGAGTTCCTGAGCGCGAACCTGTTCGTGTCCGATGCCGGCATCCTTCTCGTCTACGGGGTCGTCGCGGCCGTCGCCGGCATCGCCTGGCGACGTCTCCTCCTCTCCTGCCGAGGCGGGCCGCCGGTGCTGGTGGCGGGTGGCCTGCTCCACGTCATGGCGCTCGCGTGCGATCTGTTCGGCCCCAAGGGGGTCTGGCTCCCCGAGGAGCCGCTGGAGATGCTCGCCGCCGGGTGTTACGCGCTGGCCCTCGCCCTTTACGCTGCGACCACGCTCGCCCGGGCCGCCGATCCGGCACTCCGACCGACCGGCCTCCGTGGCGAGACGCAGCGTTCCGCCGCCGTTTAGCAGGTGGCGTCCGGGGTCGCGGTAATGGCCACGATCGCGTCCGCGGTTGCGGTCGCGCGGAGGCCGTTCCCGCGTGCGCGCCGGCGTCCGAGGGATGACCCTTCTTCGGACACATTGGCAGCAGGGTCATCCCACGGATTCGGTCGCCGTCGCGGCGACGGTCTCGGGTTCGGACCCGACCGCGACCCCGGACGCCGACGTGCCCGTCGCTTGTCCGGTCGCCGCGCAGTCGCTACACCTTCCGCGCGCCATCGTTCGCCTTGCCAGCGGCGCCCCGCTCTCGCGTAAGATGCCGGGCTCCGCCGGGGTGTCGGGGCTGGCGGGTCTCGGAGGCTTTCATGGCGCGGCAGGAGACGATCGATCGGCGGGAGTTCGTTCGGCGGACCGGGATGGCCGGCACGGCGTTGGCCATCGGCTCGTGGACGGGGGGATGCGTGAACAAGGCGACGACGCGCAAGGGGATGGAGGACGCGACGGTGGATCCGAACGAGGGACTGGCGCCGGTCGCGGCGCGCTACGGGATCGCCGCGGACGAGATCCGGCGGGCGATCGAGACGGCGCTCGCGCGCGGTGGGGACTACGCCGACGTCTACTTCCAGTCGACGACCTCCAACGTGCTCGCCCTCGAGGACGACGCCGTCAATCGCGCCCGCGCCGCCGTCGAGCAGGGGGTCGGGGTCCGGGTGATCAAAGGCGACTCGACCGGCTACGCCTTCACCGAGGAGCTGACCCCGGAGGCGCTCCGGCGCGCCGCCGCCACCGCGGCCGAGATCGCCGACGGGAACGCGAGCCACCGGCCGGTGATCTACGGCTTCCAGCGGGCGCCGCGCTACTACCCACCCGACGCCGGATGGGCACGGGTCGACGTCGGGCGGAAGATGTCTCTCCTGTCCGACGTCAACCATCGCCTGAAATCCGCCGACAAACGCGTGGTGAAGACGACCCTCTCCTTCTCCGACGAGGAGACCGAGGTCTACATCGTCACCTCCGAAGGGATCGTCCGACACGACCGGCAGCCGATGACTCGCCTGGTGGCGAGCTGCGTCGCGGAACAGGGGACGGACCGGGAGACGGGGAGCTACAACCTGGCCTCGCGCGACGGCTGGTCGTTCTACACGCCGGAACGGGTCGAGCGGCTGGTGAAGGAGGCGGTGCGCCGCACCGTCCTGATGTTCGAGGCGGTGCAGCCCCCCGGCGGCGAGATGCCGGTGGTGCTCGGCGCCGGATCGAGCGGGATCCTCCTCCACGAAGCGATCGGCCACGGGATGGAGGCCGACTTCAACCGCAAGGGGACCTCCACCTACTCCACCCGCCTGGGGAAGCCGATCGCCGAGTCGTTCGTCAACGTGGTCGACGACGGC
>CAYJRR010000122.1:0-13850 GCA_964372275.1 uncultured bacterium
GACATCCACATCGAGTGCTACGAGAAGGGGATGCGGGGCCGCTCCCGCATCGACGGCGGGCTCTACGACGTGATGAAGCCGCCTTACAAGCTGAAGAACGCCATCGTCTCGAGGCTCAAGATCATGGCCGACCTGGACATCGCCGAGAGGCGGCTACCGCAGGACGGTCGCATCAAGCTCAAGGTCGGCAAGAACAAGGAGATGGACTACCGCGTCTCCGTGTTGCCGACGCTGTTCGGCGAGAAGGTCGTGCTCCGTCTCCTCGACAAGGGGAACCTGCAGCTCGACATGACCAAGCTCGGGTTCGGCGAGACGCAGCTCAAGGACTTCATGGTGGCGATCAAGCGCCCCTACGGGATGTGCCTGATCACCGGTCCCACCGGCTCGGGGAAGACGACCACGCTTTACTCGGCCCTCTCCGAGCTCAACAAGATCAGCAGCAACATCTCCACCGCGGAGGATCCGGTCGAGTTCAACCTCTACGGCATCAACCAGGTGCAGGTGAACGACGAGATCGGGTTGAACTTCGCCGCCGCGCTGCGCTCGTTCCTGCGGCAGGACCCGAACATCATCATGGTGGGCGAGATCCGCGACTTCGAGACGGCGGAGATCGCGGTCAAGGCGGCGCTCACCGGACACCTGGTCGTCTCGACGCTCCACACCAACGACGCGCCGTCGACGATCAACCGACTCCTCAACATGGGGATCGAGCCGTTCCTGGTCGCGTCCGCCGTGAACGTCATTGGCGCCCAGCGCCTCGCGCGCAAGGTCTGCAAGGACTGCGTCGGGCCGGCCGAGGTGCCGGCACAGGCCTACGTCGACGCCGGGATGAGCGAGGAGGAGGCGGCGAGCGTGAAACCGGTGAAGGGGGCCGGCTGCAAGACCTGCTCGAACACCGGCTACAAGGGACGCGTCGCGCTCTACGAGATCCTGCCGATGAAGGATGAGCTGCGCGAGCTGGTGCTCGCCGGCGCGTCGGCCACCGAGATCAAGCGGGAGGCGATCCGGCTGGGGATGGACTCGTTGCGGCGATCGGGGCTCAAGAAGATCCTCGAAGGGATGACGACGCTGGAAGAGATCTGTCGGGTGACGGTCCCCGACAACTAGAAAGGCCGACGTGGTCAACCTGCACCAGCTGCTGAAGGCGATGGTCGAGAAGGGGGCGAGCGACCTCCACATCACCACCGGCACCCCGCCGCAGCTCCGCATCGACGGCAACCTGGCGCCGTTGAAGACGCCGCCGCTGACGGCGACCGACACCAAGCAGATCTGCTACTCGATCCTCACCGACGCGCAGAAGCACAAGTTCGAGGAGGAGAACGAGCTCGATCTCTCCTTCGGGGTGAAGGGACTCTCCCGCTTCCGCGCCAACATCTTCCTCCAGCGCGGCGCGGTGGCCGGTGCCTTCCGGACGATCCCGTTCAAGATCCTCACTTTCCAGGAGCTGGGGCTCCCGCCGGTGGTCAGCGAGCTGGCGAACAAGCCGCGCGGGCTGATCCTGGTGACCGGACCGACCGGCTCGGGGAAGACCTCCACCCTCGCGGCGATCATCGACAAGATCAACACCGAACGGCACGAGCACATCGTGACGATCGAGGATCCGATCGAGTACCTCCACCCGCACAAGAACTGCGTGGTGAACCAGCGCGAGGTGGGGGCCGACTCCGACTCCTTCAAACGCGCGCTCAAGTACATCCTGCGGCAGGACCCGGACATCGTGCTGATCGGCGAGATGCGGGACCTGGAGACGATCGAGGCGGCGCTCACCGTCTCGGAGACCGGTCACCTGGTCTTCGCCACGCTGCACACCAACTCCTGCGTGCAGACGATCAACCGCGTCATCGACGTCTTCCCGCCCCACCAGCAGCCCCAGGTGCGGGCGCAGCTCTCCTTCGTGCTCGAGGGGGTGCTGTCGCAGCAGCTGATCCCGCGCGCCAGCGGCAGCGGCCGGGTTCTCGGGATCGAGGCGATGGTCCCGAACGCGGCGATCCGCAACCTGATCCGCGAGGACAAGATCCACCAGATCTACTCGCAGATGCAGGTCGGACAGCAGAAGTTCGGGATGCAGACGATGAACCAGTCGCTGCTCACGCTCTACCAGCGGCGCCTGATCACACTCGACGAGGCGATGGGCCGGACCAGCGATCCCGAGGAGCTCCGGACGATGATGCAAGGCGGCTCGCCGGGCGCGGCGCGGCCCGGGGCGCCCGGCGGATTCCGTCCCTAGGAACGCGCGCCGATCAGGCAGGAGCGAGGAATGCCGAAGTTCCAATACGAAGGCGTCACCGCGAAGGGCGAGAAGACCAAGGGCGAGTTCGAGGCGGCCAACCAGGCCGCCGCGGCGACCAAGCTCAAGCAGCAGAACATCCGCACCACCTCGCTCCGGGAGAAGCCGTCCGGGGGCTTGAACGCCGAGATCAAGATCCCCTGGATGAAGCCGAAGGTGGGGGAGAAGGACCTGGTCCTCTTCACCCGCCAGTTCGCCACGATGATCGACGCCGGTCTCCCGCTGGTACAGTGCCTCGACATCCAGTCGCAGCAGGCCGAGAACCCGACCTTCCGCGAGCAGCTCAAGGACATCAAGCAGACGGTCGAGGCCGGCTCGACCTTCGCCGACGCGCTGAAGAAGTACCCGAAGACGTTCGACGAGCTGTTCGTGAACCTGATCGCCGCCGGCGAGGTGGGCGGTATCCTCGACACCATCCTATCGCGGCTGGCGACCTACATCGAGAAGGCCGCCAAGCTGAAGAAGCAGGTGAAGTCGGCGCTCGTCTACCCGACCGCGGTCGTCGTCGTCGCCACCATCGTCGTCACCGTCATCCTCTGGAAGGTGATCCCGGTCTTCGCGGCGATGTTCACCGACTTCGGCGCGGCGCTCCCGGCGCCGACCGTCTTCGTCATGCGGCTGTCGGACTTCGTGCAGAAGTACATCGCGGTGATGATCCTCGGCGCGGGCGCCTTCGTCTTCGCCTGCAAGCAGATCTACGCCTCGAAACGGGGACGGATCATCGTCGACGACGTCTCGCTCAAGCTGCCGATCTTCGGGCCGCTGATCCGCAAGGTGGCGGTGGCGCGCTTCACCCGCACCCTGGGGACGATGATCACCTCGGGCGTCCCGATCCTCGACGCCCTCGACATCTGCGCCAAGACCTCCGGCAACCGCACCGTCGAGTTCGCGATCATGAAGGTGCGGTCGTCGATCTCCGAGGGGCGGACGATCGCCGAGCCGCTGGCGGAGACCAAGGTCTTCCCCCCGATGGTGGTGCAGATGATCTCCGTCGGCGAGGCGACGGGCGCATTGGACACCATGCTCGGCAAGATCGCCGACTTCTACGACGAGGAGGTCGACAGCGCGGTGGGGGGGCTCACCTCCCTGATCGAGCCGCTCCTGATGGTCGTCCTCGGCGGGGTGGTCGGCGGACTGGTCATCGCCATGTACCTGCCGATCTTCACCATCACCAACTCGCTCGGGTAAGGCGATGCCGGCGACGCGGGGGCCGACTTCGGAACCGACGTCGGTCCTCTTCTCGCACGTCCGGCTGCAGACGCTCTTCCGCATCCTGGTCGCCTCGGCGCTTCTGGCCGGTACGGTGGTCGTTGACTGGCGCAAGGGCCTGGGCACCTACGATTTCCACCCGCTCTATTGGGTCATCGCCTTCGTCTTCCTGACGTCGATCCCGGCGTCGCTGCTCCTGGGACGGATCGCGACCGAAAGGGGGCTCTCGCGGCTGGCGCTGGTGCAGTTCCTCTGCGACGTGGCGGTGACGACGGCGCTGGTCTACCTCACCGGCGGGACCGACAGCCTCTTTACCTTCCTCTACGGTCTCACGATCATCAACGCCTCGATCGTCCTCTATCGCCGCGGGGCGCTCCTGACCGCGGCGGCGGCGGCGATCAGCTTCGGCCTGGTCGTCGACCTCTCCTACTACGGGTTCCTGAAGCCGTTCGCGCCCGATCTGGTCGGCGGCGGCGACGTCACCAGCCGCGAGGCGCTCTACCGGGTCGGGGTCAGCACGCTCGGCTTTTTCATGACCGGCGTGCTGGCCTCCTACCTGGCGAACGTGCTTCGCGCGCAGGGGATCGACCTCCGCGAGCAGAAGGCGCTCACCAAGAACATCGTCGACAACCTGAGTTCGGGCCTCCTGACCGTCGACCGGGGCCTTACGATCACCTCGTTCAACCGGGGCGCCGAGGAGCTGACCGGGCGCCGGCTGGCCGACGTCTACGGCACCGAGTTGGTCGCGCTCTTCCCCGGCGTGGCGCAGCGGATCGTCGGTCCGGAGGCCCCCGAGCCGCGCCGCCACGAGGAGCGGTTCATCGCCGCCGACGGCACTTCGCGGGTGCTCGGCTTCTCCTACTCGACCCTGCGCAACGACGACGCCGAGGAGATCGGGACGATCCTGATCTTCCAGGACCTGACCGAGCTCCGGGAGATGGAGCTGCGCTTGAAGCGCGAGGAGCGGCTGGCCGCGGTCGGTCGGCTCGCCGCCGGGATCGCGCACGAGATCCGCAATCCGCTGGCCTCCATCTCCGGCTCGATCGAGACGCTGCGCGGCGGACTCGACCTCGGCCCGGAGGACGCGCGGCTGATGGGGATCATCCTGCGCGAGACCAGCCGGCTCGACGGCCTGATCTCCGACTTCCTGAACTACGTGAAGCCGGTGCGCCAGAAGATGCGGCGGGTCGACTTCGGCGCCGTCCTGCAGGAGACGGCCGACGCGATCCGGAGCACCGACGCCGGCCGCCAGGTGGAGTTCGCGCTGCCGCCGCCGTCGGAGACGCTCGCGGTGCGGGGAGATCCCGACCACCTGAAACAGGTCGCCTGGAACCTCTTCCTCAACGCCTCGGAGGCGATGGGGGGGAAGGGCCGGGTCGAGGTCCGCGTCCTGGCGACCCGCGCCGACCGGGTGACGGTCGAGGTCGCCGACGTCGGCGCCGGCATCGACCCGGAGACGCTGCCGCGCGTCTTCGAGCCGTTCTTCACCACCAAGGAACGGGGCGTGGGCCTGGGCCTGGCGATGGTCCACAAGATCGTGGAGGGCCACGGCGGGAACATCGAGGTGGACAGCGAGCCGGGCAAGGGGGCAAGGTTTCGAATGAGCCTGCCCCGGTGGCACGAAGGCGAGCCGGAGGCTCGGAGGGTCGTCGATGTCGGGTGAGCGGATCCTGGTGGTCGACGACGAGCGGTCGATGTGCGAGTTCCTCTCGATCTACCTGAGCCGGGTCGGCTACCGGGTGGACGAGGCGGCGGGGACTCAGCCCGCGCTGGCGGCGTTGGAGAAGGGGGCCTACGACCTGGTGATCTCCGACCTGTCGATGCCCGGCGGCGGCGGGATGGCGGTGCTGGAGCGGTCGAAGGACCTAAGCCCCGACACGCAGGTGATCCTGATGACGGCCTACGCCACGACCGAGAGCGCGGTCGAGGCGATGAAGAAGGGGGCCTTCGACTACCTCATCAAGCCGTTCAAGGTCGACGAGCTGCACATCGTGGTGCAGCACGCGCTGGAGAAGCGGTCGCTCTCGCGCGAGAACGTCCTCCTCAAGAAGGCGCTCAAGGACCGCTACCACTTCTCCAACCTGGTCGGCGGCGCCTCCTCGATGCTGGCGGTCTACGCGCTGATCGAGCGGATCAAGGACACCACCACCAACGTGCTGATCACCGGCGAGAGCGGGACCGGCAAGGAGCTGGTGGCCAAGGCGATCCACTTCAACTCGGTGCGCGCCGGGAAGCCGTTCGTCACCGTCAACTGCGGGGCGATCCCCGAGACGCTGATGGAGAGCGAACTGTTCGGCCACAAGAAGGGCTCCTTCACCGGCGCCATCGCCAACAAGACCGGTCTTTTCCAGGCCGCCGACGGTGGAACGCTGTTCCTCGACGAGATCGGCGAGATCCCGCTCGCGATGCAGGTGAAGCTGCTGCGGGCGCTGCAGGAGAAGTCGTTCAAGCCGGTCGGCGGCGTCGAGGACGTGAAGGTCGACGTGCGGATCGTCGCCGCGACCAACCGGGATCTCGCCGCGGAGGTGCAGAAGGGCGCCTTCCGCGAAGATCTCTTCTACCGGCTGAACGTCATCAACATCGGCCTCCCCGCGCTCGCCGAGCGCAAGGAGGACATCCCGACGCTGGCGCAGCACTTCCTGGAGAAGTACAGCCGCGAGCTGGGGAAGGACGTGCGGAAGATCTCCGACGAGGCGCTCGACTGCCTCCTGTCGTATCCGTTCCCCGGAAACGTCCGGGAGCTGGAGAACGTGATCGAACGGGCGGTGGCGCTGGAGACGACCGGCGTCGTCCTCCCCGAAAGCCTTCCCCCGACCGTCCTCTCCGCGAGGGCGCAGGCGACGACCCAGGACCACGCCGCGCTCGACGCCGTCGCCCAGGTCCCCGAGGAGGGTCTCGACCTCGACGCCCTGCTCGGGAGTTTCGAACGCCGCATCCTGGAGAAGGCGCTCGTCCGCACCGGCGGCTTCAAGAAGGAGGCGGCCAAGCTCCTGCGGATTTCGTTCCGTTCGATGCGCTACCGCCTCGCCAAGTACGGCATGTCCGGCGGCCACGACGACGAGCCCTGAGAGAATCGAAAATGGAAAATGGACGAGGCTTCTACCGCGTGGCGGTGGAGGAGTCCTTGAGCGCCGCCTCGATCTCCTTCTTGAGCTGGAGATCGTTCGGGGTGGCGCGCGGCTTGGTGAGGAGGACGCGCGCGAACTCCAGCGCCTGGGGGAGGTCCCCCTGGTCCTGGTGGAAATGGGCCTGCGCGCGCAGCACGTCGACGTCGGCGGGGTAACGCTTGTAGGCGAGGTCGAGGTCCTGCTTCGCCTCGACGAAGCGCTTCTGGGTGCGGAACAGCTTGGCGCGCCCGAGGAGCAGGTTCTTGTTCGCCGGCGCCCCCTCCAGCCCCTTGTTGAAGGCGAGCAGCGCCCCGGTGGTGTTGGAGAGCGACGCGCGCAACTGCCCCAGGTATCCGCAGATCGTGGCCTGGTCCTGCAGCTGGAGGACGGCGTTGCCGTCGATCCCGATCTCCTCGCAGCCGTGCCGGTAGGACGCTTCGGCCTTGGCGAACTTCTCGGCGGCCTCCGCGGCCGACCCCCCGCTCCGTTCCAGCGACTTTGCCTGCGACTGGTAGATCTGCCCCAGGAGGATGAACCCGGTCGGCATCTCCGGGTGCTGCGCCACGAACTGTTCGGCGTAGGGTTGCGCCTTGTCGATGTTGCCGAGGCGCATCTCGGTGGCGGCGATGTTGAACTGCGCCACGTCGAGCGAGGGGAGCAGGCGGTAGGCCTCGTAGTACTGCTTCAGCGCTTCCTGCGCCTTGCCGACGTTCATCAACGCCGCGCCGTAGTTGTTCCGCGCCGACGGGAGGTCGGGGTTCTTCTTGACCGCGTCCCCCCACAACAGATGGTCCTTCTCCCAGACGCGCGCCCGCTGCACCGAGAGCGTGGCGAACCCGCCGACGATCGCCACGGTGAGCCCCGCCGCGAGGTAGCGCTCCCAGACCCCGGTCTCCTCGTCGGTGCCGAAGGCGGCGGTGGTGAGCAGCACCGCCAGGGCCACCGCCAGCGCGATGCACGGGAGGTAGAGGTAGCGATCGGCGTGCGGCGAGGCGAGCGGGACGATCCCCGATACCGGGATCAGCGGCGCGATCCACCAGGCGAGCCAGATGAGCGACTTGGGACTTTTCCGTAGCAGCCACGCGGCGAGCAGGGGGACGGCGCACAGCACCGCGATCCCGGCGTAGGCGGCGAGGTACCACTTGTCGCTCTTCACGTCGTAGAGCGACGAGAGGTTCAGCGGAGCGATCAGGTGGTAGAAGTCGAGCCAGAAGGCGGTCAGCGACGCCACCAGCGGGCTCTTCGGGGCGGCGTTCCAGGTGGCGTTGTCCTTCACCACTTGGTTGCTGGCCGCGCGCTGGACGGTGATCGTCACCGACCACAACACGAGCAGCGCGTGCGGCAGGATCCGTAGGCCGATCCCCTTCAGCTCCGGGAGGCCCGGGAGCCACCCGGCGCTCTCGCGCCGCGGGCGGTGCCCGAGCTCCCAGGCGAGGAGGATCGGCGGGATCACCACCGCAACCGGCTTGGAGAGCAGCCCCCCCAACGTGCAGAGCACCGCCAGCGCAAGCCAGACCGCGGCGCGCCGAGCGCCGCCGACGCCTCCGCTCTCCGTGTCTCCGCCGGAGCGCGGGTGGAAGGCGAGGACGGCGCCGGCCGCGACGAAAAGGACGGTCGACGCGATCCCGGGCACGAGCGGCCAGCCGGGCAGCCAGGTGAGCAGCGTACCCCAGCCCTTGGCAATCGCGAAGCCGGCCACGGCGAGGGCGAACGAGACCGCCTCGACGCGGTTCGGCAGCAACGCGCCGAAGTCCCCTGGATCGCCGGCATCGCCGTCCATCGTCCGGCGGACGTCGCCGGCGCGTGCGAGCCGCTCGGTCCCGGCGATGTAGGCGAGCACGCTGCCGAGGATGAAGGCGCCGGAGAGCATCTCCTTCCGGCCCGAGACCCACGACACCGCCTCGACGTGGATCGGGTGGGCGAGCCAGATCGCCGCCCCCACCGCCCCCGCCCACGGGTTCAACAGCTTCCGGAAGAGGAAGAAGAGCAGCACCCCGTTCAGGAGGTAGAGCCAGGTGTTGACGCGGTGGTGCGCCTTCGCCTTCTCGGCGTGAGACAGGCCCTTGGCGAGCACCTCGCGGTCGAAGACGTAGGAGAGCGCCCGCAGCGGCAGGTGCGCGCCCGGTGACCAGCCGGGGACGAACAGCGCGCGCACGCGCTCCTTCGTCGGCTGCATCACGAACAGGTTCTGCTCGACGAGCGTGTTGTCGTCCCAGTCGAGGTAGCCGTAGCTCCAGGTGCGGGAGTAGATCCCGAGCGTCAGCACCAGCAGGACCGCGAGCGCCCCCGCGGTGAATCCGACCGGGTGTTTCTGCGGCAGGCGCGCGCCTTGTTCGAAGACCGTCACGAAGCGGGCAGCCTAGCGGAAATCCCGGCGGGAGAACACCAGCACCGAGAGGCAGAGCAACGCGGCGGTGTAGGCCGCTCCGTAGCCGAGGGCGTAGGCGAACTGGTCCCAGGGGAGGGGGATCTCGTAGCTCGCCCGGTCGGCGATGTAGAAGAGGCCCAGGTCGGGGAAGAGCCAGTAGAGCCCCTCCAGGAGCCCCCGCGACACCGGGCTCTCGGTCCGCGCCGCCAGCTCCTTCAGGTCCCCGACCACCATCCCGATCAACCAGCAGCAGAAACTGAACATCGCGGCCAGGTGGGTCGAGGTGAAGCTGGCGAAGGTGACGGCCAGCGTCACCAGCAACACCTGTTCCGCCCACAGCAGGACCAGGCTCTGCGCCAGCGCCACGGTCGGATGGGCCCCGTGGTGGATCGCCGTCACGGCGGCGAGGGTCATGGCCATCACCGCCATCGCCACCGTCAGGGTGAGGGTGAGACCCGCCGCCTTCCCCACCAGAAACTGCCCCCGGCTGACCGGCTTGGCGACGATCACGTAGATCGTCCGCCGCTCGATCTCGCGCGAGACGAGCCCGATCCCGAGGAAGATGGCGATCAGCGATCCGCCGGCGAACATCGCCGCCTGCCCGACGTCGAGCAGCACCTTCCCCTGCTGCTCCCAGGGGAACATCTCGCCGGCGACGATCCCGGCGAGGATGATCGCCGCGGCGAACAGCACCAGCACGTAGAGGATGCGGTCGCGCCGGTTTTCGCGGAAGGTGTTGGCGGCGATCGCCAGGATCGTCCTCATGCCGCCGCCCCTCCGCCGGCCTTCCCGGCGCCGTCCGGGCGGTCTTCCGAGTGGGTGACGCGGGCCATGAAGATCTCCTCCAGGCTCTTCCGAACCGGCGTCATCGCCAGCACCGTCGCGCCGTGGGTCCGGAGCAGGTCGAGCGCCTGCGACGCGTGCTCCTGCGGCAGGCGCACCAGCAGGCGATCGCCGGAGTCGGACAGCTTCGCCGACGGGAGTCTCGCGAGCGCACCGCGTGCCTCGGGGCCGGCCTTCACCGCCACCAGCTCCATCTCCGACCCGGCGAGCGCGATCAGCTCCCCCAGCGGCGCCTGCGCCACGACCGATCCCTTGTCGAGGATCACCACCCGATCGCAGACCACCTCCACGTCGGAGAGGATGTGCGTCGAGAAGAAGACGGTTCGCCGCTCCGCGCGCAGGCTCAAGATCAGGTCCCGGACCTCCTTGCGGCCGATCGGGTCCAACCCGCTCATCGGCTCGTCGAGGATCACCAGCCACGGGTCGTTGATCAGCGCCTGGGCGATGCCGATCCGCTGCAACATCCCCTTCGAATAGCCGCGAAGCGGTTGGTCGGCGGCGTGGCTCAAACCGACCCGCTCGAGGAGCTCGCCGGCCCGCTTTCGACGCAACCACCCCGGAATGCCAAAGAGACTTCCGAGGTAGTCGAGGATCTCGGCGCCGGTGAGGTGGTCGTAGAAGTAGGGGTGCTCGGGCAGGAATCCGAGGCGACGCTTGGCCTCCGGATCGCCGATCGGCCGGTCGAAGATCCGCGCCTCCCCGCCGGTGGGGAAGATCAGGCCCATCAGGATCTTCATCGTCGTCGTCTTCCCGGCGCCGTTGGGCCCGAGGAAGCCGAAGATCTCGTGCTCCTCGACCGACATCGTCAGGGAGCGCAGGGCGTCGACGCGCCTCTTGCCGAGGCCGGGGTTGTAGGACTTCGAAAGGAGGGCGGTGCGGATGACCGACATCGTTGTCGCGCGCTCGTATATATCCGATCAGCGGCAGGCGCGCGATCCGCCCTCCGGGCCCGTCGGGGGAAATCCCCCGGACCCCCTGCCGTCCCCGGAGACGGCGACGAACGGATGGCGGCTCTCGGCCGGGACCGGCTTCCCGTCGGGGGCCAGGCCGTAGCGGGTCCCGAACGGATCGATCTCCGGCGTCCCCGCCCTGTCGTGAAGCGCGTCGATCGACGGCAAGGCGGACGGGTCTTCGCGCAGTCGCGCGATCCACGCCTTCCGAAGGCGCTCCAGGTCGAGCGCGATCAGCACGCGCGCCTCGACCGTTCGCAGGCGGATGCGGTCGTCTTCGTCCTCCACCAGGGGGAGGAACGATTCGACGCCGTGGAGGGAGGCGCCCAGCAGCCGCGCGCGGGCCTCGACGGCGGCGACGAGCGGGCTCCGTCCGGGCCGCCCCACCCCCTCCACCCCCAGTCGCGCCACGACGCGCTCTTCGAGCATTCGCTCGCGGACGTCGCCGGTGAGGGCCGACTGGGTGTTGAAGGTCTTCAGGCCGGATCGCCCGCTGGTGCTCCGCGCGCGGCCGTTCTCACCCAGCACGTAACTGCCGCCGAACGGATCGCGTGCCGGGAGCGGCGGGAGGATCCCCTCGGCGACGAGGATCTCGACCGACGCCGGGAGGTGCCCGTTCGTCCGGCGGAAGGTCCGGACGGCGTCGTCGATCCGCGCCAGGTCGCGCGCCAGCACCGCTTCGCGCAGTCGCTCGGCGAATCGCTCCTTCAACCGCGGGTCGTCGGTCCGCTTGAGCTGCCCTTCGAGGTATTCGATCGCCGCGTCGCGACGGCTGGCATCGCTCAAGAGGCGGGCGACCAGGCCCGGGAGCCACGGCGGCGCCCCTTCGAGCGCCGCCGCGCGCTGCATCTGCCGCGCCGCGCACTCCATGTTCCCGAGCTCGGCGAAGCAGTTGTAGCCGGCCTGGAACGGAAGGCGCCAATCGGTCGGGTCGCGCCGCATCGCCTGTTCCAGCACCTCCACCGCCGCGCAGGGCTGGTTGCCGAGAACCGAGACCAGCACCGACCCGTGGTAGTAGGCGGATCGGAAGTCGGGGTCGAGGTTGACGACCGCCTGCAGGCGGTTGGCGAGCATCCTCCCGGTCGCCTCGTCCGCCGGTTGGAGTGGAACGGCCTGGACGAACCGGAGCCACAACAGGTCGGCGGCCAATCCGTCGAACGCGAGCGCCCCGATCCGGGCGTAGGCGACCGGCAGCGCCACGTGCGACTCCGGCAACGCCAAGCGGACGCCGCCCGAGGCGGCGCTTCGAAACGCCGCGGCGGCGCCGAAGGTGGCGGCCAGAAGCCCGACGAGAACGGCCGACCGGCGCGACGGCGCGGAAAGGGGGTGCGGGGGTGATCCCCCGAGGGAGCGCGAAGGCGCGGACATCAGATCCCGATCGCGCAGTCGTTCTGGACGGTGTTCATCTCACGCCGGTGATTGATCGACCACAGGTCGAGGATCACCGATCCGGCCGCGTCGGGGCCGGGGTCGGCGGCGGCGCCGATCAGGAACTGCTGCCCCTCGGCGAAGGAGGCAGGGAGGTCGGTGTTGTCGAGGGCCGTCCCTCCCAGGTCGACCATCCGCGAGGTGCTGTAGTAGGAGGGACTGCCGATGACGCTGGCGTGCACCGTCGACTTCCGCTCGGGGTCCCAGTTGGTGATCCCCAGCGGCGCGTCGGTGGGGTAGCCCGGATCCTTGAAGCCGAACAGGTAGAGCGGCTCCCCCTCCGGCTTCCAGTTGAGGTTCACCAGATCGGTGGCGAAGGTGTTGTGCTCGGCGAAGAACGTTTTTTCGGTCACGAAGAGGGTGCCGAGACCCGACTTGGCCTCTCCCTGCTTCGAGCGGCACATGAAGCTGACGTAGCTGGGGACGGCGATCGCCACCAACACGCCGATGACGGCGACGACCGTCATCAGTTCGACCAGCGTGAAGCCCGCTGCCGGACCGAAAACACCGGGGCCGGAGGTTCCCCCCCGGCCCCGGTGCGAATACGGTTCGGATGCGGACGTCGTCCGGCGCGCGTCGGCGAAGTCGGACGGCGTCTCCGTCACATCAGCTGGTGCAGTCGTTGGCCGAGACCGACAGCTGCTTGGTGTTGTTGATCGTCCAGGTGTCGAGCGAGACGCCCGACGACTCGGTGTCGATGTCGCCCGCCGCGCCGAAGGTGAAGATCTGGCCGGTCACGTCCGTGGCCGACGGGATGTCGGCCGCGGCCAGCGCCGAACCGTTCAGCTTCAGCATCTTCGCGGTGCTGTAGCGCGCGGGGGAGCCGATGACCGAGGCGACCATCGTGTCCTTCTGGTCCTCCGCCCAGGTCGAGATGCCGGCGACGTCGGCGGGGTAGGAGGTGTCGGTGCCGTAGATGTAGAGCGGCGTGCCGTCCGGGATCCAGTTCACCGAGACCAGGTCGGATCCGTAGGTGTTGTACTCGCCGAAGAACGCCTTCTCCGCGGTGAAGACGCCGGAGAGGTTCGTCTTCGCTTCCGACTGCTTCGACTTGCACTGGAACTTGAGGAAGTTCGGGATGGCAATCGCCGCCAGGATGCCGATGATCGCGACGACGATCATCAGCTCGATCAGGGTGAAGCCTTCGGTCTTACGAATCGAACGCATGGACGCTCCCTCGAAATAGGTTCCCGCCCACGGTCCTTCGCGAGTCCGGTCGACCCGACCGCAAGACCCCCCGAGGGCGGATGTCGCTGCCCTTACGTGCAACCGGAGTGCCTCGCCGACCTCGGCGCTCTCCCCCGTGAAACAAATCCGCAGGAACTGCATAACCCGTGGATTTCACGCAGACTTGTAACCGGGCGCCGGAGGGGGTGTCAAGCGGGTCGATGACGTTTTTTGTCGCTCGTCCGAGGGGGCGACGACAATTCGTGTCGAGCCTCACGCCCGCCGCGTCGGGCGGCATCGAATTCGCAAAGTCGCGGGGAGCACGAGTACCGCCAGCATCGAAAGCATCACCAGGCCGAGGATCAGCTCGACGAGGCTCAACGAGTCGGGGGGACGGGGGGTCGACACGGAACTCTCCTTTGGGTGGCGCCCGCGATCCAGATCGGAAGAGCACACGTTGAACTCCAGTCACAATTCTTGGAATCTCGGAT
>CAYJRR010000123.1:0-8734 GCA_964372275.1 uncultured bacterium
CTTTATGCTCGCACCGATCTCCCGCCGACGCCGCCTCGTCCTGGTGGCGCTGCCCGCCCTACTGGCCGGCTGCGCCACCCGCGGTCGGGGTCGCGCCACCGAGATGGAGATCGACCGCCTGCAGAAGCAGGTCGCGTCGCTGCAGCGCGAGAACACCGATCTTCGCGCGCAGACCGACTCGACGCGAAACGAGCTGTTCATCCTGCACGACCGGCTCGAGACAGCGCGCATCCAGTTGGCGCGCACCCAGAGCCCGCCGCCGAAGCTGGAGGTGGTCAAGCTGGTTCCGACTCCGTCGAGCGATCCGCTGGCGGCGCGCGTCGCGACCGCGTCGAGACCGGCGGCCCCCGGCCCCACCGCAGGCCGGACTCCGGCGGGAGGACCGGCGACGGGCGCGTCTCCGCCACCGGCAGATCCGTTGGAGGACGAGGGGTACGACGCCTCCGCCGACGAAGCGGAGATGTTCTCGATCGAAGGGGACGACGCCGCGCCGGCGCCGATCCCGATGCTCTCCGCCAAGGCCACGAGCACCCGTGCGCCCCCTGCCGAGGATGCGATGGCGCTCTACCAGCGCGCCTTCGGCATCTTCCAGCAGAAGAAGTGGGAGGAGGCGATCCTCCTTTTCGAACAGTTCGTGAAGGCCTACCCGACGCACGAATACGCCGACAACGCCTACTATTGGATGGGCGAGTGCTACTACACGCAAGGGGAGTACGCCCTCGCGATCGGCGAGTTCCAACGGATCCCGGAGGTCTACCCGGGCGCGAACAAGGTTCCCGACGCGCTCCTGAAGATCGGGATCTCCTACCAGGCGCTCAACAACCGCAAGAACGCGGAGAAGACGCTTCGGCAGCTCATCGACGCCTACCCGCAGAGCAGCGCGGCGGGGATCGGCCGACAGAGGCTGGCGAAGATGACGCCGTAACGGTCGAGGAGGCACGTGGTCGCCATGCACCGCACCCTCGTGATGATCGTGGCTCCGTGGATCGCGCTCGGGGGCACTTGCGCCTTCGGGGGTGGACTCGCCTTCGCGCAGTCGCCGGTGGAGCCGGCCGCCGCGGCGTCGACCGCCGACGGCATGCCCGTGCCGCTCGGCGGCGACACCTACACCATCGCCCAGGGGGACACCCTCTGGGACATCTCCGCGCGGATGCTCTCCGATCCGTTCTACTGGCCGAAGCTCTGGAACCTGAACGAGTACATCACCAATCCGCACTGGATCTATCCGGGGAACCTCCTCCGCTTCCGCGAGGGAACGGAGATTGCGCCGCCGCAGTTCGAGGTGACCAAGCCGGGCGACCCGTCCGAGCGAACGATGCCGCCGATCCCGGCGGTGCCGGTCTCGATCGAAAACCTCCAGGAGGGGTTCCAGCTGGGGGCGGAGGAGCCGATCGTCGCCGCGCCCACCGTCTCGACCGCGCCGCTGGTGATCGCCGCGCCGCCGGAACTGGACAAGCCGCTCGAGGTCAACCTCCGCCAGGAGGGGATCATCTCGCAGTCGCTCCTCTCGCCGCTCGGTCACATCTACAAGTCGGAGTCGGAGCGCTCGCTGCTGGCGGAAGGGGACGAGCTCTATCTCAAGCTGAACGACGCGTCGCAGGCGGAGAAGGGGAAGCGCTTCACCGTCTACCGCACGCTCCGCCGCGTGCGGCACCCGGGGACGCGCGCCTACCTCGGATACCTGGTGAAGATCCTGGCCGAGCTCGAGATCGTCTCGACCGGCGAAGGGGTCACCACGGCCAAGGTGCTGACCTCCTACGACTCGATCCAGCGCGGCGATCCGATCACCGAATACGTGAGCGTGCTGAAGCAGGTGAACATCACCTCCAACAGCGCGAGCGTCGAGGGGATGATCGTGGAGACGATGGTCGATGGCGCCACGATCCTCGGAAACGGCGACGTCATCTACCTCGACAAGGGGCAAGGGGACGGTGTCCGGATCGGCAACGTCGTCGACGTGGTGCGGCGCGGCGACGGGATGGCGCTGGGGAAGGACCGCGACCCGGCGCTCCCCACGGAGGTGGTGGGCCGGCTGGTCGTCGTCGGGACGCAGGAGAACACCTCCACGGCGGTGATCGTGGAGGCGATCGACGCGCTCAAGGTCGGCGACAAGGTGAGGATGGTCTCCAACTAGGCCGCTTCGCGGCCGCGGCATTCTCGCTCCCGGAATGAGTCCTCGCCGCTGTGCCGGAATGGTCGCGCTCCTCGTGCTCGCCTGCGCGCGTCCCGATCGCGCCGCCGGAGAGCTCGCCGGCACGCGGGTGACGACCACCGGTGGCGGCGCCGCCGCCGCGACGGCAACGGACGCCCCGGTCGCCGTGCCCCTCGGCACGCCGTGGATGCCCCCCGTCGGGCCCGCCGCATCGCCGGCCCCCCGGGAGATCGCCGCCGTCGCCGGCCTCGAGGTGGTGGGACGCGGATTCCGCCAGCCGGTGGCGCTCGTGCAGGCGCCCGGCGACCCGCTCCGGCGGCTCTTCGTGGTGGAGAAGGTCGGCCGCGTGCGCTGGATCGAGGCGGGCCGTCCGTCGACGGAGGTCTACCTCGATCTGTCCGCCCGTGTCTCCCGCGGCGCGGAGCAGGGGCTGTTGGGAATGGCCTTCCATCCCCGCTTTGCCGAGAACGGCCGGCTGTTCGTGAACTACACCGACCGGAAGGGCCACACCCACGTCGTCGAGCTGCACGCGGCCTCGGCCGGCAGCCGCTCGGTCGATCCGTCGACGGAGCGTGACCGCCTGTTCGTGCGCCAACCGTACGCCAACCACAACGGCGGGCACCTCGCGTTCGCCCCGGACGGTGCTCTCTGGGTCGGCCTCGGCGATGGAGGTCTCTACGGGGACCCGCGCGACAACGCCCAGGATCGGACCTCGCTCCTGGGGAAGATGCTGCGCCTCGTGGTCGACGGAAGCGAGCCTCGGCCGGAGATCGTCAAGTGGGGCCTGCGCAATCCGTGGCGCTATTCGTTCGACCGCAAGACCGGGGACCTGTACATCGGCGACGTCGGGCAGGACCGCTACGAGGAGATCCACGTCCTCCCCGCGGAGTCGATCCGGCTCGGGGAGAACCTCGGCTGGCCGATCGTCGAAGGTCGGTCCTGCTACCGCCCCAGGGACTGCGTCGTCGATGGACTCGAGCAGCCGGCGCTCGTCTACGCGCAACCCGAGGGCTGCAGCGTGATCGGCGGCCACGTCTACCGCGGCACGGCGCTCCCCGAGATCGACGGCCACTATCTCTATGGTGACTACTGCACCGGTCTCCTCCGGGGGTTCCGGTGGGAGGGGAGGGGGCGCCCCCTGACCCAGGTTTGGGACTGGAAGGCGGCGCTCGACCCGGAGGAGCGCTTGGCGCAAATCTCCTCCTTCGGCGAGGACCTGGACGGCGAGCTCTACCTCCTTTCGCTCGACGGATCGATCCGCAAGCTGGTCCGGCGCGGTCCTTGAATCCGTCCGGGTGGCCGTCGGAGACCTCCGAATCCTTTGCGGCGCGCGCGATGGGCGCGTTGAACGGTTCGGTCGATCGGCGGTACACTTCCACCTCGTGCGACGTCCTCGAGGGTGGGTCGACGCGGCGTGCGCGGCAGGGTTGTTCTCCGTCCTCGCGGCGTGCGACGACGCGGCGAAGCGCTATTCGCTCGGCGGCACGGTCTCCGGGCTGGACGGGACGCTGGCGCTGTCGAACGGTTCGGAGGTGGTGCTCGTCGACGAGGACGGGACGTTCTCCTTTCCCTCGGGTCTCCGATCCGGTGCGAGCTACGCCGTCGTCGTGATGGTGCAGCCGGACGGCCAGGTCTGCACCGTCGAGGGGGGGATCGGCCAGATCGGAAAGAACGACGTCAAGGAGGTCGCCGTCACCTGCCGCTCGGACGAGGCGCGTCTGGCCTCCCTCACCCTCGCGGCTCCGTCGGAGGAACTGGCTCCGGCCTTCGACCCGGAGGTGACCGAGTACGACGCTTCCGCCTTCCTCTTCGACACGTCGATGACGATCACCGCCTCCTCGGCGAGCGGCCGGGCGACGATCACCGTGCAGGGGACGGAAGTCGCGTCGGGGGAGCCGTCGCCGAAGCTCGACCTGGCGTTGGGTCCGAACGTGGTGCCGGTGGTGGTTACGGCCGAGACCGGTTCGACGCGGACCTACGAGATCCGGATCCATCGCGGCAAGCCGGCCTTCATCAAGGCCTCGAATACCGGCGCCAGCGACCAGTTCGGAATGAGCGTCGCCGTCTGGGGGGACACGATGGCGGTCGGCGCCAACCTCGAGGATTCGAGCTCCGTCGGGATCAACGACGACCAGGCAAACAACGGCGCCGGGGACAGCGGCGCGGTCTACGTCTACGTCCGGACGACGGCGGGGACCTGGGCGCAACAGGCCTACCTCAAGGCCTCCAACACCGGCAGTGGCGATCAGTTCGGGTTCAGCGTTTCGCTCTCCGGGGACACGATGGTGGTCGGGGCGCCGCTCGAGGACTCTGCCGCCACCGGCGTCAACGGCACCCAGGCCGACAACACCTCCACCAACAGCGGCGCCGCCTACGTCTTGGTCCGGAGCGCCGGGGTTTGGACCCAGCAGGCGTACCTCAAGGCGTCGAACACCGGCGCCGACGACCGGTTCGGCGAGAGCGTCTCCATCTCCGGCGATACGATCGTCGTCGGGGCGCGCAACGAGAGCTCGGCCGCGACCGGCGTGAACGGCACACAGGCCGACGAGAACGCCTTCCAGAGCGGCGCGGCCTACGTCTTCGTTCGGAGCGGGACGGTCTGGAGCCAGCAGGCGTACCTCAAGGCCTCCAACACCGGCGGCGGGAACGGGGCCTCGACGCCGACCGTGGCGGGGGACCAGTTCGGCCAAGCCGTCGGGGTTTCCGGGGACACGGTCGTGGTCGGCGCGCAGCTCGAGGACTCGAGCGCCCTGGGGGTGGACGGGAACCAGGCCGACAACGGCGCGTCCAACTCGGGATCGGCGTACGTATTCATCCGCTCCGGAACGACCTGGACGCAGCAGGCCTATCTCAAGGCGTCAAACACCGGCAGCGAAGACCGGTTTGGGCTCAACGTCGCCGTCTCGGGCGAGTCGGTGGCAATCGCCGCCACGCTCGAGGACTCGTCTTCGAGCGGTGTGAACGGGTTGCAAGGGGACAACAACACCGCGGACAGCGGCGCCGTCTATCTCTTCACCCGGAGTGGAACCGCTTGGAGCCAGCAGGCCTACCTCAAGGCCTCCCATCCCGGGGTGAGCGACCAGTTCGGAATCGGTCTTTCGCTGTCGGGTGATTCGCTGCTCGTCGGCGCGTTCATCGAGGACTCGGGGGCCACCGGGGTGAACGGAAACTCCGCCGACAACTCGGTGGCCGATTCGGGGGCGGCGTACCTCTTTCTGCGCGATGCGAGCGGTTGGAAGCAGAAGGCCTACTTCAAGTCGTGGGACCCCGATCCCCAGGACCAGTTCGGACGGAGCGTCGCCGTCCACAGCGACACAAGCGTCGTCTCCGCGTTCATCGAGGACTCGAGCAGCCTGGGGACGAGCGGCAACCCGAACGACAACGGCGCCGTCAGCAGCGGCGCCGTCTTCGTCTACCGCTGACGCCGATGGCGAAACCGTTCCCGCCGAGCCTCCTCCTCCTCGCGACTACGGCGGCGGTCCCCGGCTGCGACGGCGACGCGGTCCGCTACTCGGTCGGTGGCACGGCGTCGGGGGTGGTCGGCGAGCTCGTGCTCTCGGACGGGTGGGAGGTGATCCACGTCCGGGAGGACGGAGCGTTCTCCTTCCCCGGCGGACGTTCAAAGGGGGACGACTACGCCGTCACCGTCGTCGTGCCGCCGGTCGACCGCGCCTGCACCGTGGAGAACGGCGTCGGTACGATCGGCTCCTCGGACGTCGACGGCGTGGTGGTGACCTGCCGCGGGGACAACGTGCGCCTCGCGTCGCTCGCCGTCGATCCGTCCGTGGAGCTGCTCCCGGCCTTCGACGCCGAGGTCGCCGGCTACGAAGCGTTGGTCTTCCTCTTCGACTCGACGGTGCGGGTGACGGCGACGGCCGAGGACCCGACGGCGACGATTCGGGTGCAGGGGCAACCGGCGGTTTCGGGGGCGCCGTCGGACCCGGTCGACCTCGACCTCGGCGAGAACGTCGTCTCGGTCGAGCTGACGGCGGAGAGCGGGAGGTCGCGGCTCTACGAGATCCGCGTCCGGCGCGGAGAACCGGACTACGGAAAGGCGTCGAACAGCGGCAACGACGACCGCTTCGGGTTCAGCATCTCGAGCTTCGGCGATTTCCTGGTGGTCGGCGCCTTCCAGGAGGACTCCGCGGCGACCGGCGTCGGCGGAGATCCGACGAGCGAGGCGGCGTCGAACAGCGGCGCGGTCTACGTCTACTCGCGGATCGGCGACCTCTGGGTGCAGGAGGCCTACCTCAAAGCGTCGAATGCCGAGGCCGGCGACGAGTTCGGCCGGAATATCGGCTTCTCCGACAACACGCTGGTGGTCGGCGCGCGGCTCGAGGACTCGAGCGCCACCGGGATCAACGGCGATCAGACGAGCAACGCGTCGACCGACGCCGGCGCCGTCTACGTCTTCGTGCGCAGCGCCGGCGTCTGGGCCCAGCAGGCCTACCTCAAGGCGTCGAACACCGGGGGCGGGGACCAGTTTGGAAGCAGCGTGGCGATCAACGGCGACACGCTGGTGGTGGGCAGCCCCCTCGAGGATTCGAGCGCGACCGGCGTCGGCGGGGCGCAGGGTGACAACGGCGCCTCGGCCGCGGGGGCGGCCTACATCTTCGTCCGGAGCGGAACGACCTGGACGCAGCAGGCCTATCTCAAGGCGTCGAACACCGGCGCCAACGACCAGTTCGGCGGCAGCGTCTCGCTGTCGGGCAGCACCGCGGTGGTCGGCGCGGCGCTGGAGGACTCCTCCTCCGTCGGCGTCGACGGCGTTCAGGCCGACGAGACGGCGACCAACGCCGGCGCCGCCTACGTCTTCAACCGCAACGGCACGACCTGGACCCAGCAGGGGTATCTCAAGGCGTCGAACACCGGGGCCAACGACCAGTTCGGCGGCACGGTCGACATCTCGGGGGAAACGGTGGTGGTCGGGGCCGCGCTCGAGGACTCCGCCGCGACGGGGGTCGGCGGGAACGGCGCCGACAACTCGGCATCGAGCAGCGGCGCCTCCTACGTCTTCACCCGGACGGCGGGCGCCTGGAGCCCCCAGGCCTACGTCAAGGCCTCCAACGCCGGCTTCGACGATCGCTTCGGGGGCTCGCTTGCGATCGTCGGCGATCTCCTGGTGGTCGGGGCGGCGCTGGAGGATTCGAGCGCGGCCGGGATCGACGGCGATCCGGCCGACGACAATTCGCTCGAAAGCGGCGCGGCATACCTCTTCGTGCGCGAGGCCGGCGCCTGGCGGCAGCGCGCCTACCTCAAGTCGCCGGCCCCCGGGGCCAACGACCAGTTCGGGACGAGCGTGGCGCTGGCAGCCGATTTCGTGATCGTCGCCGCGCCGCTCGAAGACTCGAGCGCGCGGACATTGGGGACGTTCGTCGCCAACTCCGCCAACAACGCCGCGCTCGACAGCGGCGCCGTCTACCTCTTCCGCTAGAACCGGGTCAGCCGGTCGAGCGCGTCGAGCGATCCGGCGAGTCCCAGGCGGCTGGTGTCGACCACCTGGTGTGCGCGGGCGTAGAGCGGCTCGCGGGCGAACAGGAGCGCCTTGAGCTCCGCCTTGGCGCGCGGGTTCCGCGCCATCGGGCGACGGTCCCCTTGCCGCACCACGCGCGCCCAGTGGTCGTCGGCGTCCGCTTTCAGCCAGACGATCCGGCTTCCGCTCTGTAGGAGGGAGAAGGCGTCCGGATTGGTGACGATCCCGCCTCCGGTGGCAATCACCGAGCCGCCGGCGCTCTGGCGCAGCAATCGCTCGAGCGCGGTGGTCTCCACGCGGCGGTAGAACGCCTCGCCGTGCAGGGCGAAGATCTCCGACAGCGACAGCCCCGCCGTCGACTCGACGAGCTGGTCGAGCTCGTGAAAGGGGACCTTGCGCCGATCGGCGAGCCGGCGGCCCAGGGTGCTCTTGCCGGCGCCTCTCAAGCCGACCAAGGCGACCACCGGTGGTCCGGAGTCCTCCTCCGGGATCAGCTCGCGCAGCGGCACGGCCAACGCCTTCGCCACGCGGTCGAGCCGCGCCAACGACACGTTGCCCCGGCCCGCCTCGATCTCGCCGACGAAGCGGACCGAGAGCCGGGCGCGGGCGGCGAGCTCCTTCAGGGTGAGGCGGCGCTCGGTGCGCCGATCGCGTACGCGACCGCCGAGCCGCCGGAGAAGCTCCGTCGCCGAGCGGGCATCGGAAGGGGGGGAGGGAGGTCCGGACACCGAAGGCAGTATAGTGCGTCGTCGTATGCGATGACAAGCGCTATACTGCTTGACGGCGGACTTGGCCGCCGATAGCCTCGCCGGCCGACCCAACCGAGGAGCCCGCGCCGTGACGACACACCCGGAGATCGAGTTCGAAACATCCCCCGACCGCTATCGCCATTGGACGCTCGCCTTCGAGGGGGCTGTCGCCACCCTCACCATGAACGTCCAGGAGGACGCGGGCCTCAGGCCCGGCTACTCGCTCAAGCTCAACTCCTACGACCTGGGGGTCGACATCGAGCTGGCGGACGCTGTCCAACGGCTCCGCTTCGAGCACCCGGAGGTGCGGGCGGTGGTCGTCACAAGCCGGCGGGAGAAGATCTTTTGCGCCGGGGCCAA
>CAYJRR010000123.1:8744-13830 GCA_964372275.1 uncultured bacterium
AGGACTCGAGCCGGCATTCGGGTATCCAGTTCCTCTGCGCGTTGAACGGCACCGCCTCGGGCGGCGGCTACGAGCTTGCGCTGGCCTGCGATGAGATCTTCCTCGTCGACGACGGCAACTCGGCGGTGAGCCTGCCCGAAGTCCCGCTTCTCGGCGTGCTCCCCGGAACCGGAGGGCTCACCCGCGTCGTCGACAAGCGGAAGGTGCGCCGCGATCTCGCCGACGTCTTCTCGACGGTGTCGGAAGGGGTGCGCGGCGAACGCGCCGTCGAGTGGCGCCTGGTCGACCGGTCGATCCCCCGGAGCCGCTTCGCGGAGGCGGTGTCGGCGCGCGCCCGGGAGCTGGCCGCCGTCTCCACGCGTCCGAGCGATCCGAAGGGGCGGATCGAGCTCAAGCCGCTCGCGCGCACGGCCGCGACCGCTCCCGGGGGCGAGGACGGCTGGCGCTACGCGCACGTCGGGGTGTCGATCGACGCCAAGCGCCGCGTCGCCGAAGTCACCGTCCTCGGCCCCGCCTCCCCGCAGCCCGAGACCCCGGAAGGGATCCTGGAGATGGGCTGCGGCTATTGGGGGCTGGCCGCCTTCCGCGAGCTCGAGGACGCGCTGCTCCGGCTCCGTTTCAACGAGCCGGAGATCGGAACGGTGCTGCTCCGGACGCGCGGCAAGGCCTCCGAGGTGCTGCGCGTCGACCGGACGCTCGCGACACACGCGGAGCACTGGGTCGCGCGCGAGATCGTCGGTCAGATGCGGCGCACGCTGAAGCGGATCGACGTGAGCGCCAAGAGCTTCTTCGCGCTGATCGACGGACCCGACTCCTGTTTCGCCGGATCGCTCTTCGAGCTGGCGCTCGCCGCCGACCGGTCGTACATGCTCGACGACGAAGGCGAGCGAACCGGCGTCGCGCTCGGGGCGTTGAACGGAGGCCGCCTGCCGATGGGGAACGGCCTCACGCGCCTGGGAACCCGCTTCTACGGCGAGCCGGACCGGGAGGAGAAGATCGCCGCGCTCCTCGCGCACCCGGGGGCCTTCGACACCCAGGACGCGCTGGCGGAGGGGCTCGTCACCTTCGCACCCGACGAGATCGACTGGGAAGACGAGATTCGTCTCGCCGTCGAGGAGCGCGCCGCGATGAGTCCCGACGCCCTCACCGGGATGGAGGCGAACCTGCGCTTCCCCGGTCCGGAGACGATGGAGACGAAGATCTTCGGTCGGCTCACCGCCTGGCAGAACTGGATCTTCCAGCGCCCCAACGCCGTCGGCGAGAAGGGCGCGCTCAAGGTCTACGGGAAGGCCGGCGCCCGTCCGGACTTCGACTACGGGAGAGTGTGATGTCCAACGTCGAGCTCGACGAGAAGATCCCCAACAACGTCAACCTCTCTGGCGACAAGCGGCTGCAGCGCGCGCTCGAGCACTGGCAGCCCCGGTTCCTCGACTGGTGGAAGGAGATGGGGCCCGACGACTTCCAGGCCAACGACGTCTACCTTCGCACCGCGATCTCGGTCGACGCGAAGGGGTGGGCCAACTTCGGCTACACCAAGATGCCCGACTACCGGTGGGGGATCTTCCTCGCCGACCGGGAACCCGATCGGCGGATCGGCTTCGGCGACCACGTCGGATCGCCGGTCTGGCAGGAGGTCCCGGGCGAGCACCGCGGCACGCTGCGGCGGCTGATCGTCACCCAGGGGGACACCGAACCGGCGTCGGTCGAGCAGCAGCGGCGACTCTGCTACACCGCGCCGTCGCAGTACGACCTGCGCAACCTGTTCCAGGTGAACGTGGAGGAGGGGCGGCATCTCTGGGCGATGGTCTACCTGCTCCACACCTACTTCGGCCGCGACGGGCGCGAGGAGGCGGAGGCGCTCCTGACGCGGCGGTCCGGGAACCCGGACAAGCCGCGGATCCTGGGCGCGTTCAACGAGCCGTGCACCGACTGGCTGTCGTTCTACATGTTCACCTTCTTCACCGACCGCGATGGGAAGTTCCAGCTCCTGGCGCTTGCGGAGAGCGCCTTCGACCCGCTGGCCCGCAGCTGCCGGTTCATGCTGACCGAGGAGGCGCACCACATGTTCGTCGGCGAGACCGGCGTGCAGCGGGTGGTGGCGCGGACGGCGGAGTTGATGCGCCAGGCGGGCCCTTCGGGGGACGTGCGCGCGCTCGGAGGGATCGACCTGCCGACGATCCAGCGCTACCTGAACCTCTGGTACAGCCTCTCGCTCGACCTGTTCGGCAGCGAGATCTCCACCAACGCCGCCTCGTTCTTCGCCCAGGGACTCAAGGGCCGGGCCAAGGAGGAGCGCTTCGAGGACCACCGCGCGACCGAAGGGGTCTATCCGATGGAGACCTGGGACGGCGAGCGGTCCGTGCGCCAGGAGGTGCCGCTCCGCAACGCCATGAACGAGGTCTTACGCGACGCCTACGTCGAGGACTGTCAGCGCGGCGTCGACAAGTGGAACCGGGAGCTCGAATCGCGCGGCCTCCCCGACCGGCTGACGCTTCCGCACCGGCGCTTCCACCGCCAGATCGGGATCTTCGCCGGCAGCCACTACGACCCGTCCGGGAACCCGGTTCCGGCCGAAATCTGGGAGCACCGCCGCGGGGAGTGGCTGCCGACGACGAAGGACAACGAATTCGTTCGGAGCCTTCAGACCCGCCCCGTCTTGGAACCGGGCAAGATCGCCGGCTGGATCGCGCCCCCCGCGCGAGGGATCAACCACCAGCCGTTCGACTTCGTCTACGTCCGGAAGGACTAGATCGCCCGGCCAAAGCGGCGCGTGCGTTCGACTACTCGACCGGCCGGCGGACGACGCGCCCGGCCTTCAGCTCGTCGCCGTCGAGGCCGGTCATCAGGCTGGACAGGATCGTGCCCGGGTTCATGATCAGCTTCACCGTGCCGTGGATCGACGCCTCGGCGACCGCGCCCGCCATGTAGTGGGCCATGACGAAGACGTTGTCGACCCAGGCCTCGGAGCCGAGGCGATTCAAGGCCATCAGCTTGAGGTTAAGCCCCCCCACCGGGAGCGCCGCCGTCCCCGACAGGCCGGCCGCCACGCCGCGAAACTCCTCTGGCTTGTCGAGGCGACCCCAGACCAGACCGCAGCCGCCGAAGGCGCGAGCGCCGCCGCCGCCGCCGATCCCCGCGCTGGCGTCGACCAGGCTGTAGAAGCCGACCCGGTACTCGAGACCCTTGTCGACGACACGTCCGGTCAGGGGATCGACCTTCTCCACGTAGGAGGGGACGACGATCGCCCCGAGTCCACCACCGGCCCCCGCGCCGTACCCGACGTTGAGGGAGCCCTTCCCGCCGATCTGGCAGAGGATCGCGGTCGGGACCAGATCGCGAGGGAGTCGCGCGCGCGACCGGTCGGTGTCGTTGAGGGACTCCAGCTCCGCGAGCAGCGGGTCGAAAGTGGGGAAGCGCGTCTGGAAATCGCGCAGCGCGGCGGCGCTCTCGAGGCGGTCCGGCAGCGCCCCCACCAGCTCGCCGCGCAGCACCTCCAGGCTCTCGCGCCAGACGGCGCGCTTCTGCGCGTCGGCCAGGTCGGCCCACGGAGTGCGGTAGTAGATGTAGCGGCCATCGCGGGTGATCGTCGTCGACGATCCGCGGGCCGTCGAGGCGGCGGCGCTCACCGCCCGCACGACCTCCTCGACGCTCGGAGACGGACTCGCTCCTCCGCCGGGGCAATCCTGGGCGGAGGCGATCCCGCCGTGGAACGCGAGCACCAGGCCGGCAACGATCGTTCGGTTTCGGTTCGTCGACATCGGATCGCCTCCTTCCTGGGGAAACGAGCAACCGGCGTACCGTCGCGTGATCGGACGCGAAGCGCGCGTTCCGTCGGGACAATCGGCCCGACGATTCCGGCCGGAACCAGACGGGCCGCCGAGGCGCGTGCGTCGCCCGTCGGCAACCGCGGTGTCCAGTTGGCCGTATACTCTCGTTTGATGGTGAGGGGAGGGACGAAGCGAACGTCGCGCCCCCTTTCGCTCGTCGCCGTCGTCGCCGTCACGGCCGCCTTCGTCGCCTGCCGCGCGACGGTCGATTTCGACGGGGACGGTGGCGCGAGCGCCACGCCGACGATCCCGCTGCTCGATCCGGGCGACGCGCTCGACGGGGATCTCTCCGTCACCACCACCGTCGCCTACGTGAACACCTGCCAGGAGGTGGTCACCGCCGCCGGAACCGAGATCCTGGTCCAGGACGCCCAGGGGTTCCGCGAAGGTCGGCGCATCCTCCTGATGCAGACCCAGGACGCGCTCGTCACCGCGACGCACGCCGAGGCGGTGGAAGCGGGATCGGCCGGTCTCTGGGAGATTGCGCGCGTTGCGGAGATCCAATCGTCGCTCAAGACGCTGGTTCCGGAGGATCCGCTCCACGGCACGTACGCGTCGGTCAGCGGCGTTCGGGCCGCCCAGGCGTGCACCCTTCCCGAGTTCGGCTCGGTCTCGGTCGCTTCGCCGGGGTATGTGAGCGCGCGCCCCTGGAACGGGCGATTCGGCGGCGTCCTCGCGTTCCTCGCGCGGGATCGCGTGGAGGTCGGCGCCGGATTCGGCCTGTTCGCCGGCGGAATGGGATTCAATGGCGGCCTGTACAAGGGTCCGGCCTCCCCGTCCTGCCCCAGTCCGAGCGACGACGTCGATCCGACCTCGCAGGCAGCCGGGGGAAAGGGCGAGGGGACCGACGGGCGCTCGGACGCGCGAACCGGGCGCGGGAGCTTCGCGTCGGCGGGCGGCGGCGGTCATTGCAACAAGGGTTCCGGCGGAGGTGGAGGCAACGGCGGGCGTGGCGGATACGGGGCGCGGGCGAGCGGTTCGGGGGACGCCGGAACGCGCGGCGAGCCGGGGGCCCGCGTGATCGAACCGACGGGAACGATCCGCCTCCTTCTTGGCGGTGGCGGCGGCGGCGGTCACGATGGCGCCGCCGACACCCTGTACGCGAGCGTCGGCGCGCGTGGCGGAGGGATCGTGCTGGTGGTGACCGACCGGCTCGAAGGCACGGGCACGATCCAGGCGAACGGCGGGAATACCTACACCAGCGGATCAGATCGGAAGAGCGTCGGGTCGGGAAAGAGTGTGTTAGATGGCGTGTAGAT
>CAYJRR010000124.1:0-13378 GCA_964372275.1 uncultured bacterium
CCTCGGTGGGCGCCGGCCACTACCTGCACGATCCTTCCAAGAACAGCGCGACCCTCGACGCGAACCTGGACGTGCGCCTCTTCCGCGGACTGACGCTGAACCTGTTCGGCAACGGCGCGCTGATCCACGACCAGCTGTATCTCTCCAGCGAAGGGGCGAGCCCCGAGGAGGTGATCCTGCAGCGCAAGCAGCTCGCCACCTCCTACCGCTACTTCGCCGCCGTCGGGTTCACCTATACTTTCGGATCGATCTACAACAACGTGGTGAACCCGCGGTTCGGAGGGTAGGGTGACCCGAGACTACAAGAGCGTCTTCGCCGCGCTGCCGGCGAAACACGGCCGGCGGATCTTCGAGAAACTGAGCCCCCACCAAAAGCTGGGGGTGCTGGTCGGACCCAACGACATCACCGTCACCGAGTTCGCGGCGCAGAAGCCGCTCGACCGGGACCGGATCGCGAACACCTTCAAGGGACGGATTCCACGCGTCGACTCGATCGAAGGGGCGAGCGTCGAGGTCTCCGCCGACCTGCTCGACGACCTCGAGGCGAACGCGTCGAAGTTCGAGACGCTGACCACCTCCCAGATCGCCGTGCTGTCGGCGCTCGACCGGGTCCTGGCGGTGCCGCACGGCGTGCCGTTCCTCGACGGCCAAGCGGTCGCGCTCCTCACGCGGGCAGACCAGGCGAAGATCGGCACCGAGTTCAACCACCTGCTCGACCGCCTCGGCGGACCGGAGGTCGCCGCCGAGATCGTCGGACCCTACCTGGACGCGCAGGGGAGCGGGGTCGACGACGTGCTCGAGGCGATCGACACCCTGAACGAGACGCTGGAGACGGCGGAGAAGAAGAAGCTCGACGTCCTCCTTCTCTGTTGCCCCGACGAATAGGCCGACTCGTCCGGAACCGGCGCGTGCCACGTCCCCACCTCCTCGTCGCGAACCCCACCGCGCAAAGCGGCAGGAACGCGGAGCGGATCTCGCACGTCCGGGCGCGGCTCGCCTCCCGCGGGATCGTGCACGAGCTCCTGGCGACCACCCCCGCCGGCGGAACGGTCCGGGAGCTTTCGGGCCGTCTGCGGGAGGGGGGGATCGGGGCGGTGATCGCCATGGGCGGGGACGGAACGTTCGCGGAGGTGGGGAAGGCGCTGATCCGTTCCGGACGCGCGCGGGAGGTGCCGCTCGCGATGCTCCCCACCGGGACGGCGAACGACCAGGGACGGAGCTTCGGGCTGTCGAGCGATCCGTCGGAGATCGATCGGAACGTCGGCGTGATCGCGGAGGGCCGGGAGGCCGACCTCGACGCGGGGCGGATCCGGGCGATCGAACGGAACGCGACGGTGCGCGAAGACCACTTCTTCGACAGTGCCGGATGGGGGATCGGACCCCGCATCCTCGCTTTGCGTAACGAGGACCGGCGCGAGATCGACCGGGTCCCGGTGCTGCGCGAGGTCTACCGCGACCAGTGGGTCTACGCCGGGGCGCTGCTCAAGACGTTCCTCGCCTCCTACCTGGAGGACGACAAGTTCGACGCCACGATCTCCGTGGACGCCGACCCGACCCCCCGCCGGTGGACGGGGCTGACCGACCTGGTGGTCAAAGGGACGCGGATCTACGGCGGACTCTGGGTGCTCGACCGGGACTCCCGACCGGACGACGGCCGCTTCGAGGTCGTGCCCTTCCTGGGAAAGCGCGACTGGATCTCCAAGGCGCTGGTCCACCTCGACGGCACCGGGCGCACCGCCGACGCGCTGGCCCAGGTCGGGATCCGGCACTCGGAGGGTCTCCAAGCCGGCCGGATCGAGATCGCCTTCCACAACCGGTCCGATGCCGTGCCGCTGGCGGCGCAGATTGACGGAGAGGAGTTCCCGGCCACGTCGCGGGCGCGGATCGAGGTGCTTCCGCGGGCGCTGCGGTTGGTCGTTCCGGCCGAGCTCGCGACCCGGCCCGGGCCGCCGAACCCGCTCCCAGAGCGGAAATGAGCGATAAATTGGACGTCCGGAGCCCAAAGAATCGACCCCATTGAAACCGTCCTCCCCCGAATTATCGGGTCCCGACGTCCGGATCCGGGACGCCCGCGATGACGACGGACCGGCGCTGATCGAGGTGATCGAGGGCTGTTTCGCCGAGTACCCGGGGTGCATCCTCGACGTGGAGGTCGAGGCGCCGGAGCTCAAGGGGATCGCCTCGGCGTTCGCCGGTTGGGGCGGGCGCTTCTGGGTGGTCGAGCACGCGGGTCGCGTCGTCGGGTGCGTCGGCACGACCGCCGCCACCGATCCGACCGGATCGGAGCTGAAGAAGCTCTACCTGCACCGGGACCACCGGGGCGGAACGACCGCCGCCGCCCTCTACGGAACGGTGGAGGAGGAGGCCCGCCGCCGGGGTTCCCGCTTCGTCGACCTCTGGTCGGACACCCGCTTCCGGAGGGCTCACCGCTTCTACGAGAAGATGGGGTTCGTTCGCGGCGACCGGATCCGCGAGCTCCACGACCGGAGCGGTTCGGTCGAGTACTACTTCCGCAAGAACCTGATCGCGACCGCCTCCGGAGCGGACGGCGGCGATCGATAGCTGCCTCGCGCCGACGCGCCGGTTCGAGACTCGAACGCGACCGTCGGGAGATCGGACGCGCGCCGCCCCGCGATCCGAAAATTCTGTCGGCGTCCACGAAGATTTCTGATCGACATCGCGAAAACGCGTTTACACTTATTCCAACGTATGAGACGACCTGCATGAGAGTTGCCGTTCTGTACGACGGCGAGGTCGTGGGTGGAACTCCGGATCTCCTCATCATGGAGACGGCCAAGGCCGTTCAGGCCGCTCTCGTCGCCAACGACTACCAGACGTCGCGTGTGCCGATCCGGCCCGACGGACGGTGGATCGAGAAGATCCGGTCCGGCCGCTTCGACCTCGCGTTCAACGTGTGCGATGGCGTGAACGGAGTCTCGGTCCTGGAGCCGGCGGTCATTGGGACGCTGGAGCTCCTGGGGATCCCCTACAGCGGGAACGGGAGCTGGACCCTCTCCATCTGCCTTCGCAAGAACATCGTCAACACGCTGCTCGACCGGATCGGTCTGCCGGTGCCGCGGTGGAGACTGGTCCGTCGGGGCGATCCGCTTCCGACGATCGGCTTCCCGGTGATCTGCAAGCCGGCGGCCGAGGACGCGAGCGTCGGGATCGAGCAGCGGAGCGTCGTCACCGACCGCCGCAGCCTCGCTCTCCGCCTTTCCGAGCTGCACGAGAAGTGGGACGAGATCCTGGTACAGCGGTTCATCGACGGGCGGGAGGTGAACGTCGGCTTCGTCGCGGGCCGCGTCCTCCCCCTCTCTGAGATCGACTTCAGCGAGATGCCGAAGCAGTACTGGCGGATCGTCTCCTTCCGGTCGAAGTGGGAGCCTGGATGCGACGAGGACGTCGGTGCCGTTCCGCGCTGCCCGGCCCGCGTCCATCCCAAGCTCGCGGCGCGCATCGAGCGGATCGCGACCTCCGCGTGGTCGGCGGTCGGGGGGACGGGATACGGGCGCGTCGACATGCGGATCGACAAGGCGGGGCGTCCCTGGATCCTCGAGGTGAACCCCAACCCCGACTTCTCGCCGGGGGCGGGGCTCGCCCGGATGGGGGGCGCCGCGGGGATGGACTACAACGAGATGGTCCGGCTGGTCGCCGAGGAGGCGGTGAGCCGCACGCGGGACGCCGCGGCGGAGCGTCGCTGGGCGGTCACGCAGAACGTCTCGTCGATGCCCCCCGGCGCGCCGGTCATCGAGCTCCTGTCGCGACGCCGCGGCCGTCCCTGACGTCGTTTCGCGATCGCCGTTTCGGGAGAACGGCGATCGGGTACGACTCGAACCAGTCGGGCCAGCCCGGGATCCGCGCGCGGAGGTGGACCGACCATCGCAGGGAGTTGGACGGCGCGACGAACGTCGCCGGCGAATCGTCGGCGAGGCGGAAACGGGTGGCGAAGGTCTCGGTCTGCCCGATCTCCAGGGTCCTCCCACCACCCGACATCGTCTGGGCAAGCTTCGACACGACGTGATGATGCGTCGTCTTGTTCGTCCCGCTTCCGCTCACCACCACCTCCTCGCACGTCAGGGTGGCGTCGATCGCGTCGATCGTGACCGACGACCGGGGGCGGACGGTGACGTCGACCGAAAGCTCCTCCCCGGCGTGCACCGTGCCCGGCGAGATCCGGACCTCGGGCGTGCCGATCTTCCCCTGCGTCATCGCCTTTCGGACGATACCGATCAGGAAGGCGAGGCCGGCGATCGTCAGCACCGCCCCCGCGATGCCGGTCGGAATCGACGAACCGAGCAGCGGATCCCCGCGCAGCGATGACAGCAGGACGAAGCCTCCCACCAGCATTGCCGAGGCGATCAACGAAACGAGACCCATGACCCAGGTCGGAGTCGCGCGCGCCGTCGCAGCGCCCTCCCGCGTTGGCACCGGGTCGGCATCGGGTCCGAGGGCGTACGACTCGCCGTCCCCGGCCTCGAGGTGGAACGATTCCGCCGCCTTGGGGTCGATGGCCCACGGCACGTCGGCGCGCGCACGGACGTGCCAGCCGACCTGCAACAGGTGCCCCTCGTAGCTCAACGGGCCGGGCGGCGCCGTCAGTTCGAACGGATAGCGATACTCGTGCCCCGCGCTCCAGTCGATCGCCTCGCAGAGGGTGGCCGAATCGACCGTCTGCTTGGCGACGTTTCCCCGGCCGCGCGTGCGCCATTCGAGTTCGACCCACAGACGCTTCGATCGCACGTCGGCGTCGGTCCGCACCACCACGCTTCCCGCGATCCGCTCGCCGGACCTGTAGGTCTGCCGGCCGAGATCGACCTTCAGCTCACAACTCGACATCGGTTCCTTCCGCGACGCGTTGGAACGCTTCGTAGAGCGCGCCCTCGATGGCGCGCAGGTCGTCGCCGTGCCGATCGAGGAGCCGGACGAGCGTGTCGGGCGGCACGCGGGGGACGGGACCCGGCCCGCGACGCGCCCATCCGATCCGCCGATCGACGATCCCGGCGAGCTTGTCGATCCCGAGGCCCGTGAGGACGATCGTGCGTACCGGCCGGCGAACGGCGCGCGACAGGTCGACGTGGGTCCCCAGGACCGCCGCGCGGGACCGGCAGAGCAGCCGACGCAACCGCCAACCCGACATCCGCTGCGCCTCGTCGAGGAGCAGCATCGCTCCTTCGGGCGCATTCAACCTGCGATCGCGCTCGTCGACGCGGTGGTAGACCGCGCCCGGCACGGCGGCGGCCACCGCGAGCAGGTGCGTCGTCTTCCCGCGACCGGATTCGCCGACGAGCTGCACCACCTCCCCGTCCCGGGGAACGATCGACCCGACCTCGAGCAACGCCAGCGCCGGCCGCTCCTCCGGCTCCGGCTCCGAGAACGGATTCCACGCCAGGTTCAGGCGCTCGAAGGCCCGGACGCGTGTCACTCCCCCCGCGCCTCCCGGCTGATCCGGTCGATCGCCACCAGGTGCGACAGCAACGACGGCACCTCCGCCAGCCGGAGGGTGTTCTGCCCGTCGGACTTGGCGCGCGACGGCTCTTCGTGGACCTCCATGAAGAAACCGTCGACGCCGGCGGCGGCGGCGGCGCGCGCCAGCGGCGGGATGTACGGCGCCAGGCCGGCGGTCGTCTCCCCGGCGTTCCCGCCCGGAAGCTGGAGCGAATGCGTGGCGTCGTAGATCACCGGGTAGCCGAGCTCGCGCATCACCGGAAGGCTGCGCATGTCGACGACCAGGTTGTTGTATCCGAAGCTCGCCCCGCGCTCGGTGAGCAGGACCTTCTCGGTGATCGACGGCGCGACCTTCGCCACGATCGAGCGCATGTCCCAGGGGGAGACGAACTGCCCCTTCTTCACGTTGACCGTCTTGCCCGTCTTCGCCGCGGCGATCAGGAGGTCGGTCTGGCGGCAGAGAAAGGCCGGGATCTGCAGGCAGTCGAGCGCCTCGGCGACCGGCCCGACGTGATCGATCTCGTGCACGTCGGTCAGGACCGGGATCCCCAGGGACGAACGCACCTCCGCCAGGATCTTCACCCCCGCTTCGAGGCCGGGACCGCGGTACGACGCGCCGCTGGAGCGGTTCGCCTTGTCGAAGCTCGCCTTGAAGACGAACTGCACGCCGGCGGAGAACGTCATCTCCTTCAGGCGCCGCGCGACCTCCAGCGTCGCGTCGCGGTCCTCGATCACGCAGTGGCCGGCGATGAAAGTCAGCGGCGCTCCGCCCCCCACCGCCACCGGTCCGATCTGCACCTTGCGCGTCCTGGCCGCCATCGTTCCTCCGGACGCGGAGAGGCTACCAGAACCCGGGCCGCCGCGCCGCCCGGGCTCCAACCGGGCCGGCAGGAGTCTATCGAGTCACGACGACGGTGGTGGTGGTGGAGTCCCGGTCGGCACCGTCGCTCACGGTCAGGCGGACGGTGTAGGTCCCGGGAGCGGCGAAGACGTGCGAGGCGCCGGACTGGAAGCCCTCCACGGTCGGCGTTCCGTCGCCGAAGTCCCAGGCGTAGCGGAGCGTCGCCCCCGGCCGCGCGGCGCGGGAGAAGGCTCCGTCGAGGCGAAGAGGCCGCCCGGCGGAGATCCGGTGGGCCCCGCCGGCCACGGCACCCGGCGCGATCTCCGCCGACACCGGGACGGCGCAGACGACCGTCCCGGTTCCGGCGACGGTCGGCGCCGCCGCACGGGATAGGTCCTGGGTGTAGCAGCCACGCGCGCCCGGATTCTCGCAGCAGCATTGGAGCGCATCGAGGTGGTGGCCGAACTTCTCCTTCCACCGCTCGCGCGATCCGGCGTGGAAGTTGTCGGACGTCGACCAGCCGGCGCGGTCGTGGGGCATCCAGGCGAAGAACGGCTCGTCTGCGTCCCCGCCGCGTCCGACTCGCGCACCGTGGGCGAACGGGCTCGTGCGACCGACCGAGCGGGCGACGTTCGGATCGCACGACCCGTTCTTGGCGCCGATGTGGTGACAGGCGGTGCAGACCTGCGATTCGAGCGATCCGTTCGGGGCGCGCACCAGCCCGGTGGTGACCGCCTTCGTCCCCTGGTCGCGGTACGGTCCGAATTCGACCGGCACGTACGGGACCGGCTGGAGTCCCGCGGGTCCCGCCGCGGCGCGCACATCGCGCGGAACGACACCGACCTGGTCGATCCACGGGCTGTGGGCCCACGGACCGCCGACGTGGCAACCGGTGCAACTGCCGTTGCTGCTCGGCGGCCGCCACGCCTCCTGGGGCGTGCGGCGCCAATCCGACTCCGGGATCTCGAACGGCGAGACGTTTCGCGGCAACGCCTCGGCGAGCCGCTTCACCGCGGCGGTGGCGTCGGCGCCGCGCCGGGCGCCGCGCACGCCGCGAACCAGCGACGCGATCCGCTCGCGCTCCGGCGATGCGGGCAGCTCGGCGATCGCGCGGTCGGCGGCGGCGAGCAGCGCTCGGACCGGCTCGGTCTCGCGCACGTCCGACGCCAGCCGCATCCCGATCGAACCGATCCAGGTTTCGACCGAGGAGCCGCCGCCGAGAAGATCGAGCACCCGCGCCGCGTGCGACAGCGCCTCCGCCCCGTTCCGGGGGGCGGCGCGTCCGCGCGGAGGCTTCGGTCCCGGAAGCGATGCCCACGCGGCCTCGGCGGAACGGGTCCGGGTGTCGTCCGGCCACGGAATCTCGCCGCCGTAGAACTCCCCCTTCTGGAAAGCGAAGCAGGTCTTCCCCGTCTTGTGGTTGGTGAGGATGAAACCGAGGTCGTTGAAGTAGAACAGGTCCTTGAAGTTCTCGACCGTCGGCTCGCGCTCGAAGCGGCGGCGGCGCCCCTCCTGCGAGAGCGGACTGGTGAAACGCTCCTGGCGGCACATCGCCACCGCGACCACCTCCGGCTTCGCGGGGTCGGGGACGATGCGTTGCACGTGGGCGTAGTTCCAGCACTCGCCGGAGAGCCACTGCGGCTTGGCGCAGGTCGCCCGTCCGTCCTTCAGCTCCTCGTAGAACCGGTGGTCTTCGATCTCCAGGAGCCGGTCGATCGACGGGACGCCGGTGCGCGGCGCGCGGAGCGGGCGTTCGATCCATTCGCCGCGTCCGTTCTGTCGAAGATACGTGATCGGCACCTCGGTGCCGTCGAGGCAGCGGATCGGCGCCAGGACGCGGTCGGGATCGAGCCCGACCTCCTTCTTGCACTGGCGCACGTAGGCGGCGATGTCGTCGGGCTCGTTGCGAGCGACCACCTCCGCCGCCTCGTCGACCGACGGGAGGAGCGGGTCGTTCTGCGTACAGCCGGCCTCGTCGTCGGCGGCGCGCGCGGCGACCGAGAGGAGCAGCAGCGCACCGACCGTCGTGAACCGCACCCCGACCATCGTCCCTCCCCGTTCCCGAAGGAATACGGAGCAATCGACGTACCGAGGGAAAAGGTCCCGCGAATTCGCCGTGGAAGCCGTTTCCGGAGGGGCCGGCGAGGGGGCGGCTGGGATGCGCGCGCCCGCCTCAATGGGTTCTCCGGCATGCATCCGACCTCCCCGCGTGACGGCGCAAACCGGCGCCACGCCACGAAGTCGCCGTGCGGCACGGTGCTTGCCACCTTCGCCTGGGCATGGGGGAGCGCGTGACGCGTTGGGCGATCGCGGTCTGGCTTCTGGCGGCGGCGCGGCCGGCCGCCGGCCAGTGCCCGAGCGGAAACCCGGAGGAGACCTCCTCCGGCGCGGTACGGGAGGCGAACGGCTACGTCCTGGCGCACGCGGGCCTGTGCGCCACCTGCCACACCGACACCGAGCACGCGGGCCGACCGTTCGCCGGAGGCCGCGCGATCCGCACGCCGTTCGGCGCCATCTACAGCACCAACCTCACCCCCGATCGCGGGACGGGGATCGGCGATTGGACCGAACAGGAGTTCGTCCGCGCGATGCGAGCCGGGGAGCACAGGAACGGCTCGAACCTCTTCCCCGCCTTCCCCTACACATCGTTCACCAAGATGACCGACGCCGACCTGCGGGCGCTGTGGAGCTACCTGCGGTCCCTCCCGCCCGTCCGGCAGGCGAACCGCGCGAGCGAGATCGCGGCGCCGTTCGGCTGGCGGCCGCCGCTGACGGGCTGGAAGATGATGTTCCTCCGCTCCGGACCGTACCGACCCGACCCGTCGAAGTCGGCCGTTTGGAACCGCGGCGCCTACCTGGCGCAAGCGGTGACCCACTGCGCCGAATGCCACACGGCGCGCGGACCGTCGGGCGGACTGCGCCGCAGCAAGGCCTACGCCGGGACGGTCGACGGACCGGAGGGGTTCGTGGCGCCGAACATCACCCCCGACGTCGAGACCGGGATCGGACGCTGGAGCAAGGCGCAGCTGGTCGAGTTCCTTCGGACCGGACGCAAGCCGACCGGCGACCAGGCGCTGGCCCTCAAGGACGAAGTGATCGGCCACGGCTTCCGCTTCCTGCCGCAGGAGGACCTGGAGGCGATCGCCGAATACGTGACGACGCTGCGCCCGATCCGGAACCGCGTCAGCCGCTGAAGCGTCCTTCGCGGGCGCGGCGGGACTCGAGCGCCGCCTTGATGAAGCTGGCGAAGAGCGGGTGCGGCTCCATCGGACGGCTCTTGAACTCGGGGTGGTACTGGCAGCCGAGGAACCAGGGATGGTCCTTGAGCTCGATCACCTCGACCAGGTCCCGCTCGATCCAGCGTCCGCTGACGGTGAGGCCCGACTTCTCCAACCGCGAGCGGTGGTCGTTGCTCACCTCGTACCGGTGGCGATGCCGCTCGGAGATCTCGACCGCCCCGTAGGCGCGCGCGGCCAGGCTCCCGTCCTGCAGGCGGCAGGGGTAGGCCCCCAGACGCATCGTCGCCCCCTTCTCGGTGACCCCCCGCTGTTCGGGCAGGAGGTCGATCACCGGATACTTCGTCTTGGCGTCGAACTCGGTGGAGTTGGCGCCGTCCATCCCGCAGACGTGCCGCGCGAACTCGACCACCGCCATCTGCAGCCCCAGGCAGATCCCGTAGAACGGGACCTTCCTCTCGCGCGCGTAGCGGATGGCGGCGATCTTCCCCTCGCTGCCGCGCTCTCCGAATCCTCCGGGGACCAGCACTCCGTCGACGTCGCGCAGCGCCGCCTCGGCGCCGGTGGAGGCGACCCTCTCCGCGTCGAGATAGGCGATCTCCACCTTCGACTCGTTGGCGATCCCGCCGTGCTTCAGCGCCTCGTGGAGGCTCTTGTACGAGTCGGCGACGTCGGTGTACTTCCCGACCACCCCGATCCGTACCTCGCGCTTCGGATTGCGGATGCGGTCGACGATCGTGCGCCAGGGATCGAGGTTCGGCTTCCCGGTCCAGATCCCGAGCTGGTCGACGACGCGCTGGTCGAGACCCTCCTCGTGGAACCCGAGGATCACCGCGTAGACGGTGTCGACGTCGGGGGCGCTGATGACGTCGGCGGGGCCGACGTTGCAGAACAGTCCGATCTTGGCCTTCAGCTCCTTGGGGATCGGGCGGTCGGCGCGGCAGAGGAGGATCCCCGGCTGGATGCCGATCTCGCGCAGCTTCTGGACCGAGTGCTGCGTCGGCTTGGTCTTCATCTCCCCTGCCACGCCGATCCAGGGGACGAGCGTGAGGTGGATGTAGAGGACGTTCTCCGGGCCGAAATCGGCGCGGCACTGCCGGATCGCCTCCATGAACGGGAGGCTTTCGATGTCGCCGACGGTGCCGCCGACCTCGATCAGCGCCACGTCGTGCCCCTCCGCCGCGCGGCGGATGCGCCCCTTGATCTCGTCGGTGACGTGCGGGATCACCTGCACCGTTCCGCCGAGGTAGTCGCCCCGCCGCTCCTTCTGGATCACGGCGTCGTAGATCTGGCCGGAGGTGACGTTGTTGGTGCGCGACATGCGGGTGCGGCCGAAGCGCTCGTAGTGGCCGAGGTCGAGGTCGGTCTCGGCGCCGTCGTCGGTGACGAAGACCTCGCCGTGCTGGAAGGGGTTCATCGTCCCGGGGTCGACGTTGAGGTAGGGGTCGAGCTTCTGGAAGGTGACCGACAGGCCGCGGGCCTCGAGCAGCGCCCCGATGCTGGCCGAGGCGATCCCCTTCCCCAGCGAGCTGACCACCCCCCCCGTCACGAAGATGAACTTCTGCTTCCGCGCCACGCTCTCTCCCCCTAATTCTTTCGTTCCATGATCGCCCGCACGCGCGCCAGGTCCTCCGGCGTGTCGACCCCGCCGTGCGCCTCCCGGACCGCCTCCACGTGGATCCGGAGACCGTTCTCCATCGCCCGGAGCTGCTCCAGCACCTCCGCCTTTTCCAGCGGGCTCGGCGGCAGCGTGGCGAGCCTGGCCAGCGACGCGCGGCGGTAGCCGTAGAGGCCGACATGCCGCCGCGGCCGGGAGGCTCCGTCGACGGCGGCATCGCGCACGTAGGGGATCGGCGCCCGCGAGAAGTAGAGGGCGAACCCCCTGGCGTCGACCACCACCTTCACCACCGCCGGACTGGCGAGCTCCCGCGGATCGTCGAGCGGCGCCATCACCGTCCCGATGTCGGCCCCGTCGGTCCGCGTCGCCTTCACGCAGGCGTCGATCGCCTCCGGTTCGACCAGCGGCTCGTCCCCCTGGACGTTGAGGACCAGGTCGAAGTCGCGGAACGCCGGCATCGCCGCGACCTCGGCGACCCGCTCCGTTCCGGTTCGGTGATGATTGCCGGTCCGCACCGCCTCGCCGCCGCAAGCCCGGACCGCCTGTTCCACGCGCGCGTCGTCGGTGGCGACGACCACGCGGTCGACGCTCGCCGCCCGCGCCGCCCGCTCCAGCACGTGCACCACCATCGGTTTCCCGGCGATCGCGGCGAGAGGCTTCTCCGGCAGTCGCGTGCTCTGGAGTCGCGCCGGGATGACCGCGAGGACCGCCATGAAGCGGGCCAAGGTCGCAGAAGGGCCGACCGAAGTCAAACGCCGGCGGAGTCGAATCCGAACCGATCCGATCGAGGCGGATCGGCGCTACGATCCGAAAGCGTTTCGCGTTCAATGGGGGAGGGAAGAATGAATCGATCGAAGATTGTTGCGTCGGTTGCCTGCCTGGTCCTCGCCGGCTGCGGAGAAGGCAGCGATACGAAGTCGTCGGCAACGAGCACGCGGTTCGACAACGGGAACTCCGACCTGGATGCCACCGACGTACAGGCGGCAATCGACGAGCTGGTGGACCGGATCGCCACGCTCGACGCCGACCTCGCCGAGGCCGAGGCGACGATCGCCGCGCTCATGGTCAAGACCTCGTCGATGTCGACGGCGACGATCGACGGCGTTCCGGCGGTCGTCTTCCAGGGGGTCAACGTCCACGTGCGGAGCGGAGTCGGGTCGACCGAGGGGCAGGTCAACGGGACCGGAAACCTGGTGATCGGCTACAACGAGCTACGCTCGACAGGCAACTTCCGCACCGGATCGCACAATCTGGTCCTCGGCACCGAAAGCAACTTCACCAGCTACGGCGGAATCGTCAGCGGTGAGACCAACGACAGCTTCGCGCCGCACGCGTCTCTCGTCGGCGGGCGAAGCAGCTCGGCCTACGGCGACTATTCGGTGGTCGTGGGCGGACGGGACCAGCTGATCACGAACGCCGGCGACGGCGCAACGATCACCGGCGGCCGAAACCACCAGGCGTCGGGGCTGGAAGCCTCTGTCACTGGCGGTGACGGGAACACCGCGGCCGGTAGCGCTTCCACGGTGAACGGTGGACAGCTCAACGGTGCGACGGCCACCAACGCGACCGCGGGTGGCGGAGCGGTTCGAATCGCCGACGCGGCCGACGAGTGGGTGGCGGGCGGACTGACGCAGGCGAACTGATCGGGCGGCGGAGCGGAAATGACGCGGGGCGGGCCTTCAGCACGCCCCGCGTGCGTTTCCGACGCGGGTCGGCGCTCAGCCGCCGGGACCGGCGGGCTTGGCGCAGCCGAACTTCCCTTCGTACTTCTTCAACCCCGCCGGCAGCGCCTCGTCGATCTCGATCTTCGGCAGCCAGACGTCGGCGTCGGCGGCGACCGCCCCCGCCTGCAGCGGGAGCCCGAGCATCCCCCGCACCGCATTGGCGCTGCTGTTGGCCGCCTTCGCCTTGGCGTCGACGGCGGCGCGGGAGACCTCCTTGCGGGCGGCGTAGATCTCGGAGAAGCGCGCGGCCACCGGGATGGCCGGCGTGGCGCTGACGTTGCCGGTCGAGTCCGTCAGCTGGTCGGCCTCGTCCTCCATCTCGTCGACGGTGATCTGGGTGTTGAACTCGCGATAGTCGTAGAGCCGGTTCCCGGTGAAGAGGTTGTCCTTGAGCGTGATCCCCTTGGCGATCTTGATGTTGTCGACGCCGCCGTAGTCGCCGAATCCGAAGACGTTGTTCGTCGCCGTGAGCCGGATGTCGTTGTCCATCTTCAGCGCGTTGCCGCCGTAG
>CAYJRR010000125.1:0-13346 GCA_964372275.1 uncultured bacterium
GATGGTCGTCTACCTGGTGAAGGGGAAGGACATCCGTCACGGGAGGACGCGCTAGCGGGGGAAAAGCGGGGAAAATTGAAAATGGAAAATGGAGAATGGAAAACCGGCAAACGGGGATTCCCGCCATTGACCGGTTTTCCATTTTCCATTTTCAATTTCCGTCGTCTCCCGGCGGGACGAAGCGGTAGCCGACGCCGCGGATCGTCTCGACTAGGTCCCCTGCGGCGCCCAGCTTCTCGCGCAGCCGGCGCACATGGGTGTCGACGGTCCGGGACTGCACCTCCGGTGCGTAGCCCCATACCCGGTCGAGCAGCGATTCGCGCGTGCGCACCCGGCCGGCGGCGTCGACCAGGTCGACCAGCAGCCGGAACTCGGTGACGGTGAGCGCCGCCTCGTTTCCGGCGACGAGGACCCGATGCCGATCGCGGTCGATGGTGAGCGCGCCGTGTCGCTCCTCGGCGGCCGCCGGCCGCGTCTCCCGAACCCGTCGCATCACGGCCTGGATCCTCAAGATCACCTCCCGGACGCTGAACGGCTTGGTGACGTAGTCGTCGGCGCCGGCTTCGAGGCCGCCGACGCGCGCGCTCTCCTCGCCGCGCGCGGTGAGCATGATCACCGGGAGGTCGGCGGTCCGCGGCTCGGCCCGGAGCTGGCGGCAGACGTCGGTTCCGTTCAGGTCGGGCAGCATCAGGTCCAGCAGGACCAGCGCCGGTCGGGCATCGCGCGCGAGGCGCAACCCGGTGGCCCCGTCGTACGCCGAGATCGGCTCGTAGCCCGCCTGGCGCAGGTTGTACTCGAGGATCTGCGCCAGATCGCGCTCGTCCTCCACCACCAGGATCCGGTCGGCCACGGCGCTTCAATAGACCACAGTCAGAACTTCGCCTCCAGGTGGGCGAAGGCGCCGACGGTGTCGTCGGCGTCGGCGTCTTCCGGGGTCGACTGCTGCAGGTTGAGCACGACCCGCACCTTCTCGTGCAGCGCATGCCCGATGCCGGCGATCCGGCGGCCCTCCCCGTCGCCGGCGGTGTCGACGTCGGGATCGAACATGTCGTAGCGGCCGACGAGCCACAGCTTCATCGGAAGTTTCACGATGGCGAAGGCGCCCGCCCCCGAGCCGTCGACCCCTGCGACCCCGTCGTCGGTCTGGGACCGGACGTACTGCCCGGCCACCGTCAGCCGCTTCGTCTGGTAGCTGAGCAGCGCGATCCCGCGCGCCTTCTGTTCGTTCCGCGCCGAGAGACCGAAGCCGTAGTAGCCGGTCAGGCGCAGCCCCGGACTGTCGGTCCCCGGGAGGAGCGACACCGTCGCCCGGGTCGCGATCTCCTTGTACTTGTCCTCCTCCGGCCTGGAGTAGCTCTCGCCGTTCTGCACCGCCGTCTGGAGCTCGATGCGGCCGATCCGGGCGATCGCGCCGAAACCGGCGTCGGACGAGGAGACCTTGTGGTAGGCGTCGAGCGCGACCGGTGCCAGGAATCGGTGCTCCCAGATCCCCTCTTCGAACTCGACGTAGGGGGTGGGCTGGATCCCGACGCGCAGGTCGAGGTACGGGAGTACCCTCGCGTACTGGAGGTAGGCGTACTTCACACGCAGGGCGAGCGAGCCGGTGGTGTTGGTCGCGACCTCGATCGTTTCGTCCTCGTCTTCGCCCGCCGTCTGGCGCACCAGGTCGGGGGTGATGCGCGCCGAGAGGTGATCCCCCCAGGACGGCTCGACGTTGAGGTAGGTCCGGCCGACGTCGAAGGCGTTCACGTTCCCGGCATCCTTCGTCAGGTCGTAGCCGTAGATCGCCCAGAGCGCGCCGCCGATCTTGAGCCTGGTGGCGCCGGTCGAGACCGCCGGCGTCGGCACCGCCATTGGCGGGGACGCTTCGGGGGCCGGCGTGGGCGTGCCTTCGGGGGCCGCGGGTGTCGGCTCCGCGATCTGCGCCCGCGCCGCCGTGCCGACCGCGATCGTCGAGATCAGGATCGCCGTCATCGCTCTCATCCGTGCGTCTCCTCCTGGTCGGATTGTTGCTCCCATCGGCCGTCGCCGCCGTTACGTTTCGGCGCCGGGACCGTTACGATTGCGCGACGGAGGTCATCGGGACGGCGCCAACTCGCGCAGGCGGCGCTCGATCTCGCGGCGGCTGCCATCGTCACCGGTCCAGGTGTCGAGGAAGGCGCGATATTCGCGCGCGGCGTCGGCGGGGCGGCCGAGTCGGCGATAAGCCTCCGCGAGGTTCGCGTGCGCCTTGGCGTGCTCGGGCCGGCGGCGCAGATGGTCTTCGAAGGCCGCGGCCGCGCCCCGGTCGTCTCCGGCGGCCGAGCGGTAGAAGCCGAGGTTGAACAGGATCGAAGGGCTCTCCGGTTCGAGCGCCGCCGCCTCCTCCTGAAGACGGGCGGCGGTCGCCGGCTCGCCGACGCTCATCGCGCACTCGGCGGCGCGCACCCGCGGCGCCGCGGCGGCGGCGTTCGCCGCGGCGGCCCTTCCGTAGGCCACGAGCGCGTCGAGGGTGCGACCTTCGCGCTGGGCGGCGCGACCCTCTTCGAACGCCCGCCGGTAGGGATCGGTCTCGGCGCGGACGGCGGCCTCGAGCGCCGCGCGGCGGGTCTCGGCGGCCGTCCCGAGCGCCGTTCCGGCCCCCAGGCGCGCGGCGCGCGCGAACGCATGGACCGCGTCGACCCGCTCTCCGAGCCGCTCGAGCGCGAGCCCGAGGTAGTGGTGCGCCGTCGCGTCGAACGGGTAGGCGGCGACCGCCGCCTCGAACTCGGCCGCCGCGGCGAGCGTCTGGGCGGCCCTCGCCCGAGCGCCGCGTTCCGGCGCGTCTCCGGTCCCGTCGTCCGCGGCCGGGCGCATCGATTTCATCCAGGCGACGAGGCCGCGCACCAGTCTCAAGGTCTGGGTGCCGGTGGCGTCGAGCCCGCGCGGGTCGAGCCCGTCGAGCGCCTCCGCCGCGTCGTCGACACGGCCCTGGTCGAGGAGGACCAACGCCAGCAGCGACGCCGACTCGACGCGCAGCGCCGGCCCCGGCTCGTCGCTCGCCACCGCGCGCCGCAGAAGCGCCTCGGCGTCGGCCGTCCGTCCGGCGTCCCGCATCGCCATCGCCAGGTTCCCCAGCGCGTAGCGGCAGTCGGGGGTCGCCTCGACGACCCGCCCCCACAAGGCGAGTTCGTCGCGCCAGACGCGATCGCGCGCAATCGACAGCGCTGCGAGCGTGATTGCGGCGACCGCGAAAACGGCGACCCGTCGCCGTTGCCGATCCCGCCACCACTCGGCCGCTGCGATCGCGAGTCCCGGGAGAGCCGCATACAGGTGCCGGTCGGCGAGCGCGTTCGACGAGACCGGGTCGTGCGCGGTCAGGACCGACGGCGCCACCGCGAGCCAGGACCACGCGATTCCGAGCGCGATGCGCGGCGCCGACCTCACCGTCCGAACGAGTACGACGAGGCTCGAGGCGATCGCCAGCGCCCCGAGCGCGAGCCCGATCCCGCCGGTCGGCACCGTCTCCACGTAGGGCAGGTAGCGAACCGGAAGCACCGCCTGCACCGAGTAGAAGCCCGATGCCCCCAGTACGGAGCGAACGCCGTGGACCGACGCGAGGCCGGACAGGCGCGCGAGAATACCGGGGTCGGTCGAGGTGGCCGGCACGTTTCCGAGGGCGACCGACCGTAGCGTCGCGTAGACGAGCGCGGCCATCGTCAACGGCAACAGGCGCGTGGCCCGAGGCGCGCGCCGGGCGGGATCGTCCGTGGTGCGCGCGTCGCGTGCGGCGATCTCGCCGGCGGCAGGCGCGATCACCAACCAGAGGACGCCGGTCTCCTTCGACCAAAGCGCGGCCAGTGCCAGCACTCCGGACGCCCATGCGAAAGCGGAGGACCCCGCGCCGCTCCGCTTTGCGGCGGCGATCGCCGCCAGCGTCGCGGAGAGTCCGAACGCGAGGGAAAGCGAATCGCCCCGCGCCATGATCCAGCAGGCCACCTCCGAGGTCGCCGGATGCAGCGCGACGATCGCCGTGGCGAGCAACGCCCGCCGCTCGCCGTGCGGCGCGAAAAGCCGGCCGGCGACGAGGTGGAAAAGCGCGACGGCGACGCCGTGCAGCACGAGGTTGGTGAGGTGCCAGCCGGCGGCCGCCGACCCCCAGAGCCGCTCGTCGGCCGCCTCCGACAGGAAGGTGAGCGGGCGATAGAGCGGGTTCCCCATCGCCGACGACGTCGAGAGGAAGACGTCGGCGAGGCGCGTGGCGCCGTGCACCCACGCCGCCCGGTAGGCGAGGTCGTCCCAGACGAACGTTCCGCGCAATGCGGCCCCGTGGAGCGCCGCCGCGCCCAGGCCGAGGAGCGCCGCCCGGGCGACCCGGCGCGCCGGTCGCTCGAGGTCTGCGCCGGACGGAATGGGCGCGGACGGCGGGTCGGGGCGGAGCGACATTGCCGCAATGATATCGTTCGGCAATGTCCGCCCATTCGGGCTTCCCCGGGGAACTCCCCGGACCCCTGCCCCGACTCGGGCTGCGTGGCGAGATCCTGGTGGCGTTCGCGACGGTGACCCTTTTCGCCATCGGTCTCAACACGTTCGTGGTGTGGCGGATCGACTCGATGCTGCTTCGGCGCGAACGGATCGGCGAGGCGGCGGCGAGCGTCCGCTGGATGGCGGCGGCGCTCGGCGGCGCGCCCTCGCAGCCGGCGGCGGAGCGGCTCGCGCGCGAGGTCGAGGGGGTGGAGGCGTTCCTCGTGCACGACGCGAGCGGATCCGAGCGGGCGCGGGTCGGCGAGCCGCCGACCGACCGCGCGTCGATCGAGGCGGCCGTCCGCGCCACGCTGCTCCTCGGCGACGGCGCCGTGGAGGTGGTCGAGCGCGGCGCGAGGACGCTGGTTCGGGTCGTCTCGCCGGTCGGGGGCCGCGGATCGAGGTCCGGCGTGGCGCAGGCGTGGATCCGCCTGGATCGCCCGAGTCCGGCCGCGGCGCGCTCGCGGCGCCTGAGCGCGGCCTACGTGGCGTTGAACTCGCTCCTCGCCGGATGCCTCGGGTGGTGGCTCGTTTCGCGCTCGGTGGTGCGACCGCTCACGCGGCTCACCGAAGCGACCCGGCGCGTCGCCGACGGCGACCTGGAGGTCCGCGTCGCCCCGACGGGGACCCGGGAGATGTCCGAGCTGGCGCGTGACTTCAATCGCATGACGGAGCGGCTGGCGGAGCGCCGCCGCGAGGTGATCGAAGCCGAGAAGATGGCGTCGGTCGGACGACTGGCCGCGGGCCTCGCCCACGAGCTCGGGAATCCGATCGGCGCCGTCACCGGCTACGTGTCGATGCTCCGGCGAGGGAAGACGGCGGCAAGGAACCCGGACGATGCCGAGACGCTTCGCCGCATGGAGTCGGAGATGCGGCGCATCGACCGGATCGTCCGCGACCTCCTCGACTAGGCGCGGCCCCGACCGGCGACGACGGCGCCGCTCGACCTGAACGACGTCGCCGACGGGGCGCTGGCGCTCGTGGGCGCGCAGGACCGGTTCCGCGCAATCGTCGTCGAGCGGCGCCGCGCCGAGCTCCCGCCGGTCATCGCCGATCCGCACCGGCTCCAGCAGGTGGTGGTGAACCTGCTGCTCAACGCCGCCGACGCCGTCGCCGGCGCCCCCGAGAAGCGGATCGTCGTCGAGACGGCGCGGCGGTCCTCCGCGGATCCGGAATGGGTGCAGCTGCGGGTGAGCGACACGGGCCATGGCATCGACCCCGCCCACCTCCCGGCGCTGTTCGATCCGTTCTTCACCACCAAGGAGCCCGGGAAGGGGACGGGCCTGGGATTGGCGATTGCCAAGCCGGTGGTCGAGGCGATGGGGGGGACGATCCGGGCGGAGAGCGCGCCGGGGCGAGGCGCGACCTTCACGGTGGAGCTTCCCGCGTCGAACCGAACCGATCCGAAACGGTACCCATAGCCGAACCGAACCGATCCGATCCGAACCGGGTCGGTTTCCTTCGGCCACTCACCGGGATCTGCCGGAGCGGGGGCGTTCTTGCCTTCTCATGCATGTGCATGCATATTGGTTTGGATGAGGACCACGGTCGAGATCACCGACGAACAGAGGGCGCAGCTCCTGCGGCTCGCCGCGGAGCGAGGAGAGAAGGGTTTCTCCCACCTCGTTCAGGAGGCGTTGACGAAGTACCTGTCGGAGACCCGGGGGCGCAGAGAACGGGTCGTCCAGGCGTTGTCCGTGTTGGGCACGATGGACGAGAAATCGGCGAAGGCGCTCGAGGCCTCCGTGGCGAAGGCGAGGTCGGCCGACTGGAGGTCGTGACCCGGTGCTCATCGCCGATTCCGACGTTCTGATCGACGGTCTGCGAGGCCGGGATCCCTCGCGGGGGCGGATCGCCCGTGAGATCCGCGCGGGCTCCCTGGCCACGACGTCGGTGAACGTCTTCGAGCTGTTGAGCGGAGCGAGGAGCCGGAACGAAGCGGAGAAGGTGGAGCGGCTGCTGGGTGCATTGACCATCCTGCCGTTCGATGAACGGACAGGCCGACACGCGGCATCGCTCCGCCGTACCCTTGAATCCGCGGGGACGCCCATCGGAACGGCGGACTACCTGATCGCGGCCATCTGCATCGCGAATTCCGTCGCGTTGCTGACGCGAAATCGCAATCACTTCGAGCGCGTGCCGGATCTGATCCTCGCGGACCTCGAACGCTAGCCTCCGGCATTCACCGGTTTCGAATTTTCCATTTTCCATTTCTTGATTTGCCGCGGCCTTCGGCCGTCCCGGCTCGACCGGATGGTGCTAGACTCCCGCTCCTCGATGCCGTCCGCCGCTCCGCCCCCCGCCCGCATCGTCGTCGTCGACGACGAAGAGTCGATGCGGCACATGCTCCAGAGTGTCCTCGGCCGCGAGGGGTATGCGGTCGCCTGCGCCGCCGATGCCGAATCGGCGCTGAAGCTGCTCTCGGAGGAGCCGGCCGACGTGGTGATCACCGACGTGCGGATGCCGGGACCGATCGACGGGCTGGGGCTCATCGAACGGATGAAGGCCGAGAAGCTCGACGGCGCCGTGATCGCGATGAGCGCCTACGGCACCCGGGACCTCGCGCTCGACGCCGTGCGCCGCGGCGCCTACCACTACGTCAACAAGCCGTTCACCGCCGATGACGTGCTCCTGGCGGTGGCGATGGCGGTCGAGCGGGAACGCCTGCGGCGCGAGAACCTGCTCCTCAAGAAGGCGATGCACGTCGAGTCGTCGCCCGACCGGATGATCGGGCGCGCGGCCTCGATGCAGGCGGTCTACGCCATGATCCGCAAGGTCGCCGAGTTCAAGAGCACGGTTCTCATCACCGGCGAGAGCGGGACCGGAAAGGAACTGGTCGCGCGCGCGATCCACGTCGCCAGTCCCCGCGCGTCGAAGCCGTTCATCCCCGTCAACTGCGGCGCCATCCCCGAGGCGTTGATCGAGAGCGAGCTGTTCGGACACGCCAAAGGGGCCTTCACCGGCGCACACGCGATGAAGAAGGGCCTGGCGGAGGAGGCCGGGAGCGGGACGCTCTTCCTGGACGAGATCGGCGAGCTCCCCGGTGCGATGCAGGTGAAGCTGCTCCGCTTCCTCCAGGAGGAGGAGATCCGGCGCGTGGGGGAGACCAAGCCGCTCAAGGTCGACTGCCGCGTCGTCGCCGCCACCTCCCGCGATTTGCAGGCGGAGGTGAAGGCCGGGCGTTTCCGGGAGGATCTCTTCTTCCGCCTCAACGTCCTGCCGATCCACCTTCCTCCGCTCCGCGAGCGGGCCGAGGACATCCCGTCGCTCGTCGAACACTTCCTCCGGACCTTCTCCTCGCGGATGTCGAGTCCCGTCACCGCCATCTCCCCCGAGACGATGAAAGCCCTCACCGAATACCGGTGGCCGGGCAACGTGCGCGAGCTGGAGAACACGATCGAGCGCGCGGTGGTGATGGCGTCCGGGAGCACGCTCGAGCTCGGCGACCTCCCCGACAAGCTCCGCAAGCCGGCCACCCCCGAGCCGGCCGCGGCGGACGCACCGAAGGACCGGCTGCTGGACCTTGTCGGTGGAACGCTGTCGATCAAGCGGGCGAGCGAATGGCTGGAGCGTGAGTTGATCCGGCGCGCCCTCGAGAAGACCGGCGGCAATCGCGTGCAGGCGGCCGATCTGCTCGAGATCTCCGCCCGCGCCCTCCAGTACAAGATCCGCGATTACAAGTTGGAGTAGTGAACGACTGCGGGCGCACCGCCGCCGTGCGGCGCCGGCGCGCGCCGCGTGTGTGACGCCGATCGCGGTCCCGGAAAAGTTTTCCGGGCCGGAACTTTTTTCCGACGCGACGCGCGCGGCCGCTCGGGCCCGCGGTGTCGCAACTTCTCGCGGCGCAGGCATTTTCGGGCGCGGGCGCACGGGCACGTCGATTGCTCCCGGAGGCAGGCATGGGGAGGGTCGATCGGTCGAACGGCTTCACGCTGATCGAGCTGATCATCGTCGTCGCGATCGTCTCGGTCCTGGCGGTGCTCGCCGTGGGCAACGCGGTGAACAGCCAGCCGCGCTACCGGATCCTGGCCCGTCTCCGCGACCTGCGGTTCGAGCTCCTCGACGCCCGCGCCGCGGCGGTCCGGAAGAACAAGCTGCGGAAGGTCTGCTTCTTCGCCGACAACAGCTCGACCGACCGTACCCCGAAGGGGAAGATCTACAACTTCGAGTGCGGGACGGCCGGTGATGCCTGCGAGAACGGCCGCATCTGCACCGGCGGAAACGCCGACAACCCCACGATCACCGCCAACACCTACGTCACGGGGGCGTGCACCGACGCCACCAAGTGGTGCCTGCTGGAGACGATCGACTACGGCGCCGGCGACTTGGACGACGAGCACATCAGCATCAACCGGTTCGTGAAGTCGGACGGGACGGTCGACGCCCTGCAGACCTGGTTGGAGGTGACCTACAGCTCCTCCGGATTCATCAGCACCGGCCGGACCACCAACGGCTACACCACGGCGTCGGTGGAGCTGACCAACTACGACCAGTGTCTTCCGGGCCTGCAGGGCAGCACCTTCACCTGCACCAGCTTCGTGAGCCGGCCGCGCGTCGCCTACCTCGCCGGCGGCTCCGTACGGGTGGTCGAATGAGACGGACGGCGGACGCGAAGGGGTTCACGCTGATCGAGGTCCTGGTCGCCATGCTCGTCTTCTCCATCGGCGCGCTCGGGATCCTGGGGATGGTTACCACGTCGCTCAAGCTCAACACCAACGCGCGGCAGATCGGCGAGGCCTCGCGGCTCGGGATCTTCAAGCTCGACCAGTTGCAGACGTCGAACCCGCAGTCGTCCGACCTGACCTCCTGCGGAACGCGCTGCTGGTCCTCGGGTCTCGGCGGGCGGGCCACGACCGCCGCCACGGTCCGGCCATCCGACCTGCTGTCGGGCGGCACAGGCTCGAACGCGCGCTTCCAGCTCACCTGGAACTCGCGGATGAGCGGCGAGCTCCGCTACATCGGCGTCACCGTCTATTGGCCGAAGGAGCGCGACAAGATCGGTCTCGACGTGGGCGATACGGGGTTCATCGACTGCACCGTCGCCGCGAACGACCACCTCTGCTACCGCGTGCAGTTCCACACCTACCGGAGGGTCTGATGAAGGTCCGGGCCGAGCGCGGCGTCACGCTGATCGAGCTGGTGATCGTCCTCGGCATCTCGCTGGGGGCGGCGGCCGCGGCCTTCACCCTCTTCCAGGGCCAGTCGCGCGCGATGCGCGCCGCGCAGGCGTCGAGCGACATCCAGGACAACGCCCGCGTGGCGATGGAGATGCTGACCCGCGACATCCGCGGGGTCGGTTTCCTGGTCAACCCGAAGAGCTCGCTCAGGATCGAGGACAACTGCGGGCGCGCCGACAACGACGTGCAGCTGTCGGCCGAGAACACCGTCACTTACCAGGGAGGGGCCAACGTCCAAGACGCGGGGAACTACGTCAAGACGACCGAAGCCGACGGCTGCCCCAACGGCTCCGACCGTCTGCTGGTGATCGCGCGGCCGTCGAGCGACGTCGCCTCGGCCTGCAACAACGTCGGGCAGTGCCGGAACAACGAAGGGGTCGGCAACAACTACGACATCCCCTGCGACAACGACATCGAGGGGAACGCCTCGGTGGCGACCGAAGCCGAGTGCGAACAGACGGCGGAGCGGATGTCGAGCGGCATCACCGTCCATTGCTCCGGCCCGATCAGTCCTCCGGTGCTCACCAGCGTCTGCGGTTCCGACGACGCCAACAGCTGCCTGACGATCGAGATCGACAACCTCGACTGCTACGCCAACTGCGGCAGCGGCGGTGGCAACGACAAGTGCGTCAACATCTCGTTCCAGCAGCCGGGCGACAACAGCTTCGCCGGCAGCGAGTGGGACGTCCTGGGGACCAAGTCGAACGACGGCATCAGCTTCGCCGGGATCATCTTCCGCGCCTATCAGCTGATCGATCTCGACTCCGACGGATCGACGGAGCTCGCCTACTCCGACATCGCCCCGACGGCGCTCCTGTTCGATCTGGCCTCCGACCCGGTCTCCGGGCAGTGGAACCCGATCGCCAACTACATCGACGACTTCCAGGTGGCGTGGTCGAAGAAGTCGGCGCCGACCACCTTCTTCAACTCGACCAACATGCTCAACTTCGCCACCTGCGTCACGGGCGCCAGCGTCGGCTGCCTCAAGGACATGTCGAACGATCCGCCGGCGGCGCTGCGGGTGACGATCGTCGCGCGCAGCGCGCGCCGCGACTTCTCCCAGACCGGGCAGGTGATGAACTACACCCGGCCGGCGATCGAGAACAACAGTCCCGCGGTGCAGACCTACGATCCGTCGGCGGCGGTGACGGTCGGCGCCGCGAACTGCTACAGCGGCGCGACGTGCGGCTGCGGCGCGGCCGGCAAGACCGACTACGCCACCTGCAGCGGCAACGGGAACTCGCAGGGGTACGTGCGCCGGATCGTGACCCAGGTGATCGGCCTGCGGAACCTCGCCGGCTACTCGTTCTAGGAGGGGAGATGCGCCGCGCGTGCGAGCGAGGGAGCGTCATGGTGATCACGCTGCTGGTGCTGGCGGCGCTCACCGTGCTCGGGATCTCCACCATCTACCTCACCGGGTTCGACGGCGAGATCGCCCTCAACATGCGAGCCGGCGACCAGGCGCTCTACATCGCCGAGGCGGGGGTGAACTGGGGGATTTCGAAAGGGGAGGCGGACGATTCGCTCATCTTGAACGGCTACTCCACCTCCGGGTATGGCGGCGGGAACACCGACGTGCGGCTGAACGACGGAACCTCGGACCTGACCTTCGCCGGCGGCCAGGCCGCGACCGTCGCGGTGAAGATCCAGGCCAGCCGCGACACCAACGGCAGCTCGGTCCATTGCGGCATTCCCGGCTTCTCCGACCGGTTCGGTTCCTACCGCTTCCGCGTCGACTCCAAGGGGAACGGCCCCAGCGGCGCGATCCGGGAGGTGGAGGCGCACATCCTGTTGCCGCCGCGTGATGGGCTGTGCCCCGCGGGGAAACGAGTCACGGGCGGCTACGTCGGCGGATGAGGAAATGGAAAATGAATAATGGAAAATGGAAAATGAAAAATGAGTCGAGGGCCGCCTCCTCATTGGCCGGTTTTCCATTTTCCATTTTCCATTTTCCATTTCCGTTCGCCCGCCTAGTCGCCGCCGGCGCCGTTCTCGCCGCGGCGGCCGGCCTCGCCCTCGCCCAGTCGATCAACCCTCTCCCCGGATTCGGCATCCGCATCCAGCCGGTGCTGATCTTCCTCCTCGACCGGTCGTCGTCGATGCAGACCTGCGATGCCGGGACGATCACCCCGGCGACCGACCTGACGCCGGTCACCGGCGGCACCGGATACCTCTACGACCCGCTCTCCGACACCACCGACGACGGTGCCTGCTCCGGTCGCACCAGCTCCCAGACGTCGTACAGCGTCAACCGGATCGAGGCGGCGAAGCTCGCCATGTCCCGGATCCTCGACTCCGACGGCAACGGGATCATCAACACCTCCGACGAGGACCTGCAGAAGGTAAGGTTCGCCGTCGGCGTCTTCCCGGTCGACGGCTCCGGCGGCTACGCCGACGACGCCACCTACAAGATGCACGTGCTCAGCAGCGTCGGGACCGCCTACTTGACGATCTGGAACAGCGTGAAGGTGGTGACGCCGACCGGCACCAACACGCCGATGGGTCCGGCGTTGGCCGGCGCCCGGAAGAAGATCGCGCAGTCCTGCTACGACAGCGTCGCCGGCTCCTGCACCCTGGGGGACGGGCAGACTCGGACCGACAACGGGAACGACAAGGCGCGCAACTGCCGCGAGTACTACGTCCTGCTCCTCACCGACGGCGAGCCCAATGCCTCGACCTCGATCGACCTCGACCCGATCCCGGTCTCCAAGGCGCTCCGCGACAAGACGGCGGTACCCGGCGCCTCGGGGGAGGTCGTCGGCGCGTCGGGACAGAAGATCCGGACCTTCGCCATCGGCTTCGGGTCCAGTGCCACCACGATCAACTCCAAGGCGCGCGGCTACATCAACTGTACCGCCTACTGGGCTACCGACGCCCCCGCCGATACCTCCAACTCCGACAACGCGATCACCGACGGCAACGACGACGGCGATGGGAAGAGCTACACCATGGCCGACGACAGCAGCTCCGCGCCGGAGAACGTCATCGTCGGCGCCGTCAACTACTGCACCGACGACTCCACCATGTGGGACCCCGACCTGAACGCGCCGGTCGGCCTGGTCACCGCCACCCACGTGCGCGGCCTGGGGAACGGATTCTTCACCAACGACGCGAAGGAGCTCGCGGACGACTTCCGCCGGATCCTGAACCGGATCCAGAACGGCAGCTATTCCCGTTCGGACCCGGTCGTCAACTCGAGCTCCACCGTCACCACCCGCTATGTCTACGGCACCTTCTTCGACGTCCCGTCCGGCGGGTTGGACTGGCGCGGCCACCTGAAGAAGTACCGCTTCGACGCCACCACCAGCGCCTACGTCGATTGCGACGACGGCCAGGCGCCACAGGGCACGGTCGTCCCCTGCTGGGACGCCGGCGGCTGGTACGGGTCGACCCCGCCGTCGGGCACCCCCTACACCACGGGTCTCTACGAGCGGAGCTGGAGCGACCGGGTGATCTACGCCTACAACCCGGACAACATCACCTACGACGCCACGCTCACCAACGCCGCGCGCAACCGGCCGACGCGCGCGCCCCCCCGCTACACGAGCACCTCGGATCTGACGCTCAAGAACATCGTCCCGACGTTGGCGGCGATCAACAACGTCCCGCCAACGATTTCCGACCTTTCGGTGGGGACCGCCTCCTCGCCCACCACTCTGCGATGGTGGCTGGCGACCTCGGCCTACA
>CAYJRR010000126.1:0-13244 GCA_964372275.1 uncultured bacterium
TGGTGGAACAGCTCGTCGAGCGCCGCCGGCTTGCGCGCCGGCCCCTTCGCGACCGACGGCTCCGCCAGCGGCGAAAGGATGAGGACGTCGGAGTCTTCTCGCGCGCCCGCCGCCACAGGCGCGCCGGCCCCCGCACCCGCCGTAGCGGCCGACGGCGGTTCGGCCGCCGGCGGTGCGGGCGCCGACGCACCGTTCGCCGGCAGCAGTCGCGCCTGCACCGTCGCTTCCCTCCCCGGAGCGGTGTCGACCTTCACCTGGATCTCCACTTCTCCGTTCGCGGCGCGGTAGCGGAAGCTCGCCGGCCGTTCTTCGCTGCGCGCGCGGAAGTCGGGCGGCAGCACCTCCGCCAGCATGGTGAGGATCGCGTCGCTGGACGGGACGATCTCGTTCAGCTTCTGCACGCCGCTCCGGCCGGCGATCTCGACCGGCATCCCCGAGCGGAAGGAGATCGACTGCGCGTTCGTGCGGCGCAACGCCTCGAGGTAGCGGTCGAGGATCGGCATCTCACTCTTCTCCCAGGAGGATCGTCCCGTCCGACTCCAGGAACGCCTCCATCTGCCGGCGCATCGGCTCGAGGCTCCAGTAGAGGTCGTGCGCCTTCACGTTCCCGGCGAGGTCCGGGTGATCGTCCTTGTCCCACACCCACATCCCGCCGCGCGCGGTGAACGGATCGGCCGCCGACTCGAGCACCGGCAGGTCGTAGGCGGTCCGCATGTCGTCGGTCGAGACGTTGAGCACGATGGCGTCCCCCACCGCCTCCTGGATCAGCACCTTTCGGCTCTCGGGCGCATAGCGGGCGCAGGCCCCCGGATCGGCCGGGTCGATCCCCCACTGCGCCATCGGGCGGAAGGCGGCGACGTAGGCCGGCCAGCGCGGATGGTCGACCGACAGGCCGACCTTCGAGGCGAACAGGAGGAGGAACAGCTCCCCCGTCTCGCCGTCGAACAGCGAGGTCAGCCGTCCGCCGGCGACCGTGAGTCCGACGGCGTCGAGGCGCGAGCTCGCCGCCGAGACCGGGCTCCCCAGGAGTCCGCCGAACGAGTTCCCGAAGTACGAGATCCGCCCGACGTCGAGTAGATCGAACGGTTCGATCCCCGCGTCGTGCGCGTTGCGCAGCATCCGCTCCATCTCCAGGATCTCCGCCGCCGACTGGCGGAACCCGTCGCGCACCTTGAGGAGCCGCGTGAAGTCGAAGAAGTCGAGCAGGTCTCCCCGGAAGCCGTGTTCCGGCGCCGTCAGTCCGACGGTGGCGATCCCCGACGAAGCGAAGGAGTAGGCGCGCTGCAACGCCTCGACGCCGTGGCCGGCGAACCCGTGGCCGACGATCGCCACCGGCCATCCCTGCTCCGGCGCCGTCCCCTCGGGGATGGCGAGCCGGAAGTCGACCGTGGTCATCGCCGGCGTTCCGGTTCCGTGGACGAGCGCGGTGTCGAACGTACGGTCGGCTCCGCGGAAGTCGTACGCCTGCCACGTCCCCTGCGCCACGAGGGCGATGTCGGCCGGATTCGCATTTTCGGCCTGGAAAATGGTGTCGAAGGTCGGGTTGTCCTCCGGGTAGATGCCGACGGTGAACCCGGGGATTTCCGGCGCCGGCGCGTAGCTCGGGAGGAGCGCGCTGCCCAGCGTACCGTCGATGCGCGCCTGGATCGCCCACAGGTCGTCGACGACCGACTGGGTGGTGAAGGCGAGCACGAGGTCGAGCTCGTCGGCGTCGCGCGCCGCGCCGAAACCGACCGCCTCCGCCGCGAGCGGGGCGAGCTCGCCGCCGACCGCCGCCGTGAAATCGGCGGACGGGTGGAGGCGCGCGTCGGCGATCGCCAGCAGGTGCCGCCTGTTCTGCACCAGCGGGCGGTCCGGCGTCACCAGCAGGCTGTCCAGGTGCGCGTCGTACGACAGCCGAACCGCCACCTCCGTTCCCTCCGCGTCGTAGAGGTGGACGCCGCGCAGTCCGCGCGCGTCGACCCTTCCCGACAACGGCACCACGACCGGCGCGTAGACCGAGTAACCGCCGACGGTGGCGATCGTCGCTTGCGCGGTGTCGAGGAACGCCCGTGCCTCCGCGAACTCTTCGGTGTCGGGGAAGCGTCCCGAGAAGTAGCCCGGCGGCGCCGCCGCGATCCCACCGGCGCGCAACCGGTCGGACGGCCAGGGATTGTCCGGCGAGCCGGCATCCGCCGACCAGCGGACGGTCGCCTCCCGTGGGGAGGACGACCCGTCGCACGCCGCGAGGAGCAGCGCGGCAAGGGCCGGCAGGAGGCGATGGTACGGCATCGCCGGCGTAGTCTACCGGATGCGCCCTTACGTCGCGCGAAGAACCCGCCCGAAGCCTCGCTCCCTCCCCAGCTCCGTCGCCGGCTCCCCGTCACGGAACGCCACGCGCCCGTGGATCAGCACCGCGCGCACCGCCCGGTTCCGGCGCACCAGCCGCCTCAACCCGCCGAACCCCGGCATCTCCGCCTCGTGTGCGACCTCCAACTCCGCGGTCAACCCCGCCGGATCGACCACCACCACGTCGGCGCGCCGCCCTTCGGCCAGGCGCCCGGTGTCCAGTCCGAGCCAGTCGGCGATCTCGCTCGTCAGCCGTTGCACCGCCCGGCCGACCGTCATGAAGCTCCGTGTCGAGTAGGGCTGGTCGTTCACCATCCGCAGCAGGCGCAGCGGGAAGTCGTAGTGGGCCATGTTCCGCAGGTGGGCGCCGGCGTCGGAAAATCCGATCAGCACGTCGGGACGCGACACGATCCAGCGCAGCACCTCCGGCCGGTCGTTGGCCATCACCGTGTACCAGCGGATCCCGTTCCCGTGGCGCGCCACCAGGTCGAGGAACAGGTCGACCGGGTCGAGACCGCGTTCGGCCGCGATCGCGCCGAACGTCTTCCCCACGATCCCCGGCTCGCCCGGACATTCGAGGACCTCGCACAGGGCGAGCTCCCGGTGGAAGGCGCGCGGAAGGAGCCGGTTCGTCCACTCCCGCCGGAACCAGGCCCGGTAGTCCGGATCGGCGAGCAGCCGACCCCGCGCCGCGGCGTCCTGGAGATGCAGCGCCGCCGTCCCGGCGCCGAACTCCTCGAACACCACCAGATCGATCCCGTCGGCCCAGAGGTCGAACACCTCCGGCAGCGCCTGCACCCGGAAGTCGGCGTCGAGGAACCGGTTGAAGAAGCGGATCAGGCGGCCGAACAGCGGCACGGCGATCCGGTCGGCGCGGATGTCCATCAGCGAGATGACGGTCGTCTTCAGCGGCCTGCGGACGATCCCCACGCTTTCGAGCAGGAACAGGATGGCGTTGATCCGGGTGCTGATGTTCGGCACCCCCTGCAGCACGCGCCCGCGCTCGCGCAGCACGCGATTGAAACGGCGGTACTCGCTCCACCGCGCGAAGACCGACGGGAGCGGGCGGCTGCGGAACTCCTCGCCGTCCATCTTGTCCCAGGGGAGGGTCTGGATCGACAGGCCGAGGTAGCCGGCGTCGAGCGCCTCCGACACCAGCCGATCCATCGTCGCCAGCTCGGCGGAGGTCGGGACGATCCCCTTCGAGAGGCTCCGTCCGATCCCCATCGCCTCCATCCGCACGGTGGAGTGCCCCATGAAGGAGGCGACCGACGGGCCGAGCGGCAACGCGTCCAGGTGCTCGAGGTAGCTCGCCGGACCGTTCCAGGTCATCCGCTCGCGCAGCAGCGGCAGCACCACCGATCGCGGGATCGCCTCCACGCGGCAGAACATGTCGGCGAGGTTCGTCGGATCGCCGACCGAAAGGCTCAACGAGCAGCTCCCCAGCACCACCGTGGTCACGCCGTGACGCACCGACTCGGAAAGGCCCGGCGTCAGCTCCACCTCCGCGTCGTAGTGGGTGTGCAGGTCGATGAACCCGGGCATTACCCACGCGCCGCGCGCGTCGACGATCTCGCTTCCGGGCGCTGGCTCGATCCGTGGCGCCATCCGGCGCACCCGGCCGTCCGCCACCTCGACGTCGAGCGGAACCCCCTCGCCGCCCCCCCCGTCGAAGACGAGGCCGTCGCGAATCAGGATCGGAGGGGCCGCGCGCATCCCGGTGTCGTTCCGCTGCAATCCTAGACCGGGACGACCACGACGGGGCAGGGGGCCCGGTGGAGGACACCGTGCGCGACGGAGCCGATCAGCATCCGCTCCAGTCCGCGCCGCCCGTGCGTGCCGACGAGGAGCAGGTCGAAGCGGCCGTCGGTCGCGAGTCGCGCCAGCGCGCGGGCCGGCTTCCCCTGCGGGACGTGGATCCGATCGGCGAGGGGCGGTCCGCCGTCCGACGCGAAGGCGGAGACGCGTTTCCGGAGCTCGCGCTCGATCGCCGTCGAAGCGGTCGCCGGCACGGTGTCGAATCCGACGGCCGGGAGCTCGTAGGCGTGCGCGATGTGCGCCTCGCAGGGGGCGAGCTCGCGCGCGAAGTCGGCGACTTGCCGCGAGCTCTCCTCGAGGTCGATCCCCACCAGCAGCCGGAGCGGCCTCCGTCCGTACGCCCAGTCGAGCAGACCCGACGCGTCGTGTCGGGCCACCAGGACCGGTACCGACGCCGATCGCACCACCCGGTCGGCGGTGCTGCCCAGGATCCAGCGCACGGGGGCCCGCAGCCCCTGCGAGCCGACCACCACCAACCACGCCTTCGCCGCCTGCGCCGCCTCCAGGACGACCGCCTCCGGCGTTCCGATCGACAGGCGGGGCTCGCAGCGGGCGCCGGTCCGCGCGGCGATCCGCTCCGCCTCGGCGGCGAGACGCCGGTCGACTTCGCGCTTCAGCTCGTCCTGGGTCGCCGGGACCGGCGGCGGAACGAAGATCGACTCCCCCGCGACGTAGGCCAGAGTCGGCAGCTCCAGCGCGTGCGCCAGGACGACCGACTCGCCGCGCCGCGCCGCCACCGCCGCCGCGATCTCGGCCGCAATCCCCGCCTCCTGGCCGAAGTCGGTGCCGCAGACGACCGCCATTCGGACGTTTTCTTAGGCCCGGCCCGGGCGAACGGGAGGCCTAGGCCCCCGTTGGACGCGCAAGGAATCCGGTCCATGGCGGGTTGCGTAGTCAACGGTGCGACGGTTGGGCACCGGACGGGAGCGAGGGGTGAAGATCGGACCGCTGACGATCGAACGGCCGGACGCACGAAGGCTTGCTCCCCCGCGTCAGGATGCCCCTCCGGAGGCGCCTGCCGCCGTTCCGCCGATTTGCGCCGCCGACCTCCAGCTTCGCTACGGCCTGGTCGAGCCGGCGAGGGGGGCCGGCGAGGAGGCGATCGCCGCGCGCCTCCTGCTCGAGGGTTGGGTTCGGCGCGACGTCCGGTCGTCGCCCGGCGGCGAGGTGGACCTCGATCCGGAGCCCGTCCGGCTGGCGTTGACCGCCCGTCTTCGCCACGACGATCCGCTGGTGCGGGCGGCCGAGCGATACATCGATCAGCGGGTGGCCCGCGGGATCGCCGACGTCGCCGCGCTGGGGGCGATGGCCGGACTGGGGCTGCTCCTGCTGTCGATGATCGACCTTCGTCCGGAGCCTCTTGCCGTCCCCTGGACGGCAGGAAAGGTTCTGGGATTCGCGGGACTGGGCCTCGGGTTAGGGGCCGCCCTTCGGGCCTCTCGCGCGTGATCGCGCTCACAGGGGGGGCGGCCCCCCTCGGGCCGACCGGACCCCCTGGCAACTGTCTAAAACCAATGGGATAATGGCGAACGTGATCTGCCCCTCCTGCGGAACGCGGAACGCGGATGGGAGCGACGCCTGCTCGCGCTGCGAGCGCTCCTTTTCGGAGTCGGACGTCGCCGCGAGCTCCGGTCTGGGGTCGACCTCGGTCGAGGCTCCGGTCGAAGGGATGGGCCGCGACACCGTCGGCGGCCGCTATCGCCTGAAGTCGATCATCGGCCGTGGCGGCGTCGGCGTCGTCTACGCCGCCACCGACCTCGAGCTGGGTGAGGAGCTGGCGATCAAGTTCCTGAAGCCGGGCGAAAGCCGCGATCCGAAGGAGATCGACCGCTTCAAGAGCGAGATCAAGATTGCCCGCAAGATCACCCATCCGAACGTGATCCGGATCCACGACTTCGGGATGGACGGCAGCGAGGCGTTCATCTCGATGGAGCTCTTGCAGGGCGGGACGCTCGCCAACCGCATCGAGAACGGGCTGTCGCTCTCCGACGCGGTCGAGATCGCCGTCGGGATCTGCGAGGGTCTGGCCGCCGCGCACCAGGACGGGATCGTCCACCGCGACCTGAAGCCGGAGAACGTGCTGTTCGACGGCAACGAACGGCCGAAGATCGTCGACTTCGGCCTCGCGCGCCTGTCGGCGACCACCAGCCGGACGGTCGGCTTCAGCGGGACGCCTTTCTACATGAGCCCGGAGCAGGCGGCGGGGAAGGAGGCGACGCCGCAGAGCGACATCTACTCCATCGGTGTCGTCCTCTACGAGATGTTCACCGGGCAGCTTCCGTTCGCCGCCGACAACCTGCTCGCGCTGGCGATGAAGCACACGACGGAGAGGCCGAAGCCGGCGAACGAGATCCGCACCGACCTCCCGGCGGAGATCAACGCCATCATCATGCAGGCGTTGGAGAAGAACCCCGCCGATCGCCCGGCGAGCGCCAACGAGCTGGCGTCGGTTTTCCGGGCCTGGAGCGATCGTCTGCCGAAGGGGGTCGTTCCGGAGATCTCGGCGGTGGAGGGGACGGCGATCCTGCCGCCGCGCAGCTTCCCGACGATCTACCGACCGGGGGCCCCGGCGCCGGCCGCGACGCCCTCGTCACCGGCCTCCGATCCCACGATGGCGGTCGTCCGGCGTCCGATGTCGGAGCGGCGCAAGGAGCCGCTGATCAAGGCGCCGCCTCAGAAGACACGCGGCTTCCCGATGGCCGCGCTGCTGGTGCTTCCGCTGGTGATCGGCGGCGGTGGCTATCTCGCCCTGTCGAAGTTCAAGAAACCGCCGGAGAAGAAGACCGCGGCAGTGGCCGCTCCGGTCCGTCCGGGTGCCGGCGCGGCAGGGGCGACGTCCGCCTCGCCGGCGTCCGCGCCGCCGGCCACGGCTCCGGGCGGCGCGACGGCCTCCGCGGCCGGTGCGACCTCCGTGGGCGCGCCGGTCCCCGCGGCCGACGCCGCGGTCCGGGCGCCGGTGTCCGATCCCAAGGCGGCGGGTCGCGCGGCGCCGCCGACTCGCCCCACGGCGCCCAAGCGCGTCGACGTCGCCTCGGCGAAGTCGGTTGCCCCGCCTCCACCACCGGCTCCAGCCCCGGCTCCCGTCGCCGCACCGGCGTCGGTCGGCTACCTCACGGTGCGGGCGCTCAAGTGGGGCGGTTTGATCCTGGACGGCAAGAAGGTGGGGGAGGAGTCGAAGTATCCGGTCAAGCGGCTCGCGCTGCCGGCCGGACCGCACACCGCCATCGTCTACACCGGGCAGGACAAGCAGACGCAGAAGAAGGTCCAGTTTACCGTCCAGCCGGGGCTCGAGACCGAGATCAACATCAACTTCGAGCTCGGCACCCCGCCCAGCGTCCTGACGAAGTGACCGGCGGAAGCTTCCCGTCGTGCCGGCGACGAGGCTCGACGATCAGAAGGCGAAGCTGACGTTCGCCGAGACGGTGGTCATCGTCTCGGAGAGACTGTTCTTGTCCCCCTCGGCCGACTCGAGACTCACCGTGCGCAGCTCGCCACCGAGATCGAGACCCATCCGCCAGCGGTCACGAGGCGCCCAGTCGAGGCCGAGCCGCCAGGTCGGAGCGATCGAGGCCGTCTGGTCGGTGCCGCTGATGTCGGCCGGCGTCTCCTTCCATTGCGGGAGGAGGACACCGGCGCCGCCGGTGATCGCCAGACGCGCGGCCCCGAGCCAGTAGCTGCCTTCGGCGCGGACGGCGATGCCGCTCATCGACGTGTCGGTGAACAGTGGCCGATCCCCGTACTCCTTCTCCAGCGGGATCGCCTTGTAGCCTTCGATTTGATAGCCGACGAAGCCGCCCAAGGAGACGCTGTCTGCGACCGCCTTGCGATAGCCGACCGCGGTGGAGATCCGGTTCATCGTGCCGCCCTGCTTCGTGTCGCTCTCCCCTTCGGGGAGCTGCGCCTCGACGGTGGTGATGGCGTAGGAGTAGAGCGCCGCATCGAGCGCCAGCACCAACCCCTTCCACGACACCGCCGCTTCGACCCGCGGACCGGCGCCGGTCATCTTCGCCACGACCGCGTCGGCGTCCCCTTCGGTGAACGAACGGCCCCAGAGCGCGACGGCGAGCCCGCCTCGGGTCACCACGCCGATCGATCCCCCGTCGCTCCCCCACGCCGCCGCCGACGTTCGCGCCTCCTTCTCCTCCAGCGACTTGCGCAGCGCCTCGAGCTCGTCCGAGATCCAGGTGAGGAGCGGCGTGAGCCCCCGGGGATTCGACTCCGGATCGGGGACCGAGAGCGGCTTGGGGATCCGCGACGGCTCCGACGGCTTGGACTTCTTCCAGACCATCGCCCGGACCTCGGTCGGGAAGCTCGCTCGCGCCGCGAGGACGATCATCACGTCGAGCTCCGCCGCCGCGGCCAGCTCGGCGAGCGGATCCTTCGCGCCGTCGCTTTTCTCTTTTGGAGGGCCGGCCGAAAGGGCGGTGAGCGCCCGGACATCGTCCCGCTTGAGCGCGATCGGCGAGCTCAGATCGACCGTCGTGTCGGCCTGGACGTTGATCGCGCGGATGAGCGGCCGAAACCCGGTGGCGGTGACGCTGACGTAGTGCCGGCCGGCGGGAAGGCTGACCGAGGCGGAGGTCACCTTGTCGTCGACACGCACCTCCGCCCCCGGCGGCGCCCCCTGGAGTGTGATCGTCACCGGCAGGAGCTTCGCGCGCACCCGCTCGACCAGCGCGGCCACCGGCGGGGGGTAGAGGTTCAGGTCGACGACGTGTTTGGCGTCGAGCGCGAGCAGCTCGCGGACCGAGGCTTCGGCGCCGGCGCTGTCGCCGCTGCCGATCTGCACCGTCGCGCGGAGAAGGTGCAGCCTCAGGCGGTCGGCCATCCAGGCCTCGTCGACCTTGTCGTAGATCGCCGCGGCGCTCTTCAAGCGTTCCAGCGCCACCGGGATCTGGTCTTCGTCGTAGGCCCGGCTGGCCTGCGCGACGAGGTCGGCGGCCTGTTTCCGGAGCGGCGCGGTGTCGGCGGCGACCCGGATCTCGGCGAAGGCGATCTTCGCCGCCAGTTCCGCGGCGGGGACGTGCACGATCCCCGGCTGGGTGGAGAGCGCGGTGTCGATGGCGCGTTGCAGCCTTCCGGTCGACGCGGTGTGCGGCCCGACCGCCAACACGCCGACGCGCGGATTCTCCGCGGCACGCGCGTCGCGCGCCGCCGCCGACAGCGAGGCGGCCGCGACCACGAGAAGCAGGTTGCGTGGGAGGTGCGCCATCGTCTCAAGCATACGCGATTGCAGCCTCTTTCGTTGCCGTCGGTTCCGACGCGGTGCTACGGTTTTACCACCGGATGGCGCACCTGCGTTACCGCGATTCCGATGGCAAGCCGGCGGTGCTGACCCTGTCCGGGGGGGAGGTGGTGATCGGTCGCCTCCCGGGGTGCGACGTCGTCATCTCCAAGAACTTCGTCTCGCGGCGCCACGCGCGCGTCCACCACTCCGGCGGGCGGTGGACGATCACCGACCTCGACTCCTCCCACGGTACCTTCGTCAACCGGCTCCGGGTGAAGGAGAAGGTGCTGGAGCCCAACGACCAGATCGAGATCGGCGGCGAGGTGCTGACCTACTCCGACGACGCGCTGATCGGCCGGCCGGCCCCGAAGAAGATCCCCGCGATGCCGATCCAGGCGGCCGAAGAGGAGGTGGCGACCGGAGAGTACGTCCCGCCGTCGACCGATCCCGCGATCATGAGCGAGCAGAAGCTCGGTTCGGGGGCGCTGATGCGGATGACGATGGTCGGTTCGGTCGCCGACTTCGCCTCGCTCCGGCCCGCCACGGCCAAGACGACCAAGACCGACGACCTCCTCCGGAGCGTTCAAGAGAAGGAGCGGCTGGAGACGTTGCTCGCGGTCAGCAAGGAGCTGCACCGCGGAGCGACGCTGGAGGCGGTGGTTCGCACCACCGTCGAGACGGCGCTCAAAGTCTTCCAGGCCGATCGCGGCGTGCTGGCGCTGGCGCCGGAGCCGGGCCAGCCGATCGCGCCGGCGCTGCAACTGACTAGCGCGAAGGGGGGGTTCGCCGAAACCACGGTGCGCGTGAGCCAGACCCTCGTCGACCGCGCGATCCACGACCGCAAGGCGGTGGCGGTGCTCGACACCGGCCAGGACGCGAGCGTGGCGATGGCGCGGAGCATCGTGGCGCAGGACATCCGCTCGGTCCTCTGCGCGCCGGTGTGGGACGGGGAGGAGATTCTCGGCTATCTCTACCTGGACAGCGTCGGGATCGGTCGCCGGTTCGGCCCGGACGACCTCGACCTGCTGTCGGTGATCGGCTACACCGCCGCCGGCGCCATCGGGCGGCTCAAGGCGGCGGAACGGATCAAGCAGGAGGAGAACCGGCGGAACAACCTCGCCCGCTTCGTCTCGGCCGACGTCGTCCGCCATCTCGACGAGCAGGCGAGCACGGGCAGCCTCGACCCGACGGCGTTGATCGCGGAGCGCGAGCTGACGGTGCTGTTCTCGGACATCGTCGGCTTCACGACGCTGAGCGAGGGGCTCTCTCCGACGCAGCTCAAGAAGTTCCTCGACGAGTACTTCGAGCGGATGATCGAGATCATCATGGACCGCAACGGCGGGACGCTCGACAAGTACATCGGCGACGCGATCATGGCCCTGTTCGGGGCACCCTACTCGAGGGGGATCGCCGAGGACGCGCGCTCGGCGGTGAACGCGGCGTTGGAGATGTGCGCCGCCATCCAGCAGCTTCGCCGTGGCGGACCGGAGATGGCCTCGCTCGACGTGCGCATCGGCATCAACACCGGCAAGGCGGTCGCCGGCCCGCTCGGCGCGCAGCGCCGACTCGAATACTCCGCCATCGGCGACGCGGTGAACGTCGCGAGCCGTCTGGAGAGCACCGGCTCGCCCGGATGCATCCAGATCGGAGAATCGACCTACGACGCGGTGAAGGATTACTTCGTCTGCGAGTACGCCGGCGAGCATCCGGTGAAGAACCGGAAGCAGCCGGTGAAGAGTTGGTGGGTTGTGGAGGCGAAGAGCTGAGGCAATTCAAAATTGGAAATTGAAAATGTAAGACCGACAACCGAAGAACCGATGTCGGTCTTACGTTTCCAATTTCCAATTCTCAATTTCCGATCTCCACTACCACCGTCTTGTCTCCATCCGGCGTGACCGCGATCCGGGTCCCTAGGCAGCGTCGTAGCAGGTCGATCTGGGTGGTCGCATGCGCCGTCAGCGCCATCGTCCGAAACGTTCCCCCACCGGCGAGCGCCATCGGCAGCAGCAACTGGTCGGCGAGGTAGGGACCGACCGGCGCGCCCGCGTCGAGGTAGGCGCGCGCCTCCGCGCAGACGGCACGGGCCACGGTCTCGGCGCGGATCTCCTTGGCTCCGATCCCGGTGAAGACCTCGGTCAGGTGGTCCGACTCGATCTCGAGGGTGAGCACGTTTCCCGGCCCTCTCGAATCGCCGACGTCGACGACGCGAAGCTCCTCCTTGGGCCAACGCAGCTCGAGCTTCACCACTTTCAGTTCGCGCTCGACGATGTGCAAAGGGAGCTGGACGACGCTCGCGTAGGCGCGCCGTCGGCGGATCTCCCCTCGGGCCATCAGGTCGAGGCGCTTCCACCCCTCCGCGAGCGGCGTGACTTTGGCCCGGATCTTCCCCCGGCCGGTCGGCGGGAATCCGGCGCGGTCAAGCTTCAGCGAGACCTTGGCCCCCATCCGCCCCAACAGGGGCAGGTAGGCCCCCTTCAGGAACTCGAAGGAGGGGGCGCGGGGATTGTGGGTCCCGCCTTCGAGCACCAGGCTCGACGGTTCCTTCGCCATCGCCAGCGCCGGAAGCACCGTCTGCAGCACCAGACCGGCGCTCCCCTCGCTTTCGACGTCGACGTGATGATCGCCGCCCGTGATCGCGGACGGGCGGAAGACGATCTCGCCGGCGTCGAGCGCCGCCCCCTCGACCTCCGCCCGACCGACGGCGACCGCGGCGCGGACGGCGGCGAGGTGCTGCCGGCGCAGACCCGGCTTCTCGCGCGTGGCACGGATCGCGCGCACGCGAACGGCCTGAAGGGTGGCCAGCGAGAGCGCGAGGGCCGCGCGCAGAACCTGTCCGCCCCCTTCGCCCTGCGAGCCGTCGACGTCGAGCACGCGTCAAGCGTACGTGGAGGCGGCGCGTGGCGTCCAGGCCGTGATACCGTCGACCTCGGTCGGTCGAATATCCGGTCGAATACACGGAGGGGGCGGAGATGAGGACGGAGCTTCGGTGGATGTCGGCGGTCGCGTTCGGAATCCTCATGGCCGGGACGATGGGCTGTTCCGCGGAGGACGACGAAGATGGCCAGGGGGAGTCGATCGTCCTCGAGGAGATGGTCGAGGTGGCGATCGACGACACCGCGAAGCTGATCGAGTTTGCCCTGATGGGGAGCGCCCCCAACGCCTATTACAACGGCATCGTGGGGATCTCCCTCGGCTCCTTCGCCGCCGACGAGAGCACCAACGGCTGCCCGTCGCTGACCGAGGACGGCACGACGACGACGATCGAGGGGGACTGCACCGACGAGTTCGGATCGGTGTGGACCGGGAAGGCGGTCTCCAAGGGGTCGTTCGCCAGCGCGACGATCACCTACACCGACTTCGGTCTGACCGGGCCCGCCACCTGCGACACGAGCCTCACCACGCAGTTCGCCTACAACGGCAAGATGACGTTCTCCGCCAGCGGCAGCTTCACCGTCGATCTCAAGATCGACGTCGACGGCTACGACGACGACAGCTGCGAGCCGGTGCAGGGGGTCGGTGCCTGGTTCTACAAGGGGAAGTTCGTCGAGGAGGAAGGGGAGTCGGAGGAGGAGTCGGGCCCGACCACCTGGAACGGTTCGGGCGAGGTCGGGTACGACTTCGTCGGAAAGGTGCAGGCCTCCACCGACGACGAGGTGATCGACGACGAGGCCTGCGAGACCGAAGCGGCCTCCGGCACGACCACCTTCGAAGGGGGAGGGTCGACGGCGGTGATCACCTACGACGGCGCGACGGCGTGCAGCACCGCCTCGATCGTCACCTGGACGCTGAACGGCGATGACCAGGGGGAGGTGGCCGGCATCGCCTGCGATGTCGCCGTTCCCGAGGGAGGCGGCGTGGGCGGACGTCTCGT
>CAYJRR010000127.1:0-1919 GCA_964372275.1 uncultured bacterium
ATCGCGGCGCTGTCGCACGCGGTGATCGCCGCGCCGGCGCTCACCGACTCCGCGCGGGGGGTGACGGTGAACGTCGGAACGATCCGCGGCGGGACCAAGCGGAACATCGTCCCCGGCGAAGCCGCCGCCGGGATCGACGTCCGCTATGCCCGGATCGAGGACGGACCTCCGCTCGACCGGGCGCTGCGCGGCCTCGCGGACGCCTCGCCCGTTCCGGGGGCCCGGATCGAGGTCGACGGCGGACTGAACCGCCCCCCCTTCCCCGCCGAGACCCCCGCCGCGCGCGCGCTCGCGCGGCATTGGATCGAATCGGCGGCCGACGTCGGCGTCGTGACGCGCGCCGGGCCGACCGGCGGCGGATCGGACGGCAACTGGACCGCGGCGATGGGGATCCCCACCCTCGACGGTCTGGGGCCGGTCGGCGGGAAGTACCACACCGTCGGCGAGTACCTGGTCGTGCCGACGCTGACCGAACGCGCGATCGTCGCCGCCGTTGCGATCCGGCGCCTTGGCCGCTAGAACCCGGCGCCGATGCGGAAGATCCAGGCGTGCTCGGGCGCGGCGCCGCCACGGGTGTCGTAGACCTCGTAGGTGAGCTCGACGTGGTTCAAGAGCGCGGCGGCGGTCGCGAGGAAGCAGCAGATCATCGCCTCGTCGAAGTTGTTCACGCCGGAAGCGACGATCGTGCCGCCGGTGAGGATCGTCGGCGCCGCGACCGCCACCCACGCCGGCACGGTGACGCCGACGCCGATGCGAAAGCCGCCGCCGGCCGAGGAGACCTCCGGCGATCCCTGGAGGTAGGCCTCGTCCTGGAGCGGCGCCATCCCGAAGAACGGAGTGAACCGCAGGTAGGCGAAGCCGTCGGGCACGCGACGAAGACGGCTGCCGGGCCCGCGAATCGCCCACCCGACCCGGGTCGTCGCGCCGATCGACCAGCGGTAGGGGTGCTTCTCGTCGGCCACGGTGAGCTCGATTCCGCCCCCACCGAACGGCGTCGGCCAGGCATTGCGACCGCGGATCAGCGTCCCGACGTGCAGCGCGAGGTCGAGCGGACTCGAATCGCCGGGGAGCAACTCCCGGTCGAGGGGCCGCGCGAGCCCGAGGCTCACGTCGATCTGCAGCGGCATCCAGTCACCGGTCCCCGCGTACCGCGGTGGTGGTCCGGCATTGAACGTCTCCGTCATCGCGTCCGGGATCCGTGGCGAGCGACTCTTCGATTCAGCCTCCGCATCCGCGCCCCGAAGCGACACGGTGGACTCCGCACCCGTTGCCGTTGCCGGCGCCAGCACCGGAAGCACCCCCAGCGCCGCCACCGCCGCGACGCCCAGCAACGACCGCATCGCCCGGGCGACGTCGCCGCCGTCCTTCGGGCGGCGGTCGCGTTCGGTGGCGGTCATCCTCGACAGCAGCTCCGCCACGGTGGAGGGGATTCCGGGCACCGTCGACCGCGGATCGGGAACCTCGGCGTGGACGGCGGCGCGAAGCACCTGGGCCGTCGTCCCGTCGAAAGCGTTGCGCCCGGTCAGCAGCCGATACCAGGTGATCCCCAGGCTGTAGACGTCGGTGCGCGCGTCGACCTCCATCCCCAACGCCTGCTCCGGAGAGAGATAGCCCACCGTCCCGACGAACGACCCTTCGCGCGTGAGCGTGTCCGACCCGGAGAGCTTCGCGATCCCGAAGTCGGCGATCTTCGCCGCGTCGCCGGCGCGGTCGACGAGCAGCACGTTGGACGGCTTCACGTCACGGTGCACGATCCCCTGCGCGTGCGCGGCGCCCAGGCCCTCGGCCACCCCTGCGAGCAGCCGCGTCGCGTGGGTCCAGGGGAGCGGAAGCGGCGAATCGGGGTCGCGGATCCGGTCGAGCAACGTGCCGCCGGGGACGAACTCCATGACGATGTAGGGGGCTGCCGCGTCGAAACC
>CAYJRR010000127.1:1929-12988 GCA_964372275.1 uncultured bacterium
TCTTAGATCTGCACCACGTGGGGATGGACGATGCGCGCGACGGCCAGCGCCTCGCGCCGGAATCGGGTGAACGCCGCCGGATCGGCCGCCTCCAGCACCTTGATCGCGACGGTGCGCTCCAGGTCGCGGTCGCGTCCGAGGAAGATCGCCCCCATGCCGCCCCGGCCGAGCGTCCGTTCGATCCGGTAGCGGCCGATCTCGACCGGCCGGTCGAGCGCCTGACCGGCCCCGACGACCCGCCCCGACGGGGCCGGAGCCCGGCTCTCGCCATCGGCGACGGCCGTGTCGCGAAGGAGGGTGCGGAGACGCAGCCGCTCCCGCTCGGCGTTCCGGCTGGCATGGGCCGAGAGGAGGCCGCCGGCGACGAGGAACAGCACGGCGGGACTGGCGATCGGGGCGAACCGGTCGAAGGCGGCGGCGAGGAGGACGCCGACGCCGGCCTGGGCGATCGCGAGGAGGGTCGCGACCGCGAGGATCTGCGTGGCCGGCCGCCGGGCCAGTGAAAACGAAATCGTTAGGAGCAGGAACGCCGAAAGGCCGAGCGTGGCGAGGCGCGGAACCGGCCGCGGGACGCGTCCACCCTCGAACGTCCGGATCGCGGAGGCGAGCAGCAGTCCCCCGGCGGTCGTCGCCCCGAGCGGCGTGGCGAGCGTGTCGGGAGAGGCGACCGAGTCGACGTAGACCAACGCCAATCTCCCGGCGAGCGCCGCGGCGGAAGCCGCCTCGTCGCGACCCGCGAAGACGTCGGCGGCGCGCACCACCGGCGGCAGCCCTCTGCCGGGCGTCAGGTCGAGGTACATCTCGCCCGCGTACAGCGGGATCGACCGGCCACCGGGAAGGTGGAGCGCGCGCTCGTCGGCGCGAACCGCGGCCGGATCCTCCCCTCGGTGACGCAACCACCCGACCAGCGGCAACGATGGCAAGCTTCCGGTCTCGCCTCGCACGGCGAGGAGCGGCGCATGCGCGCGGACCTGCCCGTCGCTCTTCACGAAGACGAAGACGTGCCCGAGGCCGAGCGCGCGTTCACCAAACCGCTCCAACGGCGGCGCCAGCTCGGTTACGGACCGTTCGGTCGCGGGATGGGCGATCGCCGGGAGGAGCGATCGACGCACCGCCGGTCCGACGACCGGCGATCCGTCCCTGGAATAGCCGACCGCCAGGACCGTCCGTCCGAGGGCCTGTTCGAACTCCGCGTCCGACTCGGGGGTCGTCTCGCCGGCGACCACCGCGTCGTAGAGGATGGTGCGCGCGCCGAGTCGTTCCAGTCGTCGCAGCAGGTCGGCCGCCTTCTCGCGGGGCCACGGCCACCGCCCGTTCTCGCGGATGGCGGTGTCGTCCACCGGCACCAGGACCAGGTCGTCCGGCCAGCCCCCGTCGCGCCGGAGCGCCAGACGGAGATCGAAGGCGCGCCGCTCGATCGGTTCCACCACCGGCGTCGCGCCCAGGGCCACCACGAGGGCGGCAAGGACGAGCAGCGCGGGAGCAACGCTCGTCGAGCGGGGCACCGTGTTACGATACGGGGGATCGGATCCTTGCTTCAAGGAGCGCCGTGGCCATGGCTGTTCGATCCGAGCGCGGCCAGACCGCGACCGAATACATGCTGGTGATCTCGGTGGTCGTGGTCGCCGTGGTTGCGGCCGCCTACGCCTTCGTTCCGAACTTCCGCGCCGGGGTATGGAGTCTGGCGGCGGACGTCGAGACGATTCTCGGCGGCGGCCAGATCGGCGGCGTGGGAGTGACCCGAGCCGACGATCCCAACATCGCGGGCGGCTACACGGTCGCCATCGCCTCGCGACGTTGCGACGAGGGGCCGGCCGACCCGCGTCACGCGGCGATGTTCGCGCCGCCGCCGTGCGAGGGATCTCCGGCCGCCGTGGCGGCGTCGCCGATGCCGACCCCCTTCTCCTGCGCTTCGGTTCACCTCCCGGCCGGCGGCCGCGCGTCGTTCAATCGCGACAGGACCGCCGCCGAGTCGAGGAAGATCGCCGGGAGCAACACCGGAAAGAACAGGTCGGCGAGCGGAACCAGCGCCACCGACGCCGCCAAGTAGAGGAACCCGCCGCCGGCGAGCGCCGCGAAGGTCCACCGCCGCGGAACGAATCGGACCGAAACGAGGGCGGCGAGGACCGCGGCGGCGAACGCCGCTCCGCGGTGCGCCACGCGCGGCGTCCGTCCGGTCTCGATCGTCCGAACGGCATAGGCGAGCAGCTCGCCGCCCGGAGTCGACGGGGAGAGCGGGCTCGCGTGCCGGTCGGCGCCGGTCTCGACGTGAACGATCGCCAGCGCCCCGTCGAGCCGCGGCGCTTCGTCCCGCAGGATCGCGGACGCCGGGACTCGGCGCGGGGCCTCCCCGCCGGGAACCAGGTCGAGGAACATCTCGCCGGCGTACAACCGGATCGGTGCGCGGCCCGGGATCGCCAGCCGGTCGTCGGCCCCCTCGACCGAGGCCGGGTCGATCCCCCGGTGGCGGAGGAATGCCGCGAGCGGAAGCGAAGGGACGGCCCGGTGCGGTTCGACCGGGAGCAGCGGCGGAGAGGCCCGGATTCGCGCATCGGGCGGGAGGTGCGCGAAGGTGTGCCCTCGGCCGGCGGCGGCGTCCGAGAAGAGGGACGGCGGACCGCGGAACGCGTCGGCCGGAACCCGGCGGGTGAATCGACCCGGGACGAGCGCCGAACGCCCATCGACCGCAGGTTCGCCGCGCCTTCCCGGCGTGTAGAGGACGGCGATCACCGTCTCGCGCAGCGCCCGCGCCAGCACTCGATCGGCCTCCGGATCGCCGGTCGCATCGAGCTCCACGTCGAGCGCCACCGTCCGCACGCCGAGCGCGCGAAGCCGCTCGAGCAACGCGGCCAACGTCGCGCTGGGCCACGGCCAGGGACCGGACTCCGCCAGCGCCGCGTCGTCGATCGGCACCAGCGTCAGGTCGGCCGGCCATCCGGCGTCTCGGCGGAGCCCGAGGCGCAGATCGAACAGACGGGACTCGACGAATTCGAGCTTCGACGCGATCAACAGGGAGGCGACGAGCGCGACCACCAGCGGCACGATGCGCGACAGGCCCATCGGATGTACGATAAGCGAGCATGACGACCCCGGGGAGCCCCGAGCGCGAGGAGCGGAAGACCGAGCGGGCGGAAGAGGTCAAGGGACCTCGCGTTCGCGCCTTCGTGGTGGAGGTCGGCGAAGGACCACAGAAAGGCAGCAAGGCGCTTTCACGCGATGGACAGCTCCGGATCGGCGCGGCGCCCGGGAACGATCTGGTGCTGCAGGACCCGCTCGTCTCGTCCCACCACCTCGAGATCGAGTCGACACCCGACGGCGTCTGGCTGCGCGACCTGGGGAGCACCAACGGGACGCAGGTCGACGGCTACCGTACGCGGGAGATCGCGTTGCACGGTCAGGCGCGGATCGCCGTCGGCGGGACCCAACTCTGGTATTCGGAGGAGTCCGGCGGGCAGGCCCTGCTCCCGCTCTCCGAGAAGACGCGTTTCGGCAACGCCATCGGCCACAGCCCGGCGATGCGGCGCATCTTCGCCCTGCTGGAGAAGATCGCGCCGACCGACGCCACCGTCCTGATCGAAGGGGAGTCGGGGACCGGGAAGGACGTACTGGCGCGGGCGATCCACGAGAACTCGTCGCGAAAGTCGAAGCCGTTCGTGGTGCTCGACTGCAGCACCACCACCGCCTCCCTGCTCGAAGGGGAGCTGTTCGGTCACGCCAAGGGGGCCTTCACCGGCGCCCTGCGCGACCGCGCCGGCCTGGTCGAGTCGGCGCACGGCGGGACGCTGTTCCTCGACGAGATCGGCGAGATGCCACTGGAGCTTCAGACCAAGCTCCTGGGGGTCCTCGAACGGAGGATCGTGCGGCGGGTCGGCACCACTGACGATCGGCCGATCGACGTCCGATTCCTCGCCGCCACCAACCGCGACCTCCGGCGCGAGGTGAACGACGGACACTTCCGCGCCGATCTCTGGCACCGGATCGCCGTGATGCGGATCCAGCTCCCGCCGCTGCGACAACGCCCCGAGGACATCGTCCCGATCGCGAAGAAGATCCTCGAGGACCTGATCGAGCGCTACCCGGTGAAGGACTGGCGGACCCGCTTCGGCGACGACGCGCTGATCAAGCTCGCGCGGCACCGCTGGCGAGGCAACGTCCGCGAGCTCCGCAACCACCTGGAGCGGGCACTCGCGACCTCCACCGACGACGATCCGGCGCTCCTGGCCGACGCCGGGATGCCCGACGGCGCGCTCTCCTCACCGGTCGACCTGACCGGCACCTTCAAGGACGCGAAGGGACGCCACACCGCTCTGTTCGAGAAGGCCTACCTCGACGCCCTTCTCGCCCGCCACAAGGGGAACCTCTCGGCGGCGGCGCGCGAAGCCGACCTCTCCCGCCTGCACCTGCGCATGCTGGCCCGGCGCTACGGCATCGCGGCCGGCCAAGACAAGGACTAGGGCGGCGGTCGATGGCCGAGCGAAACCTCGACACCAACTTCCGCGTCGAGCTCAAGCGGATCTACCTCGAGGAGTCGGACGTCAAGGTCCGCGCCTTGAAGGCGGTGATGAAGAACTTCCTGCGGGAGCCGGGTCTGCCCTCGAACCTCGCCGACTACATCGAGATGGCGCACAAGCTCGCCGGCGCGGGGGCGACCTACGGTTTCCCGGTGGTGTCGGAGGTCGGCGGGGCGATGGAGGGCCTGCTCCGCGGCATCCGCGGCGGCGATGTCGAGCTGACCGACGACGTCCGCAACGCGCTGGCGCGGGCGGCGAAGGCGACGGAGGAGGTCTTCGCCAAGGCCAAGGAGGGGATCGAGGTCACAAGCAGCGACTTCCCGGTGATCCACGACCTGAAGTCGCTCTCCCGGCAGCCGCAAGAGCGGTCGGAGTCCTCGGCGGAGCTGGCCGACACGCGTAAGACGATCCTGATCGTCGACGACGACGTCGACTCGCTGCGCATCACCAACCTCACCCTGGTGAAGGCCGGCTACAAGGTCCTCTCCTACATGAACGCGGAGGAGGTGCGGGCGGCGCTTCGCACCGAGCGCCCCGACCTGATGATCTTCGACGTGATGCTGCCGGGGATGAGCGGCTACGACCTGTGCCGGGAGATCCGCAAGGACAAGGCGTTCATCTTCACCCCGGTCATCTACGTCACCACCAAAGGACAGCTCGACGACAAGATCGCGGGCCTGAAGACCGGCGCCGACGACTACATCGTGAAACCGTTCGAGCCGGAGGAGCTGGTGGCGCGCGTCGGCGCGCACATCGGGCGGATCGAGCTCCTGAAGGAGCTGTCGATCAAGGACGGACTGACCCGAGCCTTCAACCACCGCTACTTCCAGGAGCGGATGGGGGTGGAGCTGGGACGCGCAAAACGCTACGGCCGGGCGCTGTCGATCGCGCTGACCGACATCGACCACTTCAAGCGGTTCAACGACACCTGGGGGCATCAGGTCGGGGACGTCGTCCTCAAGCGCCTGGTCGACACGCTGCACGCGCAGGTGCGCAGCGTCGACGTCGTCTGCCGCTACGGCGGGGAGGAGTTCGTGGTGATCTTCCCCGAGACTCCGGCGGGGAAGGCGTTCGAGGTGATGAACCGGATCCGCGAGCACCTGGCCCACAACACCTTCAAGGTCGACGGTTTCGAGGAGGAGTTCCGCGTCACCGTCTCCGCCGGCGTCGCCAGCTTCCCCGGCGATTCGCAGGTGAAGGACGAGCTGATCGCCAAGGCCGACAAGGCGCTCTACCTGGCGAAGAGCAAGGGGCGCAACCAGGTCTGCACCGCGCTCGACCTCGACGCCGGCGTGCCCCCGGTGGACGGATGATGCGCCTCCGCCGTCCTCCCGTCGCGCGCGGGCGCACCGCGCGAACGATTGCCGCCGGCGCGCTGGCCGCGGTCGCTCTCGCGGCGGGGGCCGCCAACGCGGCGCCCCTGCGGATCGCCATCGCCAAGGCGCCGAAGCTGACGGTCAAGGGGATGGACCTGGTGATCCACGACGCCGCCGGGAACCTCCTCCCGCTCCCGGACGCCTACGCCGAAGTGGTGTTCCAGCCGACCGCGCAGGGGATCTCGGTCGGCGGGAAGGAGGTGCTCGGCGAGCCGATCCGCCTCGAGTGCCGTTCCATCTACTTCCGCGCCAACGAGCGGCAGTACCGGGGCCTGGTCTCGATCTACCGCGACGGCGACCGCCTGCTCGCCGTCAACTCGATCGAGCTGGAGGACTACCTGGTCGGCCTGATCAACCACGAGGTGTCGAGCGCGTGGGCGATCGAGGCGGTGAAGGCGCAGGCGGTCGTGGCCCGCACCTACGCGCTCTACCAGTCGTCGAACTCACGCGACCCGCGGTACGACCTGGAGTCGACCGTCGACGACCAGGTCTACTCGGGGAGCCAGGCCGAGGACTACCGTTCGTCGCTCGCCGTCCGGGAGACCTCCGGCGAGGTGCTGGTCGACGGCAACGGAAACGTGGTCCAGGCGTTCTACTCGTCGAACTGCGGCGGGATCACCGAGCTGCCGCAAAACGTCTGGGGAACGTCGACCCCGATCGCCGCCAGCGTGAAGGATCCCTGGTGCGCCCGGGCGCCCAACAGCTCGTGGAGCTGGGCGATCGACGCGCGCGAGCTGGGGGCGCGGCTCAAGGAGGCGGGGTACGCGGGCGGGGCGGTGCGGTCGGTCTCGGTCCTCAAGGAGTCGCCAGCGAAGCGAGCGCTCAGGCTGCGGATCGAGTCGGCAGGGGGCCGGATCGAGATCGGCGGCAACGAGCTGCGGCGCGCCCTCGGATACTCCAACCTGAAGAGCGCGCAGTTCGACGTACAGCGGGTGAACGCCGGAAACGCCGACCTCGGTTGGTCGACCCAGTTCCTCTTCACCGGCCGCGGCGCCGGGCACGGCGTCGGGTTGTGCCAGTGGGGGGCGAAGGGGATGGCCGACGGCGGTTACGACTACCGCCAGGTCCTCGGCCACTACTACCCGGGCCTCTTCCTCCGGGACCTGGACTCGGCCGAAACGAACTCCGCGCGCGCGACACCGTAGGGGTTCGGGGAGGCCCCGAGGGAGCCCGAAGGGCGGACCGACGGTCAGCAGAGATCGCGGCACATGTCCGGCTCGGACGCCGGAGCCGGCGCGGACTTCGGGGATGTCTTCCCGTCGCGCGGGGTCGACTTGCCGGCCGCCTTCGCTTCGCGGTCGGCCGGTTTGGAGGTGGCGGCGGGCGCCTCGAGCCTGACCGGAGCGGGTGCCTTGCGTTCGGCGGCAGGCCCCTGGGCCATCGCCGGAACCGCCACCGTCAGCATCAGCACTGCAAGCCAGCGCGCCATGAGAACCCCCTGATGGGATTCGAAGTAGCAGGGAGGGTGCCACGGCCAACTGGCCGGAATCTCACGATTTCGGCGGCCGTGTCCGTGTAAGGGGCGCCTCGGGTGGGGTGCCGGGCCCCGGCGGACGGGCGTGATCCGCCGTCGTTTCGAGGCAAGGCTACTTCTTCTCCAACTCGGAGATCCGCTCGTTCAGGCCGATGACGCGCCGTGCGAGCGTGGTCGAGATGTCGAGGATCAGCTGCGGCCGGAACTTCACCAGCAGGGCGAAGTTCTCCCGCTCGATGACGTGCACCGCGCAGCTCGTTCGCGCGCGCACCGTGGCGGTGCGGGGCTGATTGGTGAAGAAGCTCATCTCGCCGAACACCTCGCCGGAGCCGATCGTCCCGACGTCGACCCCGGCGACCGACGCGGAGGCCTCGCCGTCGAGCATGACGAAGATCTCGTTCGGCGCCGTCCCCTCCTCGATGATCACCTCCCCCGCCTCGAACTGCTTGAGCTTGGCGTCGGGACGGATCTCCTCGGTGGCGTAGACCGCGCAGAGCCCCTGCATCAGCTGGTTCTGGCACTCCAGGTAGGCCGACCATTTCGAGAAGAGCGGGCTGTCCGCGCGCAGCGCCTCCAGGAACGCGGCGCGAGGGAAGACGACGACGTCGGTCGCGAACTCGCTGGTCACGATCGCCGTGCCGTCCTCCACCGCCGGCGGGAGAACGAAATCGTTCGTGGTGTAGAGGCGGACCAGCTTCCCGTTGAGGAAGAAGCGGCAGAAGCCGCTCTTCATGAAGAGGTAGGCGGTCGGACCCGCGGCGAGCAGGTTCTCGTTCCCCTTGATCCGCTCCTCGCGCCCGATCGACGCCAGCGCGGCGGCGATCTCCGCCGCTGACTTCTGCGAGTCGAGGTGCAGGTCCTCCAGGGCGGCGGGGAGGTCGACGATCGCGAGCACGCTAGGCGCCCGCGGCGAGCTGGCGGACCGAGGCGACGAGCTTCTCGGCCCTGGCGTGGCTCGCCTGCAGCTGGGCCGCGGTCGTTCCCGGCTTGCCGGTCAGGACCTCCGCCGCTTCCACGAACTCCCGCGGACGTCGCTCGAACGCCGCAATCTCGTCGAGCGAGCCCTTCTCGTTGAGGAACCAGCGTTCGTTGATCGCGTAGAGAACCTGGACCAGCGACGCCACGCACCGGTAGAGGCTCCCCGCGACGTGCGGAACATCGCCACGCTTGGCCGCCTTGGCGGTGGTCTCCAGGGCGAATCCGGCCTCCCACAAGTAGCGGTCGGTCAGCGCCCTCTTCAGTCCGGGCGGGTACGACGCCGCGAGCTGCTTCATGGCGACCAGGATTCCGCGCGGATCGGCCAAGACCTCGCCGAGCGCCACCTCGCCCATGTAGGTATGGCTGTGGAAGCCGTGCGGGTGCCCGGCCTGATAGGCGCACGAGATCCGCCCGGCGCGACAGTCGGTGATCGTCTGGACCACGTGTCCGAGCTCGCGATAGAGCCAGTCGACCCGTCGTCCGTCGACGACCAGCCACGCCCCGCCGTTGATCCACGGCCCCCAATCGCCGAAGTCCGTGGCCGCTTCCGGCGCGCCCCGATCGTCGAGAGCGGCCGCCAGCTCCCTCAGGGCGGCAATGTTGGGCTTCTGCTCGGCGCGGTAGTAGACGCCGAGATCGAGGTCCGAGTGGCGATCGGCCGTGCCCCGGGCCCGCGACCCACCCAACGTCACCGCGACCACGTTCTCGACGCCGGCGATCTTCTTGGCGATCCGTTCCGCCAGCTTGCGCTCCGGTGACTTCGCCTTCGCCGCGCTCCGCCCCTTCTTCGCCGCCGGTCCCACGCGGACCTCCGCTCTCATTGCCGTGCTCATCGTTGCGGCGAACGGTAGCGCGCGCGCGCACCCCTGCCAATCCCGGACGGTGGGCCGGCCGGGAAACCGCTACACTCGAGCGTCCGGACGATGAGCAAGGCGTTCACCAAGGAGGACGACGGCGGACCCGGGGAGAGCTTGCCCGACGAGCCGTGGCCCCTCCCGCCGGGGGAGAAGAACTACATGACGACCGCCGGCGAGGCACGGCTGCGCGACGAGCGCGCCCGCCTTCGCGAGGAGGCGCGTGCCGATCCGAGTCGCAAGCGGGAGATCGAGCGGCGCCTACGGGCGATCGACCGCCGACTCGACGCGGCCGAAGTGGTCGATCCGCTCGCGCAGCCCGCCGATCGGGTTCTGTTCGGGGCGACCGTCCGGATCCGCGACGGCGAAGGCCGCGAACGCCGCGTGCGGATCGTCGGAGTCGACGAGGCCGACGCCCGGAGCGGGCAGGTGAGTTGGCTCTCGCCGATCGCGCGCGCGCTGCTGCGTTCCCGCGTCGGCGACGTGGTGACGTTCCGCTCGCCGCGCGGGGACGAGGAGCTCGTGGTGCTACGCATCGACTACGAATCGTCCTAGGGGAACGCGAACGGGTCGTAGCCCGTCGGACCCAAGAGGTCGCCGGAGCCATCGATCCCGAGCCGCTCACGCAACGCCAGATTGGCCTTCCGGGCGTCGAGTCGAAGCCCCCGCCGGAGCGCGCGCTGGTCCAGCAGCTTCTGCAAGCGCCGTTGCAGAGACTCGAGCTGCAGTCGGCGAAGCGAGTCGACCCGGAGGCGGACCGGCGCACCTTCGATCGTCCCGTCGATCTCGAAGCGAGAGAAGCGCCGGCCAAAACGGAAACGGGTCGGTTGAAAGCGGCTCAGGCGGAGCGGAGCGCGACGCGCGTCGGAAATCGTCCGGGAAAGATCGCCGACGGCGCCGCCGTCGCTCGACCCGCAGCGGGCCCGTGCGGCCTCCGGGAACGACGCCGAGAGGACGAGGGCGGAAAGGACGACGGCGGCGAATCGGTTCATCGGTCCTCCGGTGCGCGGGGTCGAGGCGCGAGAGCAACGAGGGTGCCAACGGTCGCGGCGGAGGCGCGCCGGGATTGATTCTCGTGTCAATGCGGATCGATCGATGATGAATTTCCATTCACCGCCGGCGTCCACGCGCGGCGCCGCGCCGAGTTCTGGCTCGCCCAGCCGTCCCACGGCCGCCCCAGGCCAGGGGACGGTTGTGTCGCCGACGTCGATGGGAGAAAACCCGTCCCCGTGCGGGTTTCCGACTTCGACTACGACCTGCCGGAGGCGGCGATCGCCCAGCGTCCGCTGCCCGACCGCGCCGCGAGCCGGCTGCTCGTGGTCGACCGGCGGACCGGCGCGCGCCGGCACGCCGCATTCCGCGAGATCGGCCGCCACCTCCCTCCGCGCGCGCTGCTGGTGCTGAACGACACCGCCGTGATCCCGGCACGGCTGGTCGGTCGGCGCGAGGGGACCGGCGGCCGCGCCGAGATCCTGTTGCTCGCCCGCGCCGGCGGGCGCGACGCCTTCGCGCCCCCCGTCGCGGACGAGCCGGCCTGGGGGCGCTGGACGGCGCTCGTCACCGCGAGCAAGAAGATCCGCCCGGGGGCGCGGATCCGCCTCGGCGAGAGCGCCGGTGCCAGCGCCGCCGTCGTCGCGCCGGCCGGCGACGGGGCGCCGGAGGGGGCGTGGGTCGTCGACCTGGACGGCACGGGTCCGTTGCAAGCGGGCCTCACCGCGCTCGGCGCGGCGCCGCTCCCCCCCTACATCCGGCGCGCGCAGGGTCCGGACGACCTCGACCGTTCCCGCTACCAGACCGTCTTCGCGCGCGCCCCCGGGGCGGGCGCCGCGCCGACCGCCGGGCTCCACGTCACCGACGGGCTGCTGG
>CAYJRR010000128.1:0-12784 GCA_964372275.1 uncultured bacterium
GACTACGCGACGCTGACCGACAACAACGGCCGCAAGGCCGACTTCCGCAACGTCATCGTGATCCTCACCACCAACGCCGGCGCGCGCGAGATGTCGTCGGGCCGGATCGGCTTCGGCGGCCAGGAGGCGGTCGGGGAGGCGGGCTCGGAGAAAGAGGCGATGGAGCGGATCTTCAGTCCGGAGTTCCGCAACCGCCTCGACGCGCTGGTCCGCTTCGACTCCCTGCCGCTGCCGATGATCGAGCGGGTGGTGGACAAGAACGTGGCCGAGCTGCAGGCGCAGCTCGCGGAGCGGAACGTGACACTCGACCTTTCGGCGGAGGCGCGGACCTGGTTCGCGCGCCGCGGGTTCGACCCCACGTTCGGCGCGCGGCCGATGGCGCGCCTGATCCAGGCGGAGCTCAAGCGTCCGCTCTCCGAGGCGCTGCTGTTCGGGGCCCTCGAGAAGCGCGGCGGAAAGGTCCGGATCCGCATCGAGGATGACAAGCCGGTCCTCGATGTGATACCGAAATGAGCCGTTTTTCGGAGTCGGGAGATCTGTGAGCGCCAACATCAGCAGCAGCGCGGTGACCGACGGGATCCGGGTTTCGGTCCGGACCGGTTTTCTTCCGGAGCAGTCGAACCCCGGCCAGTCCCGCTACGCCTTCCGCTACACGATCACCATCGCCAACGAGGGGACCGAGGGGGCGCAACTCCGCTCGCGACACTGGGTGATTACCGACGGGAACGCAAAGGTGGAGGAGGTCCGCGGACCTGGCGTGGTCGGGTTCCAACCGGTCCTCCGGCCGGGCGAGGCGTTCGAATACACCAGCGGCTGCATCCTCGAGACCCCGTTCGGCGTGATGCACGGCACCTATCAGATGCAACGCCCCGACGGCCGGATGTTCGACGCGAGAATCGCCGAGTTCACGCTCGCCGTCCCGAACGTCGTGAACTGACCCGCCGCCGGATCCCTACGTCGACGCGGTAGGATCGCGGGAGGCGGCGTCGAAGTCGGCCGCCATCGCTCTTGAAGCGGAGGTCGGGATGTCGCGTGCATTCAGGTGGCGGATCGGGTCGTCCCTCGTCGTGCTCTCGCTCGGAGCCGGCTGCGGTCCGGCGAGCGATCCGGCCAAGCGCATCGCCTACTCCAACGCCGAGTCCGGGCTATTGGCCGACGACGTCCAGTCGGCGATCGACGAACTGCACGCGCGCATGGAGTCGCTGCAAGCCCAGCTCGAGAATGCCGACGAGGATGATGAGGAGCAGTTGGCGCGAATCGCCGCCCTCGAATCGAAGGTGGCTGCGCTGGAATCGAAGACCTCCTCGATCTCGGCCGCCACGGTCGACGGAAAGCCCGCGGTCGTCTTCGAAGGGGTGAACGTTCACGTGCGGAGCGGATCGGGGGCCACCGATGGCCAGGTCAACGGAGTCGGGAACCTGGTGATCGGCTACAACGAGCCGCGCGACGGCGGGGACGACCGAGGCGGATCGCACAACCTGGTCGTCGGCCGGAAGAACGACTTCGCGAGCTTCGGGGGGATCGTCGCCGGCGACGAGAACGCCATCTCCGGTGCCTTTTCCTCGGTGCTGGCCGGAAACGGAAACGTCGCGTCGGGTGACTACGCCTCGGTCGCAGGCGGGTCGAGCAACGTGGCTTCGGGCGACGGCGCGAGCGTCGCCGGAGGGAGCGGCAACACCGCCTCTGGCGCGGCTGCGAGCATTGCCGGTGGCGGGGGCAACAGCGCCACCGGCGATTCGTCCTCGATCGCGGGCGGCGAGAACGGCTCCGTGTCGGCGAGCTACGCCGCCGTCGGCGGAGGGAACGCGGTGACGATGGGCGACGCGCACGGCTGGACCGGCGGAACCGTCACGCCGGCGGCGCTCACGGCCCTGCAGGCGAAGACCGCGTCGATGGCGGCGACGACGGTCGACGGCGCGGCCGCGGTCGTCTTCACCGGTGTCAACGTGCACGTCCGCAGTGGCGCCGGATCGACCGACGCGGTCGTGAACGGCCTCGGGAACCTGATCGTCGGCTACAATGAAGCACGCGGGTCCGGTGACGACCGCAGCGGCTCGCACAACCTGGTGGTCGGCCGGAAGCACAACTTCACCAGCTACGGCGGCATCGTCGCCGGCGAAGAGAACGAGATCTCCGGCAGCTTCGCCAGCGTCGGCGGAGGCACGATGAACGTCGCCTCCGGCCCCCGCTCGGCGATCGCGGGTGGGAGCGGAAACTCGACCGTCGGCGATGCGTCGGCCGTCGCCGGAGGCAGCGGAGGGATCGCCTCGGGCGCCACCGCGACGATCTCCGGCGGCCTCGACAACGTCGCCTCGGGGGCCGGCTCGTCGGTCGCCGGCGGCGCCAACAACGTCGCCAGCGGAATGCGGTCCGCCGTCGCCGGCGGCGACACCAACCTGGCCAGCGGGACGATGTCGGCCGTTTCGGGCGGATCGCAGAACACCGCCTCGGGTCTCGCCAGCAGCGTCTCCGGCGGCGGCGATGGAACCGCCTCCGGCGAGGAGTCGTCGGTCGCCGGCGGCGTCGGCAACCAGGCGACCGCCCAGGGCGCGGCGGTGTCCGGAGGAAGCGGCAACGGCGCCACCGAGTTCGCCGCCTCCGTCGGCGGCGGCCTGAACCGCACCGCCTCCGGCATCAACGACTGGCGAGCCGGCACCCTCTTCGAGGATCTCTGAGGAAGCCGGTTCAGGCGGACCGGACCGTCTGCGCGACGGGCGGATGCTGGCGGGCCTCCCGTCGCTGCTTCCAGGTGAAAGCCGCGTAGGCCACGGTCAACAGGAGCGACAGTAGGAAGATCGGCATGCGCTCCTTCGGATTCTCGAACTTCTCATCGGGCAGCAGCAGCGCGGCCAGCGGCATCACGATCGCCGCGGTGCCAGAAACGGCGTTGCCGACGTGGCTGAAGAAGTCGAATCGCCTCCGGCACGCCGGGCAGCGATAGCGCAGCGCGAGGGGAATACCGGCGATCGTCAGTTCTTCGGGTGAGATCGTCTCCTCACCGGCGATGCAGCGGCGTTCCATCCAGGTCTCCGTCAGGAATCACAATCGCCCGAGGATCCGGTAGGCAGCAATCCCTACGTATTCGTGGATTGCGGCTTCGCTCGTGACTAGGCGGCCGGCGCGCGGGAGAAGGAGGTCGCCCACTCCCCAGTCGCGCTCCGGCGCCAGGTAGTCGGCGGGGACCGGTGTGACCGTCAGCCCCCGCTTGCGGAAGAGAGCCGCGGCGCGCGGCAGATGGACCGCCGACGAGACCAGGGCCACCTTCGCTCCCGGCGGGAGCATGCGCGCCACCTCGGCGGCGTTTTCACTCGTGGTGCGCGAGCGCGCGTCGACTTGGACGCGCGCGGGATCGGCGCCGATCGAGAGGGCGATCTCGCGCATCGTCTCCCCTTCGCCCGGGTTCTTTCCCTCGGGATCGGCGATCCCGCCAGCCACGACCATCATGCTCGCGACGTCATCGCCGAGGAGCTCGAGTCCGCGCACCAACCGGTCGACGCCGGGGGTGCCGAGCACCGTACCGCGCCGGATTCCCGGCTCCCAGCGGGCCCCGCCGCCCAGCACCACGATCGCGTCGTGGCGCTCGAGCGCGCCGGCCACCGGCGGGTAGCGCCGCTCTAGAGGCCGCAGCAACAGCTCGTTGACGGGCCGGGTGCCGAAAACGAACAGCATTGCGACGGCGGTCGCAAGCAGGCGTCGGCTCCATGTCTCGCGGCGGCGCACCGAGGAGATCAGCGCCGCGACGGTGAGCCCGGCGATCCAAAGGTCGGGCTGCAGGAGGAGCTGCGCCCACTTGTAGAGCGCGTACACAACGCGAATGACACCGCGTCACGGGCCGCCAGGCCAGTCCCATCGGGAGTCTGAGCTTCCGTGTCGCGAGACCCCGTTCCGAAGGACTCGCCAACGATACGCGCGTCTAGTAAGCTACGCGGTCATGTCCCTACCCTCGGGCTCGGCCGTCCTCGACGCGTTCCACCCGGTCGTCGCCCGATGGTTCGTCGACCGGTTCGGCACTCCGACCGAGCCCCAGGAGCGCGGTTGGCCGGAGATCCGGGCCGGCCGGGACACGCTGATCGGTGCGCCGACCGGCTCGGGAAAGACGCTCGCCGCCTTTCTCGCCTGCCTGGACGGTCTGATCCAGGAGGGGGTCTCGCGGGGCGCGCTCGAGGACGAGACTCGTATCCTCTACGTCTCGCCGCTCAAGGCGCTGGGAAACGACGTCCGCAAGAACCTCGAGGAGCCCCTCGCCGAGCTGCGCGCGACGGCGGCGAAGATGTGGATGCGGATTCCGGAGATCCGCACCGCCGTCCGCACCGGCGATTCGACCTCCGCCGAGCGCCAGGCGTTGGTCCGCCGGCCGCCGCACGTGCTGATCACCACACCGGAGTCGCTCTACCTTCTGCTCACCTCCGACGGCGGACGGGCGATGCTGCGAAGCGTCCGGACGGTGGTGGTCGACGAGATCCATGCCGTCTGTCGCGACAAACGCGGCGCGCACCTCGCGTTGTCGCTCGAGCGCCTCGACGCCCTCACCGGCCGGCGCGCGACGCGGGTCGGTCTTTCGGCGACGCAGCGCCCGATCGAGGAGATCGCGCGATTCCTGGTCGGCGCCGGCCACGTCGGGCCGGGCGGCCGGCCCGACTGCGCCATCGTCGAGACCGGGCTCCGCCGGGTCTTCGACGTCGCCATCGAAACTCCACCGGGGGAGCTGGCGGCGGTGGCGTCGAAAGAGACGTGGGGCGACGTCTACGACCGGATCGCGGAGCTCGTGCGTGAACACCGCAGCACGCTCGTCTTCGTCAACACCCGGCGGATGGTCGAGCGCGCCAGTCACGCGCTCGCGGAGCGGCTCGGAGAGGAGGCGGTCGCCGCGCACCACGGCAGCCTCTCCAAGGAGACGCGACTCAAGGCGGAGACGCGGCTGAAAGCGGGCGAGGTCCGCGCCGTCGTGGCCACCGCCTCGCTCGAGCTCGGCATCGACGTCGGAAACGTCGACCTGGTCTGCCAGGTCGGAAGTCCGCGCGCCTTCGCCGTCGGCGTGCAGCGGATCGGCCGCAGCGGCCACTTCCGCGGCGCCACCCCCAAGGGCCGGATCTTCGCCGTCACCCGAGACGAGCTGGTGGAGTGCGCCGCCTTCGTGCGGGGACTGCGAGAGGGCCTCCTCGAGGAGACGCGCGTGCCGGAGTGGCCTCGCGACGTCCTCGCCCAGCAGATCGTCGCCTGGGCGGCGACCGAGGAGCTCCACGAGGACCGCCTCTTCGAGCGGGTGCGTGCCGCGTGGCCCTACGCCTCCCTTCCGCGCGAACGGTACGAAGAGATCGTGACGATGCTCTCCGAAGGCGTCGCCACCCAACGCGGACCACGCGGCGCCTATCTCCACCGCGATCGCGTGCATCGCACGGTGAAGGCGCGACGCGGCGCGCGCATCGCGGCCGTCTGCTCCGGCGGCGCGATCCCCGACACCTTCACCTACGCCGTGGTGAAGGAGCCGGAGGGGATTCCCATCGGCTCGGTCGACGAGGACTTCGCGGTCGAGAGCCTCGCCGGCGACGTCTTCCTCCTCGGGAACAGCTCCTGGCGGATCCGCCGTGTCGAGGCGGGTCGGGTGCGGGTGGAGGACGCGCAAGGGGCCGCGCCGACGATCCCCTTCTGGCTCGGCGAGGCCCCGGGCCGCTCGCGCGAGCTGTCCGACGAAGTCTCGCGCCTACGCGCCGAGATCGAGCCGCGCCTCGACGACCCCCCCTCCGCCGCGGCCTGGCTGCGAGAGGAGTCGGCGATGTCCGAGGACGCCGCATCGCAGGCGGTCGCCTATCTACGGCTCGGTCGCGACACGCTCGGCACCTTGCCGACGGGCGATCGGCTCGTCGCCGAGCGCTTCTTCGACGAAGGGGGCGGGATGCAGCTCGTGATCCACGCCCCGTTCGGCTCGCGGCTCAACCGCGCCTTCGGGCTGGCGCTCCGAAAGCGCTTCTGCGCCGGCTTCAACTTCGAGCTGCAGGCGGCGGCGACCGACGACGGCGTGCTGCTCTCGCTCGGTCCGCAGCACAGCTTTCCACTGGAGTCGGTCTTCGAGTTCCTTCATCCCGACACGGTGGAGGAGGTGCTGACGCAGGCGGTGCTCGACGCGCCGGTGTTCGGCGTGCGCTGGCGATGGGACGCCACGCGCGCGCTCGCGTTGCTGCGGCAGATGAACGGAAAGCGGGTCCCGCCCGCGATCCAGCGGATTCGCTCCGACGACCTGCTCGCCGCCGTCTTCCCCGATCTCGCCGCCTGCCAGGAAAACGTGGAACGGCCGCTCAAGATCCCCGACCACCCGTTGGTCGCCGAAACGTTGCGCGATTGCCTCCACGAGGCGATGGACCTGCCGGGTTTGCGGGCGCTCCTGCGGCGGATCCGCGCCGGCGAGGTGACGCTCATCGCCCGCGATACGCCGACCCCTTCGCCCTTAAGCCACGAGATCCTGAATTCGAACCCCTACACCTATCTGGACGACGCGCCGCTGGAGGAGCGCCGTGCCCGAGCCGTCTCGACCCGCCGCACGCTCTCGGGCCAGGACCTCGCCGCCTTCGGCGCGCTCGACCGGGAGGTGATCGAGGCGGTGGTCGCCGAGGCCTGGCCCGACGCCCGCGATCCCGACGAGCTTCACGACGCGCTTCTCGGTTGGATCCTGCTTCCGGATCGCGAGCTGCCCTCCGCGTGGCGCGAGCACGTCGAATCGCTCCGCGCGAACGGTCGCGCGATGATGCGGATCGCGAACGCCGACCGGTGGTGGGTCGCCGTCGAGCGCCGCGATCTCGCCGAAGCGGCGGTCCCGGCCGGACGCTTCGAGCCCGACCTGCGCCTTCCGGCGGACGGTGGACCACCGGCTCGGGTCGACCGTCGGATCGACGGCGGTGCCGAACCCGGCGGTGACGAACCGTCTCGCCGCGTGCCGGAGCCGGAGGAGGCGGTCGACGCGGTCGTCCGTGGCTGGATGGCCTGCGTTGGACCGGTCGCCGCCGGCTCGCTCGCCCACCGCCTCGCGCTTCCGGAGGCCGCCGTCGAGCAGGCGCTGCTCAGGCTCGAGTCCCGGGGGCTGTTGCTTCGCGGCAGCTTCACCGCGATCGGGGGGGCGGCCACGGAGGGTGCGGTCGGCGTCGAGTTTTGCGAGCGCGAGCTGCTGGCTCGGATCCATCGGCGCTGCCTGAGCAAGCTGCGCCGCGAGATCGAGCCGGTCACGACGGCCGACTTCGTGCGCTTTCTTCTCCGGTGGCAGCACGTCGCACCGGGAACGCAGTTGCATGGTCCGCGCGGCCTCGCCGAGGTGATCGGGCAGCTTCAAGGGCTCCAGATCCCCGCCTCCGAATGGGAATCGGAGGTCTTCCGCGCGCGCGTCGCCGGGTACCGGCCGGAGTGGCTCGACGAGCTCTGCCACGCGGGGCAGGTCGTCTGGGGACGGATCGACGCGACTCGAGCGGGCCTTTCCGACGCGGACGAGGTCCCGGCGCGCCGCCAGGTGCCACACCGCAGCAGTTCGATCGCCATCGTACTTCGCGACGACCTTCCGTGGATCCTGGAGGCGACCGCGACTTCGCCGCCGCCGTTGGGCGAGGCGGCCTCGGCGTTGCTCGACCTGCTCGCGACTCGGGGCGCCTCCTTCTTCAACGAGCTGCAGGCCGCGACCGGACGGATCCGCACCGACCTCGACCAGGCGCTCTGGGAGCTCGTCTCCGCCGGCCGGATCACCTGCGACGGATTCGCGGGGCTGCGCATCCTGCTCGATCCCGCTCGCCGGCGCGAAAAGGCCCGTCTGTTGGCGCGGTACCCGTCCGCGCGCCGTCCGATCTCGGTCTCCGCCGGCGGCCGCTGGTCGCTCCTTCGGCCGCATCCGGCCAGTATCGCCGTGGGCGCGCGGACGCGTAGCTACCTCGAGCCGGAGCCGTGGGTCGAGCGGATGGCCACGCAACTGCTCCGCCGCTACGGCGTCGTCTTTCGCGATCTGCTGACCCGCGAGCCCGCGCTTCCGACGTGGCGCGCGCTGCTCGCCGTCTTCCGCCGCGGCGAAGCGCGCGGCGAGCTGCGCGCCGGCCGGTTCGTCGACGGTTTCGCCGGCGAGCAGTTCGCGCTCCCCGAAGCGGTCGACGCCTTGCGGGCGACGCGCCGGGACGCCGCCGCGGTCGATTCGCGCATCTCGCTCAGCGCCTGCGATCCGCTGAACCTGACCGGCCACGTCGTAGCCGCGCCCCGTGTCCCCGCCGTTCCCGGCAACCGCCTCGTCCTCCTTGGCGGCGTCCCGGTACGCGACGAGCCGGCGGACTCGCCGCCGGCTCGTTTGCCTCTTCATTGATTCGACGTCGCGTCGCCTCGGTCGCCCCCGCGGCTCCTAGTAGAGGATCTTCGCGTTGGCCACGAAGCCGTCCGCTCCTTTGAGAGCGCCGATGCCGCCACCGACGCCGCCGAGTCCGAGCTCGATCGTCGACTCCACCGCGGTGACGTCGCCGACGCCGGAGGTGAGGGTCGCGATCGACGCGCCGCCCGCTCCGCCGGCGCCGGCGCCACCCCGGCCGCCCAAGCCGCCGTTGCCACCGCGGCCACCCTTCCCGCCCATGCTCCAGCCGAGGTAGAGCGTGTTGCTGCTGCCGCTGCTCATCCCGAAGGTGAAGGGGTTCGACACCTTGGTGCCGCCGGGGAGCGTGATTTCGACCCCCCAATCCCCGCTCGATCCGCTCGCGAGCTGCGTGACGGCGGTGCCGAGCGATCCGTCGCGGCCATCACCGCCGAGTCCGCCGTTCGCCCCATCCGTCCCGTTCGCGCCGTTTCCGCCATTCCCCGCCTTCACCAGCGAACCCACGATCGTGACGGTCGAGTTGTGCGCGTAGACGGCCACCGACGACGCGCCTCCCTGACCACCGCGCCCGCCCTCTCCGCCGCAGCCGCCGTACCCACCGTTTCCGCCGGCGCCGCCCGAGGTGGCGCCGACCGCGTTCGAGGTTTCGGTCTGCGAATCGAAGTCCCAGCCGATCGACCCGACCACCTTGAAGCCCGTGGAGCCCGAGCTCTTCTTGATCTTGTGGCGAACCGCCGCCGCCCCTCCGCCGCCGGCGCCACCCCCCTGACCGTTTCGCCCCCACGCGCCAGCGGTTCCGAAGCGGCCGACGAGGTAGGTCGAGTCGAGCTCGTTGGCGGTCCCCGGAATTCCGTCGAGGCCGTTCGCTCCGGAAAGACCGATCTTCCCGTTGCCGCCGTTCCCACCGCGCGTATTGACCGGGTCGAAGATGCCGGCGCTGCCCGGCGCCGCGGTGTTCCAGTCCGCCACGATGCCGGTCTGACCGTTGCGATTGCCCCCACCGAAGGCGCCGCCCTCCCCCCCCATCCCGCCGCGGTTCGAGCCCTGAGCGTCTCCGCAGTTCTGGGTGGCGGAGGGGATCGCCCCGTTGCCGGCGTTCGTGGCACTGACCGCGTTCGAAGAGGGGAGCGCGTCGAGTCCGTCGGCGCCGGGTGCGGCGGCAATCGGATAGACGATCCCGTTCCCCGCCTGGCGCGACTCGATCTGGACGTTCTGGAAGAAGAGATTTTGCGATTCGGCGACCGCCACTCCCAGCGAAGGCTTCGGCATGGCGCGACCGAGAAGGTCGGTCGGCGCGGGGCAGACGGTCGGGGCGCGGTCGCCGGTCAGGACGCCGTAACCGACGCACCCGATTCCGCGAACCAGGAAGGCCTGCTTGTCGGTGGACGGCCCGGTCTGCGGCGCTTCCGAGCCCTCGATCGTCAGATCCTTCACCGTCGTGGTCGCATGGATTCCGTTGGCGACGAGCGCCGGGCTCCCTCCGCTCAGCACCGTCCGGCAGGATTCGGTCGACTGCCGGAACCCCTCTTCGCCGATGCACACCGAACCGTGGAGATTGACCCCGTCGGCGAGGACGACGACCTCGGTGACCGCCGCATTGAGACCGCCGCCGTAGACGAACACGTCGTGGAGCCCCTGCGCGAGCGCCGCCGAGATGGCGGCGTTCACCGACCGTTTGGGGGCGGCGACGCTTCCCGGGGCCGAATCGGATCCGTCGAACGGGGCGACGTAGATCCCGTTCGGGTAGGGCACGGCAGTGGGGGCCTGTTCCGGCGCCGGGGTGGCGGTCTCTTCGGCCGGGATCGAGCCGGTCGATTCGATTCCGGTCGAGCCGCAGCCGAAGGCGGTCAGGGCGGCGAGGGTGGTTCCGGCGAGTCGAAGGGTGCGGTTCATGGTGTCTCCTCTGATTCCGTGCGTCGTTCGAGGAGTAGAGAGAGCAACGGCCGGACCCTCCCCCAGAATGGAAAGGCCAAGATATTTCAGAAACTTGCCATCATTCGAGGGGCGCGGAGGTCCGAACGTCGGACGGGCGTCCGGACGGTCCGAGCCGACCGATTCACGAGCCCTCGTGCGAAGATGCGAGGCCATGACGACCTCGGTTTGGGGGTGGATCGGCATCTCGGTGGCCGCAGCACTGGTCGTGGTCGCGATCCACGATCGCTTCCTTTCGCACGACAACATCCTGCGGAACTTCCCGGTGATCGGGCATCTCCGCTACCTGCTGATCGAGATCGGTCCGGAGTTGCGGCAGTACATCGTCGCCAACAACCGCGAGGAGTTGCCGTTCAGCCGCGATGAGCGCGAGTGGATCTACCGGTCGGCGCGCGGCGAGAACAACTACTTCGGCTTCGGCACCGACGACCAGATCTACAACATCGGATATCCGGTCATCAAACACGCGGCCTTTCCCCACGGGGAGGTCAGCTTCACCGGATCGATCCACGACACGTTGCACGACGTCCCGTGCGCGAAGGTCTTCGGCGAGGAGCACCGGCGCGCCAAGGCGTGGCGGCCGCGCTCGATCGTAAACGTCTCGGCGATGAGCTTCGGATCGCTCGGGGCCCGCGCGATCGAGGCGATGAATCGGGGCGCGAAGATGGCCGGCTGCTACCACAACACCGGCGAAGGCGGGATCTCGCCGCACCACAAGCACGGCGCCGACGTGATCTACCAAATCGGTACCGGAAAATTCGGCTGCCGAGATCTCGACGGCCGATTCTCGATGGAGGCGTTGGCCTCGACGCTGGCCGGCGCGCCGACCGTCCGGGGCATCGAGATCAAACTCTCGCAGGGGGCGAAGCCGGGGAAAGGGGGCGTCCTTCCCGGACGGAAGGTGACGCCGGAGATCGCGGCGATCCGCGGCGTGCGGCCCGGAAGGGACTGCATCAGTCCGAACGGCCACGCCGAATTCCACGACGTGCGCGGGATGATCGACTTCATCGAACGGATCGCCGCGGAAACGGGCCTTCCAGTCGGAATCAAGTCGGCGGTGGGACAGCTCGGCTTCTGGAGGGAGCTGGCGATCGCCATGCGCGAGACGAAGCGCGGCCCCGATTGGATCACGATCGACGGGGGCGAGGGGGGGACCGGCGCGGCCCCGCTCACCTTTACCGACCACGTTTCGCTGCCGTTCAAGGTGGGGCTGACCCGCGTCTACCGGACGTTTCTCGACGAGAAGATGGCGCGGCGCGTGGTGTGGATCGGGAGCGGCCGACTGGGTTTCCCCGACCGGGCGATCGTGGCGTTCGCCCTGGGGTGCGACATGGTGAACATCGCGCGCGAGGCGATGCTCTCCATCGGCTGCATCCAGGCGCAGAAGTGCCACACCGACCGGTGTCCGTCCGGGGTCGCCACGCAGGACCGGCGCTTGCAGCAGGGACTGGAGCCGGAGTTGCAAGCGACGCGGCTGGCCCGCTACTGCCAGTCGTTCCGCAACGAGATCCTGGCGGTGACGCACGCCTGCGGTTACGAGCACCCATCGCAGTTCACGGCCGACGACGTGGAGATGAGCTCCGGTCCGGCGAAGTTCACCACGCTAAAGGATTTGCATGGCTACACCCCGGATCGCGAGTGGCGGGGGATCGAAGGGTGGGGATCCCTCGCGCCGGGTGCACACTGCGAGATCCCGTCGATGAGGGCCTAGCCCGGATGCTCGTGGACCGGACCCCTTGCTGTCTCGCCCCCGCGCGGCGGCCTCGTTGCGGGACGCGCTTCCTCGAACTGCGGACGTGGGTCTGCCGCGTGACCGGAAAAGGGGTGCAGTTGGTGACGCTGGAGGGTGACGAGCAGGGACGGGCGCCGTTCTTCGCGCAGCCGGTCGGGTTCGACGGACGGAGGTTTCTTGTCGCCGCCGACCACGGCTGCGACACCGAGAAGCTGCTCCACGAGGCGTGCCATTGGCTGGTCGCGCCGAAAGTGCGCCGCGGGCGGCCGAACTACGGACTGGGTCCCGGTCCGCGCCTCGTCGACGATCGGACGTCCGACAACGAAGAGGTGACGGTCATGCTCCTGGAGCGGAGTTTGGCGCCCCACTTCGGGCTCGCCGAATCGAGGATCGCCAAGCCGGACTACAACGTCGCCGACCGCCGGAACGTCGACTGGGCCGCGTGCGAAGCGATCGCGCGAGACATCCTCACGCGCCTCGAATCGAGCCTCGCGGCCTGAGCGCGGCGGCGAGGCCCGACTCGACGTCTACTTCGCCTTCATCAACGGGATCCGCATCCCGTAGAAGGAACGGTGGACGAAGTAGAGCGAGACGATGAAGAAGGCGATCGCCAGCGAGAGGCTCACCGTGCGCGACATCTCGATCGCCAGCTCGACGGCGAGCAGGCCGAAGAGCGTGGTGAACTTGATGATCGGGTTCATCGCGACCGACGAGGTGTCCTTGAACGGATCGCCCACGGTGTCGCCGACCACCGTCGCGGCATGCAGATCGGTGCCCTTCTGCTTGAGGTCGACCTC
>CAYJRR010000129.1:0-12782 GCA_964372275.1 uncultured bacterium
AGAAGCGGATCCAGGGGAGCCACTTTGCCAACGCCGCGCAGGCGAGGGCCGCGAACCAGATGGTGATCGACGGCCAGGTCGATCCCTGCCTGTCGGAGGTCTTCCCGTTCGACGGCACCCCCGACGCGCACGAGAAGATGCGCCGCAACGAGCACGCCAACGGGAACATGGCGATCCTGATCGGCAGCCCCGCGCGCGGACTCAAGTCGCTGGAAGAGACCTACGCCGCCGCGCGCGAGCGCCCGCGCGTCGGAACTCCCGCCGGCGAGGCGCAGGTCGTGGCGTAGCGAACGAGCGCGGCGCCGGGGCGCGGTGGCGTGCGTGTTGATTCACGCGACGCGTCGGCGGGAGGATGCCGTGCATGACGAGCCACCGCCTGCTCCCGTTCGTCGTCCTCGTCTCGCTCGCGGCGGCATGCCCGGGCCAGTCGCCGACGATCCCCTCCGGCGTCGGCGGCGGGGGGATCCGCGGGAAGCGCGCCGACCGGGTCCGCTGCGAGCCGCTACCGGCCGCGAGCCCTCCGACGCACATCTACATCGACCCGATACCCGGCGAGGAGGTGATCCCGACGCCGGTCGTCGTGACCGTCGAAGGAGAGGATCCGAAGCGGGCCCAGGTCCGTCCCAACGACGGGACCTGCCTCAAGCCGCGCCGCGGAAGGGGAAAGAACGAGATCGCCTGTACCGTGACCGCCAGCGGCGGCGAAGTCGAATACCAGGAGCAGGTCCTCTCGATGTCCGGGATCAACGGACACGATTTCCGGCTCACGATCAGCTACACCTCGAACCCGCTCCGTACCGACGATCCGCGGGTATTGAAAGGACCGCCGTTGGGAGAGGGCTGGAGCCACAACCACCAGCCGACGCTGCAGCGAACCGACGACAAGCAGTACCTGGTCTACGACAACGGATTTCCCGGAACCGATCAGGTTTTCACCAAGATCCCGGCGAACACCGAGCCGAGCTACATGGGCGGCCCCGGGATCTACAAGTATGCGATCAGCGATTCGTCGGGTGGCCCGGTGATCGTCAAGCTGGTCGACGTCCTGACGGGGACGGTCGAGTCGTTCAACCTCGACAACGGCCTGCTGGACCACGTCGTGCATTCGGACGGCTCGCGAATCGACTACTACTATTGGGAGTCACCGCCCGATCCGGGACAGGCCGGTAGCGGCCCCTGTTACGTCTCCGAGGTCGTCGATACCCGCGGAAACGTCCACCACTTCGACTACACGGTCTACCGCTTGATGACCGACGCGACCCCCTCCGATCCGTCGGAGCCGACGCTCGCGGCGCGCCTGACGCGGGTGCGGACGGCGGACGGGCTTTCCGCCTCGTTCGACTATTGCCGAACCGACGTCGCCGGCAGCTGCGAGAAGGGGGCCCTGCGTCGCTACACGGGCGTGCCCGTCGTGAACCCGGCGGGCGCGAGCTTTTCGTCGAGGACGTGGACCTATGGATACACGGGACGGAGGGGCGAAGGCGGGCTCGAGTCCGTCACCCGTCCGGGCGAGACGACACCGCACGTCGTCACCACGTACGGAGGACCGGGCGACCTGCACAACCGCGTCATCGCGCAAGCGTGTGCGGGCGGCACCTACCGCTTGCGTTGGGGCCCCGAGATCGAGCCTGGTTACTGTGCCCGAGACGTCACCGTCGTCGATCCGTTGGGCCACCGCACCGACTACAAGCTCGAAAAGGTCGGCTTCGTCCGGGAGATCGAGCAGTTTGCCGGTGTATGGGATCCGACGGGGGTCCACCGTTCCGGCCCGGGACCGCGAGCAATCGTAACCGGCCGCGATCCGGGACCCGGGGAGGTCCCGCGCTCGTGGACCACCCGATACGTCCACAACGCCGATGGAGAGGTCTTGAAGGAGTACGCCGGCGACGGATCGTGGAAGGAGAACGTATTTCACGAGCCCGCGCAGAAGCCCGGCGATCCGTGGATCCGGAAGGAGGACTGGGCTCGACGGGGCTGGAAGCTGTCGCAGACCGTGCATCCATCGCCGAGAGCGACGGCCCCCACGACCTCGGGTTCGATCACGACGAGCTGGACGTACGAGGAGTGTTTCGGCGGTCCGCAGGTCGTGACCGACGGCGACGGACGGGCGACGACCCGCGTCTACCGGCACCAGGACCGCGCCGCCGGCCGGATCGTCACGACGTTTGCCGACCGAAATGGAAACCGCTCGTGCGACCCCTGGGAGCCGGATCCGGCGGTCCACGGCGGACTCCTGAAGGAGATCCATCATCCGACCGTCACGGTCCACTACCCGGGCCATGGCGGACCACAGGAGGCGATCGAGCGCTTCTCGTACAATGCGGCCGGTCAGCTCGAACGGCGGACGGATCCCGAAGGGATCGTGACCCGTTACGAGTACGGCGCTGGCGGCCGTGGCTACACGGTCCGCCAGGTCGTCGACGAGGCCGGTCTGAAGCTCACGACCGAGTGGGTGCGGGACGCGCGCGGAAACGCACGGGAGACGATCGACCCCGACGGCATACGTTCCACGGCTCGCTTCAACGCCCTGGACCTGCCGACGGTCGAGAAGCCGGCCGACCGTCGGACCGCGCGGGCGCGCGCCGGGATCGCCGCCGCACCGCCGCGCACGGTGACGACCGGCTACGACGCACTCGGGCGCAGGTGGTGGACGACCACGTCGATTTCCAATCCGGCGACCGTGGATCAGAGTCGTCCCGCCGGCGCTCCAATCGCAAGTCCAAGGGCCGTTTCGACGTGGTGGACGTACGACCCGCTCGGCAACCCCACGGAAATCCACCGCGAGAACGGCGCACGTGTCGAGGTGCAGCGGTTCGAATACGACATGCTCGGACACAAGACCCTGGAGAGGCCGCCGTCCGGCCGTGGTGCGATCCGCACCGTCTACGACGAGCTCGGGCGCCCCGTCGAGATCACCCTGGCGCCGGGGTCCGCCGAATCCGCGACGACGTCCCTCGACTACTACTGGAACACGAACAAGGTGCAGCGAACCCGCGATCCCCGCTTCGTCGCGGGTCCCGGTGGTCGTCTCTACGAGACGACGACGCTTTTCGACGGCCACGGCAACGAGGCGGGCGTCATCGAGCCGTCGCCGATCGTCGGGCAGACGGACCGAGTCTTCGACCGTCGACGATTGCTTCTGGAGGAGACGGTCCGGGGCAGCCTGGACAGTCTCTCCTCGACCCCGGTGGTTCTGAGTCGGTCGAGATTCTCGTACGACGAGCGAGGGCGCCGTTTCCACGAATCGCACGACATCTTCGATCCGAACGCAGGCGCGTGGGGGTCGGGCCGTCCGGCGGCGGAAACCTGGCTGCTCCTCGACCGCCTCGGGCGCACGGTACGGACACGCGATCCGAACGGCCACGAGACGATTCACGACTTCGACGGCGCCGGCCGAACGGTGAGGACGACGCTGCCGAACGGGGACAATACCGTGACGGTTTTCGACGGCGCCGGGCGCGCGTTGGAGGAGACGACCGTCGAAGTCGCGGCCGGCCAGCGATACGTGACGGTCACCGGGCACGACGCCGCGGGTAATCCGATCTCGATTCGGGACAACGCCGGCAACGTCACGCGGCACGAGTACGACAGCCAAGGGCGACGGGTGGCGACGGTGAATGCGCGAGGGAACCGGACCGAATACGGCTACGACGCGCTCGGGCGCGAAATTCGGGTCGCGCGGCTCCTTACCGCCTCGGGTGACGCCCCTGCAACGGGCCCATGGAGGGTCGATCCGAGCCAGGGACACCATGGCCTTCTCCTGCTGGAGCGCACCTGGAACGAGGACGGTCTCCCGGAGTCGGAATCGGTTGGCGGAGTCCTCGCGCACCGAGACACCTACGACCTCCGCAATCTGCTGCGGAGCCGTGCCTATCCGGACGGTACGGTCGAAACATTCCGCCACGATCTCGCAGGAAACGTCCAGGAAACCACGCGACGAGACGGGGTGCGGATCGCTCGCGAGTTCGACGCGCGGAATCGGCTGCTCTCGGCACGCGTATCCGCGAATCCGGCGAATCTTCCCGGCACGACGCTGCAGACGTTCCGGTACCATGGCGCCGGAAAGCTCGTATTTTCAACCGACAACAACGATCCCGGAACCCCGAGCGACGACGTCGAGCGAAGGAGCACCTTCGACTCCCTGGGCCGCGCGCTCACGATGACCGAACGAGTCGGAGCCGCCGCCGCCGTGGTGCGGGCCGGATACGACGCCAACGGGAACGTCGTCCGAATCGTCTATCCCAACGGCCGCACCTTCGATCAGCGGTGGAATTCCCTCAACCAGCTCGTCTCGATCCGCGAGGGCGGGGCCACCGTCGACCTCGCCCAATTCGAGTACAAGAGCTCCACGCGTTACCGCGAGATCCGCTACGGATCGGCGGTCCAATCGTTCGAGTACGATGCGTTGAACCGGGTGAGCCGGCTCTTCCACCGTGTGGCCGGAGGAACGCTCGAGCTGAACTACACCTATGATGCGATGGGGAACACGGAGTCGGAACGGCTACGGTTCCCTCCGTTCGCGGACCAGACGCGATCGATGCGCTACGACAGCGCCGACCGGCTGCTGGCGGTCGACGTGAGCGCAGCATCCGCCGGAGCGCCCGCCGACGAAACGATCGCGCTGGACGGGCGCGGAAACCGTACTCGGACCCAGAAGGGTTCGTCGGCCGCCTCCTGGTCGGTCAATGCGCTCAACCAGTACGTGCAGGCTGGCACCGAGACGTTTTCCTGGGACGCCGCCGGCCACCTCGCCCGTCGTGGAACGCGAAACTACGCGTTCGACGCGTTCGGCCGACTCCGGACGGTCCAAGACGGTGGCACCGCGGTTCAGTTCGGGTACGACACGGAGGGGCGGAGGGTGCTCCGTGGTGGCGAGAGGATCGTTTACTGGGAAGGGCGCATGTTGCAGCGGGGAACCGGTGCGAACGCCCGAATCTTCGTGAGCGGCAACAAGCCCGAGCAAGTGCTGGCGATCCTCTCGCACGGTGGGGCCCTTCACCCCCATCGCGATGCGATGGCAAGCACGGTCGCGGTCACCGACGCCGCCGGGCGGTTGGTCGAGCGTTACGAGTATGACAGCGCCGGCGTGCCGACGGTGCGCCTGGCAAGCGGCGCCTCCGCGGGAGTGGCCGCAAGCGAAGTGCTCTTCGCGGGACGCGAGTACGACCACGACGCGAAGCTCTACAACCACCACGCGCGTTGGTACGACCCCGAGATCGCGCGATTCATCAGCCCGGATCCCGCCGGACTCACCGACGAAAACTACTACGCCTACGCGCACGGCAACGCGCTGCGCTTCGTCGACCCGCTTGGGCTGGGCGATCTCTCGACGCCCCAGACCCCGTCCAAGGACAAGACCGCGCAAGTGATGGATCCACCGCCGAAGGTCGTCGACTCGAACCAGCCCTACAAGGAGACGCGCTGGGTCTGGGTTCCGGGCTACGCGGCCCCGTGGAGGGTGGAGGTGACGATCGATCCGAACGCCCCGCCGCCGCCCGCCACGCTGCGGGCGGTACCGCGATCGCCCTTGCCGCACATGGATCGCGCCAACCCGACGTACGAGATCGATCGCGCGGGAGTCGTGGCGCTCGAAAACCTGTCCAGCTTCGCCATCCCGTACGCCGGACCGGTGCAACGAGCGTTGGGCGCGGTTCGAGCGGGTTCGGCCGGTGCTGGCGGGGCCCGTGCACCAGGCGCCGGCGCCGCTTCCGCAACGACGGCCGGAAACACCGAGCAACGTCTCCTCAACGCGTTGCGGGAGGTGAATACGAAGGGCCACGGCACGGACAATTGCCTGAAGGCGGCGGAAGCGGCACATTCGACGGCTACGGGCGCCCCGGCCAGCGCGCTTCCGGGACTGGCTCAAGAAGGGAGCGTTGCGGCGCTCGAAGCTCGCGCCGGCGCCGCGTTCGACCTCGCGGGTACCACGGGGGCGGAGGTGCAAGCGGCGATACAAGCGCTACCGCCCGGAAGCGGCGCGATCATCCAACAGGTGAATCCGGCCTCGCCGTCGATCGTCGGGGGCCATGCGTTCAACGGCTTCAACGTCGGAGGCCGTGCGTTCCTCGTCGACGCATCCGGAAAGGTCCCGGTGGTCGTAAACCCGGCCAGTCTCCCGAACATGCCGTATTCGGTCCTGCCGATGCCGGGACAAGTCGTCCTTCCACCCTTGCCGTAGCACCGATCGGCGTCACTCGATCGTTTTGTACAGCTCGAAGTAGCTCCTGATGGGGCCGAAGATCGTCCCCAGGATCTTCGCCACGGCGAATCCGAGCGCGACGAGGGCCACCAACCCGAGCGCGATCAGCATCAGGATGCGGAGCGAGCGGAGCGCGGCCGAGCGGTGGTCCTCGGCCAGCTCCCGCAGCGCGTCCTCGAGCGTTCCGGTGCGTTCGGCGACCGACAGGCTTCCGAGGGAGTTCGGATCGAAGACCCGGAGCGCCAGTACGGCGTCGGTGAGGGTCGATCCGCCCCGGAGCGAAGCCTCGGTCTCGTCGATCCGTTCCAGCACCGACGCGCTTCCCGATGCCCGGATCGCCAGCCGCACCGAGCGGATCAGGTCGACGCCGGCGCCGACGGCGAGACCCATGGAGAGGAAGAAACGCGCGCCGACCAGGTTCCGCACCGCGCCGCCGACCAGTGGGACGGCGAGCGTCAATCGTTCCCATCGCGACTCCAGGCCGGCCACGGCGAGCGCGAACGGGAATCCGAGGATGGCGCCGATCGCCAGCGCCGCGAGGGCGAGGTTGCGGAGGACCCCGAGAAGGTAGGTCCCGCCGTAGACGACGGCCTCCTTTCCGTCGGCCGCCCCGGAGCCGGAGGAGGCGGCGCCGGCCACGTCGAACAGCGGCGCGACGAAGACGATCGCGGCGAGCAGGTAGACCGGCCACAGCGATCCGAAGATCGCCTGCCAGCGGAGCTTCTGCATCTCGTCGAGGTGCTCGACGACGCGCTTGAGCACCGGCTCGAGCGTTCCCGTCTCCTCGGCGAAGGCGAGCAGCTCCATCGTCGCGTCGTCGAAGGCGCCGGCGTGCCGCTGCATCGCCTCCGCGAGCCCAGCCCCGGCCCCCACGTCGCGCGCGATCTGCCGCAGCGCCCGACGCATCCCTTCGCCCGGCGCGTGGCGGGCCAGCTCCTTGAGCGCGACCGGCATCCCCACGCCCGATCGGACCAGCGAGTGGAACTGCCGGTAGAAGGCGATCCGGCCGCGGTGGCCGGCGAACGCGACCAGCGGGTGCGCCGCCCACGCCCGCGCCATCCGCCGGCTCCGCGCCGCTCGCACGTCGTCGAGCGCGGGCGCCTCGCGTGGATCGACCGCCATGGGGCGATTGTCGGCCGATCGACGCGGCGGCGCCAATCCTCCGGCACTCCCCGCGTGTCGGCCGCCGGCGGCTCGACGGACGCGCTCGAGAGTGCGATCCTCGGGCGATGTCGTGCCTCTTGCTGCTCGCGGTTCCGCTCTTCGTCGAAGGCACGGACCGACTCGGGGATCAGCCGTGCGGACCGGGTGGCGAGGAGGGCTGCTACACCAACTACGTCCAACTCGCCGACCTCGACGGCGACGGCGATCTCGACGTCCTCTTTCCCAACGCCGACGGCTACTACCAGCAGGGTCCGGCGGAGCCGCTGGTGCTTCTCCGGAACGACGGATCCGGCGCGTTCGAGGACGTCTCGGCGACTGCCTTCGGCGGCTTCACCGGCTGGTTGCGGCAGGTGGCGATCGGCGACGTCGACGGCGACGCCGACCTCGACCTGTTCGCGCCGGATGCCTGGGCCGGAGACGACGCGCTGTTCGTGAACGACGGACAGGGGGCCTTCACCGACCAGGCGGCGACTCGCATCGGCACGGCGTCACGGGCGGGTGCGGCGCGCTTCGGCGACCTCGACGGAGACGGCGATCTCGACCTGGTGGTGAGCGATTGGGGAAGCTTCCCCCCCACGTCGCAAGGCTCGGCCGTCTTCTTCCGGAACGACGGCGCCGGCGCCTTCGAGCCGATGGAAGGAGCGGCGCCGCGGGTCGCCGCGCCGGACGGGACCGGACCGATCGACCTCGACCTGTTCGACGCCGACGGCGACTTCGATCTCGACCTCCTGATCGACAGCCGTGTGGGGAACGCGCAGCTCTGGCGGAACGACGGCACCGGGACGTTCGAGGACGCGAGCGGCCAGCTCCCGAACCAGCCGAGCGGCTACGCCTACGGCCCTTCGGCCTGCGACGTCGACGGCGATGGCGACCTCGACCTCTGGATCGACAACGGGACGGCCGAGATCGAGGAGCAGCTGCTGATCAACGGCGGCGCGGGGACCTTTTCCGACGAGACCGACGCCCGCGTGACCGGGAACGAAACGGTCGACGACAACGGTGTCGTCTGCGCCGACGTCGACGGTGACCGTGACCTGGACGCGGTGATCGCCGCGCTCGGCGACGGTTCCACCCAGGCGCGGAACGAGCGTCTCTTCGTCAACGACGGGACGGGCCACTTCGCGCTGCACGCCGACGCCTTTCCGTTGGTCGGCGACTTCACCTTGTGGATCGACCTCGGCGATCTCGACGGCGACGGGCGGCTCGACGCCGTGACGGCGCAGGGGGAGAGCGGCGCCTACCTCAACCGCCTCTACCTCGGGACGACCGCGGCGCCGGTCGACGACGACCCGCCGGCGTTCCGCGCGGTGCAGGCGGTCGCCGGCGCGGCGCTCGGGGAGGGGATGCCGGTCCGCTTCGGCGTCTCCGACGCGGTGACGACCGACCTCGGGCCGCGCCTGACGCGCGCGTGGATCGAAGTCACCGCCGGCGAGGAGACCGAGGAGATCGACGCCGTCTTCGTCGGCGGCGATCTGTTCCAGGCGACGCTGCCGAACGCCGCTGCGGGGACGGTCGCCTACCGGGCGTGCGCGACGGACCGCGAAGGGAACTCAGGCTGCTCGGCGGCTCAAAGCTACGAGGTCGCGCCGGACGGCAGCGGCGGGGGAAACGGCGGGGCCGGCTGCGGCTGCCACCTCTCCGCGAACGGCCCCTCCGTCGCGACGCTGCCGGCAATGCTCGTGCTGGCTGCCGCGCTCATGGGGATCCGTCGCGGGCCGCGGCGCGGATAGAGCGGTCGGGGGCGTTGTCGGCGAAGACGACGCCGGGGTTCTCGCGGACGGCGAAGTCGAGCGCCCAATCCCCCTTCAACAGCAGCACCGGCCGTCCGTCGCGGTCCTCCGTCAGCAGGCAGGAGGTCTGGCCGTCGAAGTTCGACGGGCGGAACGCCTCCCCCTCGACCCACCGGGCCATGGTGAACGGCGTCCGTTCGAGGAGCACCTCGACGCCGTACTCCCCGGCGAGCCGGTGGGAGAGCACGTCGAACTGCAGCGCGCCGACCGCGCCGAGGATCGGGTCCTTCTCCCCCTGACCCCAGCGCTGGAAGACCTGGATCGCCCCTTCCTCCGAAAGCTGGTCGAGCCCTTTCTTGAGCTGCTTTCGCTTGAGCGGGTCCTTCACCCGGACGGTGGAGAAGTGCTCCGGCGAGAACCGCGGGATCCCCTCGAAGCGGATCTCCTTCGCCTCCGAGAGCGTGTCGCCGATGCGGAACAGTCCCGTGTCGTAGAGCCCGACGACGTCTCCGGCGAACGCCTCCTCCACCTGCGCCCGTTCCTGTGCCAGGAACATGAGAGGCTTGTTGAGACGTACTTCGCGCCCTTCGCGCACGTGCAGCGCCGTCATCCCCTTCACGAACCTTCCCGACACCACGCGCAGGAAGGCGATCCGATCGCGGTGGTTGGGATCCATGTTCGCCTGGATCTTGAAGACGAAGCCGGCGAACGTCGGCGACATCGGCTCCACCGGGCCGGCGCTCGACCCGCGCGGGAGCGGCGGCGGCGCCATCTCGATGAAGGCGTCCAGGAACGGCTCGACGCCGAAGTTGTTCATCGCCGATCCGAAGAAGACCGGCGTCACCTGTCCGGCGCGGATCTTCGCCGGATCGAGCTCGTTCCCCGCGGCCTGTAACAGTTCCACCTCCTCGCGCAGAGGCGCGAGGAGCTTCTCGCCGACGGCGGCCTTCGCCGCCTCGGAATCGAACGGGACGGAGGTCGTCGCCACCTGCCGCGATCCCTTCTCGCCGCCCTCGAAGAGGAGGATCTGCATCGTCCGCAGGTCGATGACCCCCTTGAAGGTCGAACCCATCCCCACCGGCCAGTTCACCGGCGCGCAGTGGATCCCGAGGAGCTTCTCGATCTCGCTCATCAGGTCGAGCGGTTCGCGCGACTCGCGGTCGAGCTTGTTGACGAAGGTGAAGATCGGCATCTCCCGCAGGCGGCAGACCTGGAACAGCTTCCGGGTCTGCGCCTCCACCCCTTTGGCGGCGTCGATCAGCATCACCGCGGAGTCGACGGCGGAGAGCGTCCGGTAGGTGTCCTCGCTGAAATCCTGATGCCCCGGCGTGTCGAGGATGTTCACCGCGTTCCCGCGGTAGGGAAACTGCATCACCGACGTGGTGACCGAGATGCCGCGCTCCTTCTCGATCGCCATCCAGTCGGAGGTGGCGGCGCGGGCGGCCTTGCGCGACTTCACCGAGCCGGCGAGGTGGATCGCCCCGCCGTAGAGGAGCAGCTTCTCGGTGAGGGTCGTCTTCCCCGCGTCCGGATGGGAGATGATGCCGAAGGTCCGCCGTCGGCGGATCTCGTGGGCGACCAGCGGGTCGATCATCGCTCGGCGACGACGACCTTCCCCCAGATCATCTTCCCCATCGCGCAGCCGAACTTGAGCTCCCCGGTCTTCTGCGGAGTGAAGGCGACCGAGACCGGCTTGTCGAGCGGCAGCTCCGCCTTCACCGGCGGATCGTCAAAGATCACCTCTTTGGCGCAGGTCTGGGCCTCGGTCCGGGTGAAGGTGAGAAGCAGGGGTTGGCCGCGCTTCACGTCGATCGTCTGCGGCTCGAACCCCTTCTTGGTGACCTTGACGTCCATGCGCAGGGGCGGGAGCGGCGTGGCCGGAGCTGCGGCGCTCTCGCCCGTACCGGCGCCCGGTCCGGTCGCGCCGGCCGCCGCCATCGCCGCGCCGTCGGATCCACCGGTGGGAGCGCCCGCCGATGCCGGCGCGCCGGCGGCGGGGGCGGAGCCGCTGGCGGCGTCCGAACCGGAGGTTCCGCCGGCCGGGGGCGCATCGCCGCCGGTCGTCTCGCAGGCCGCGACGGCGAAAAGGGACGCGAACAGGGAACGGAGGATCACGCGAGAGGTCTTCATGGCGCGCAAACCTACGTCACGGGCGCCCCTCCGTCAAAGCCGCGGCTTGAATCCGCGTCCCCCGCGCGGGAGACTGGCGGCGGAGGTTCGCGCATGGAGCAGCCGGCCGAAGAGGGGCGAAAACGGATCAAGGAGCTGGAGGTGATGGTCGCCGACGTCGTTCCCGAGACGCCGGACACCACCACCCTCTACTTCTTCACCGGCAACGACCGCTTGAGTTACGAGCCGGGACATTTCCTCTCGATCAATCCGCACCAGTTCGACGCCCTGGCCCGTTGGGCCAAGTACCTGGAGGACGTGAAGGGGAAGAAGGAGCAGCCGCGCGCCTATTCCCTCTACTCGGCGCCCCACGAACGCTACCTCGCCATCACGGTGAAGGAGGAGCGGTACGTCACCGGCGTGACGAAGTACCCGCCGCTGCTGTCGCCGTTCCTGGTCCGCCGCATCCCGCGCGGCACCCGGATGACGGTGATCGGATTCACCGGTCCCTACACCCTTCCGCCCGACATCGAATCGCGCACCGACCATCTGGTCCACGTCTGCGCCGGCTCCGGGGTCGTCCCCAACGTGAGCATCCTCAAGCACGCGCTCGAAACCGGAATGAAGCTGAAGCACACGCTGCTCTACTCCAACAAGACCTGGGACGACGTCATCTACCGCGGGCAGCTCGACGAGCTGCAGAAGAAGCACCCCGGCAAGCTGACGGTGGTCCACGCGCTCACCCGCGATCCGGAGACGGCCTCGCGCGGGCCGCTCGTCCGCTCCGGCCGGATCGGCGCGGCGCTGTTGCGCGAGTTCATCCCCGATCCGTCGGCGTGCGAGGTGTTCACCTGCGGGCCTGCGATCACCAAGTTCGATCGCCAGGTGGCGAAGGAGAAGGGACAGGAGCCCGCTCCGCGTTTCCTCGAGACGGTTCTCGCCGGTCTCGCCGAGATCGGAGTGGCCAAGGAGCGGATCCATCGCGAGAGCTACGGCTGACGGCGCGGGCCGCCGGCGGGGGAGGAGCAATGAAGTCGTTCAGGGTATCGGGAGTGGTGCCGGCAACGCCGGCGGTGATCTACGAGTCGTGGCTGGACGGGAAAAAGCACTCGGCCTTCACCGGCGGAAAGGCAACCATCCAGCGACGCGTCGGCGGGCGCTTTACGGTGTGGGACGGTTACGCCGAGGGGACGACACTCGCGCTCGAGCAGGACCGCCGCATCGTCCAGAGCTGGCGCGCCTCCGACTTTCCCGACGACAGTCCCGACTCGACGCTGGAGGTGAGCCTCGAGCCCACCCGCGGCGGAACCCGCGTCACGTTCCGCCATTCCAAGGTCCCCGACGCGAACGCCGCCGATCTGAAACAGGGGTGGATCGACTTCTATCTCACCCCGATGCGCGAATACTTTTCGACGCTCGCGGTCCGTCGGGAGAATCGCACGGCGTCGATGCGTCGAAAACCGCGGTAAGCGGCGCAAGAAGCCGGACCGTGAGGGGCCGATGAAGTGGAAGGCGGTCGGCTCCAGCTAGGAGCCCGTCCGGCTAACGCCGGCCGCGCTCCCAGGCGCTACCGATTTCAG
>CAYJRR010000130.1:0-12511 GCA_964372275.1 uncultured bacterium
GATCGCGGCGCCACCGTGATCGCGGGCGCCGGCGCGTCCGGCACGAGGCGGAGCGCCGGGCCGCCGTCGGCCCCCAGCTCTGCCACCGCTGGAACCCGAAGCTCCGCCAGCGCCCCGGCGCGCGGCGCGCCGCGATCAGCGCCGCCTCGATGGCGATCGTTCCCGACCCGCACATCGGATCGACGAACGGACGGCGTCCGCCCCAGGTGGTCGAGAGGATCATCGCCGCGGCCAGCGTCTCCTTCAGCGGCGCCGCGATCCCCCGTACCCGGTACCCCCGCTTGTAGAGCGGCTCGCCAGAGAGATTGAGCGAGACGTGGGCCCGGTCTCGATGCAGGTAGAGGACGATCCCGACGTCCGGATCCTTGGCGTCGACCGACGGGCGGCTCCCCAGCTCGTCGCGAATCCGGTCGACGATCGCGTCCTTGGCCTTGAGCGCGACGTAGTGCGAGTGCGTCAGCTTGGAGTCGGAGACTTTGGCGTCGACGGCGATCGTCTGGCTCGGCGAGACGTGCTCGACCCAGGGGATCCGACGCATCCCGTCGTAGAGCGCGTCCGGCGTGGGGGCCTCGAAGTCGGCCAGCGGGCGGAGGACGCGCATTGCCGTGCGGAGATGGAGGTTTGCCCGCCAGGCGAGCTCCAGGTCGCCGCGGAAGCGGACCAGGCCGCGCTCCGCCTGGACCGAGACGGCCCCCAGCTCCTCCAGCTCCTCGGCCAGGATCCGCTCGGTCCCGCGGGCTGCGGTGGCGAGGAAGGTCTGCAGGCGCGGAGGCATCGCTATTTCGACGCGCGGAAGAGGCGCTCGGCGACGGCGCGGACGACCGGACGCGGGGTGAACTTGGCGGCCAGCGCGCCGACCTTGTTCGCGACGCCCGGGATGGCGATCGGGGTCCCGGCGAGCATCGCGCGCACGCCGAGCTTCGCCACCGGACGGGAGCTCATGAAGACCATCTTCGGGGGTTTCAACCCCCTGGTAGCGTAGCCGCCGACTTCGAAGAACTCGGTGGTGGTCGGCCCCGGGCACAGGGCACAGACCTTCACCCCCTTGGTCGCGGTCTCGACCGACAGCGCCTCGGAGAACGACAGAACGAACGATTTCGTCGCCGAGTAGACCGCCTGGTGAGGGGTCGGCTGGAACGCCGCCGTCGACGCGACGTTCAGGACGTATCCCTTCCTTCTCGAAAGGAAGCCCGGAAGGAAGACCCCCGTGAACTCGACCAACGACCGCACGTTGAGATCGATCATCTCCAGCGCCTGCGGCAGCGGGACGTCGTCGAAGTCCCCGTAGAACCCCTTGCCGGCGTTGTTCACCAGCGCCTCCGGGATTCCCAACCGTTCGGCCGCCTCGAGCGCCTTGCGCGCGGCGCCGGCCCCCGTGACGTCCAGGCCGAGCACGTGTGCCGTGCCTCCGGCTTGGCGGACGGCCGACGCGGTCTCTTCGAGCTTGTCGGTCCGCCGGGCCAGCAGGAGCGGTTCGAAGCCGGTGCGGGCCAGCTCCACCGAGAGGTCGCGCCCGATCCCCACGGAGGCGCCGGTCACCACCGCAATCCTGGCAGACATGGCGGGGATCCTACATGATCCGGCCGGAATGCCAGATCGGATCGCCCTCGAGGAGCGGATCGCGCGTCTCAAGGCCGAGGAGGCGCTGCGCGAGACCCAGGCGCGCCTGCACACGATCATCGACGCCGCGCCGATCGTGCTGTGGTCGATGGATCCCGACGGCATCGTCACCCTCTCCGAAGGAAAGGGGCTCGAATCGCTGGGCTTGAAGCCGGGTCAGCTCGTCGGCCGGTCGCTCTTCGAGCTGTACGGCCACCTCCCCGGCGCGGCCGACAGGTTCCGTCGCGCCTTGGCGGGGGAGGAGCTCACGTCGAGCAATTCGACGCAGGGGCAGACGTTCGAGACCCGCTACGTCCCGCGGCGCGACGAAGGCGGCCGGGTGCAGGAGGTGGTCGGCGTGTCGTTGAACGTCACCGAACGCCTGCGGATGGAGGAGGCGCTGCGCGGGCTTTCCCGGCGCCTCTGGTCGGCCCAGGAGGAGGAGCGGCGCCGCGTCGCCGCCGAGCTCGAGGCGGAGGCCGGACGGGTGATGGCGACGCTGGAGCGAGTGCTCCAGGACGCGGCGCACGAAGTGGACGCCGGACGGCTGGACGCGCTGCTCTCCGAAGGGGCGAAGCTCGCGACGGACGTTCTGAACGGGTTGCGCCGGCAAGCCGCCGAGCTCCGGCCGGCGGCGCTCGACGAGCTGGGACTCCTCCCGGCCCTGCGCGCCGCGATCGACGCCTTCGTGAGGAGGACCGGCATCCGCGCCGAGCTCGCGGCCGACGAGCCGGAGGACACCACCTCGCGGCCGGCGCACGCCGAGTGCGAAGAGGCCGCCTTCCGCTTCGTCCAGGAGGCGCTGCGAAACACCGCGCGCCACGCCCGGGCGAGCCGGGTCCGCATCGCGCTCGAGCGGCCGGACGGGTGGCTCCGGGCGACGGTGGAGGACGACGGGATCGGCTTCGACGTCGAGGAGGCGTTGCGATCGACGCACGTCGGCCTCGCCGAGATCCGGGAGCGGGCGCGGATGCTCGGTGGACGCGCCCACTTCCGCTCCCGGGCGGGCGGCGGCACGTCGCTGTCGGTGGAGCTGCCGAACGAACCGCCCGCGGTCGGTGATTCCCGATGAGCCTCGATCCCGATCGCGAACGAAGCCTGCGGCTCCGCGCGGAGGAGGCGCTGCAGACGCTCGAAGAGCGCCTGCGCACCCTCCTCGACCATGCGCCGGTGATCCTCTGGGCGATGGACGCGAAGGGGATCGTGACGTTGTCCGAAGGGAAGGGGCTCGCGGCGCTCGGATTCAAGCCCGGAGAGCTGGTCGGGCGCGCCACGCAGGAGCTGTACACCGAGCCGCACCTGGTCGAGAACAACCGAAGGGCGCTGGCCGGCGAAGCGTTCACCAGCGTAGACGCGGTGGGCGACAAGGTGCTCGAGACCCGCTTCACGCCACGCTTCGATGCGCAGCGAAGACTGGTCGGCGTGGTCGCGGTGTCGGTCGACGTGACGGAACGCACGCGGGCGGAGGAGGCGCTGCGCGGACTCTCGCGCCGGCTGTGGTCGCTGCAGGAGGCGGAACGCCGGCGGATCGCCCGCGAGCTGCACGACGAGGCCGGGCAATCGATCACCGCGCTCAAGATGAACCTCGATCGCGCGCGCCGGGAGAACGACGGCGGCCGCGTCCGTGCCCTGGTGGAGGAGGCGGCGGAGCTGGCGGCCCACGTCCGGGTCGAATTGGGGCGCATCGCACAGGACCTGAAGCCGGCGGCGCTCTCCGAGCGCGGACTGGTGCCGGCATTGCGCGCGCTCCTGGAGGGGTTCCGGCATCGGACGGGAGTCGAATTCGAGCTGACCGAGAGCGGCAACGGTCCGCCTCCCGTCGCCGATCTCGGCGCGACCGCCGAGACGACCGTCTTCCGTTTCGTGCAGGAGGCGCTGACCAACGTCTCCCGCCACGCCCGGGCGCGCTCGGTCCGGGTCGCTCTGGAGCGGGAAGACGGGATCCACCGCGTGACCGTCGCCGACGACGGGGTCGGATTCGACGTCGGAAGCGCCCTGGCGCGCAATCAGCTCGGACTCCTCGGCATGCGCGAGCGCGCGCGGATGCTCGGGGGCCAGGTCCGCATCGACTCCGAGCCGGGACGCGGCGCGCGGCTGACGATCGAGCTCCCCGCCCGCTGCTAGAATGCGCCGGCCCATGTCCGCCCGTTCGGGCTCCACCCATCGTCGTTCCGGGCCGCTGCCGGCGCGCGCATTGCGCGTGATCCGAGCGGTCGCAGAGGCGCAGTACGCGCCGGAGCCGTCGACCGCCGAGGCGCGCCTCGACGGGCTCCTCGACGACCTCTCCGACTTTCTGCGAAAGGCGGGGCCGAAGACGACGGTCGCGATCCGCCTCGCCGCGGCGGCGATCCAACTATCGCCGCCGCTCCACGGCCGTTTCGGTCGGTTCACGTCGCTCGCGCCGGAGGCGAGGCGGCAGCACCTTCTCGCGATCGAGCGGACCGCGCTCGCGAAGGCCTATCTCGGTCTGAAGACGCTCCTTTGCATCCTCTGGTTCGAGCAGCCGGGCGATCCCGACCTGCCGGCCAAGGTGGCGATGTGACCGAGCCGGCGCCGATCGTCGACGGCCGTCACCTTCCCCGGAAGGATCTGCGGTTCGACGCCGACGCGGTGGTGGTCGGCTCCGGCGCGGGGGGCGCGGTGGTCGCCACCGAGCTGGCGGAGGCGGGTCTCGACGTCGTGGTGCTCGAGGAGGGGGGGCACACGCCGCCCGAGGTCTACGGATCGCTCCGGCCGAGCGAATCGTTGCGCCGCCTCGGCCGCGAGGCCGGCACCACGGCGGCGATCCCGATCGGGGACTCGCCGCTGATCGGCGTGATGATGGGCCGGACGGTCGGCGGCTCCTCGACGATGACGGGAGGCGTCTGTTTTCGCGTCCCGTCGTCGATCCTCCGCCACTGGGAGCGCGTCCACCGGCTCGACGGCTACTCCGAGGAGCGGATGGAGCCCTACTACCGCCGCGTGGAGACGGCGATGCGTGTCTCGGAGACGCCGGCCGAACTGCGCAGCCGATCGACCGCGCTCTTCGGCGAGGGGGCCGCCCGCCTCGGCTATCCGTTGAAGCCGATGCGCCGGAACATGGTCGGTTGCGTCGGGATGTCGCGTTGCAACTTCGGCTGTCCGCGGCAGGCGAAGATGTCGGTCGACCTTTCCTACCTCCCGCGCGCGCGCGCGAAGGGGGCGCGGATCTTCGCCGACGTGCGCGTCGACCGGGTGACGCGGCGGGACGGTCGCGCCGGCGGCGTCGAGGGGCGATTGCTCAACGGTCCGAATGGAAGTCCCGGAGCGCGCCTGTCGGTCGTGGCGCCGATCGTGGTCGTCGCGGCAGGAACCGTCCACACCCCCGCGATCCTCCGCCGCTCGCGCGTCGGCGTGGGGAGCGGCGCGCTCGGGCGCAATCTCACCCTTCACCCCAGCTTTCGCGCCGCCGCCGTCTTCGACGAGGAGGTTCGTGGATGGGAGGGCGCGCTGCAGGGGGCCTACTCCGACCACTTCGAGCACGAGGGGATCACCCTCAATTCGGCCTTTCTCCCCTTGAACCTCCTCGCCGCCACCGTCCCGGGCGCGGGCCGTGAGTACCTGGAAGATGTCCGTCGCATGGGACGGCTCGCCGTCTTCGGCGCGTTGGTGCACGACGACGGCGGCGGCCGTCTGTGGCGCGGTCCTGGCCGCGAACCGATCATCACCTACCGCCTGTCGCGCCGCGACAAGTCGCGCATGCTGCACGGGATCCGCATCCTGGCGCGCACCTTCTTCGAGGCCGGCGCGCGGAAGGTGATGCTGCCGATCTTCGGAGCGGCGCCGCTGACCTCCCCCGACCAGATCGACGCGATCGACGAACGGATCCCGGCCGGGCGTCTCGAGACGGTGTCGTTCCACCCGCTCGGGACGGCGCGCATGGGGGTCGACGACCGGCGCGCGGTCGTCTCCCCCACCGGAGAGACGTTCGACCTGCCGGGACTGTGGGTCGCCGACGGCTCGATCTTCCCCACCAGCATCGGCGTCAACAGTCAGTTGCCGATCATGGCGATGGCGACCCGGATCGCCTTTCAACTGCTCGACCGGGCGTTGTAGCGCCGCGCGCGGCGGTCGACGCTAGCGGACGTAGTACTCCATCGAATCGAGGCCGGTGAAGGTGTTCGAGAGGATGGGCGCTCCATTGCATGCCTGGGAGGCGGTCTTTCCGAAGATGTCGGGGGTGGCGTTCGGGTAGCTCGCCATTGGCCGCGGCGGATTGAAGTAGTTGCATCCGTAGGTCGGGCAGGTCGAACAACAGTAGTTGTAGGTCCACGGGACGGCGCTGCATCCGTTGACGCACGCCTGCCCGGTTGCCGCCGGACCGTTGTCGGTGGTCGAGAACGAGCTGGTATAGAAGATCAGCGCGCCGGACGGCTGCGTCACCCCGTCGATGCGCGCGCCACCGCCCGCCGGAATCGTCCACGTCCCCGTGCTCGCGCGGTAGTACTGCGGCGCGCAGACGGCGTTGTCGCTTGCGCGCCGGGCACGCACCACCAGCAGGTGCTCCCGGTTCGCCGCGAGCGTCGGCCAATGACGACCGGCGATGCGAAACGCGCCCGAGGGCGCTCCGATGTTGTTCGAGTAGAACGTCTGATAGTTGGTGATCAGGGTCTGGCTTTGGGCCCAGTCCCAGACGGTGCGCTGCACCAGCGTCCAGCCCCCGCCGTCGATCGTCATCAGGCAGGTCGTCTCGAGCTCGCCGGTTCCCGCCGGATCGATCCAGTAGGGGCCGTCCCCGCCCGAGCCGCCCCCCTGCAGGATGTCGAGGCAGGACCGGCCGGGGCGCAGGTGGGAGCCGAGCGGCGGCGTCGGAGTCGGCGTCGAAGACGAAGGGGTTCCGGTGCTGGCGGGGGATTCCGAATAGTCGAGCTGCGTCTCGCACCCGACGAGTGCGAACCCCCCCAGCAGGAGCGCCAGTCCCGCCCGATCCCCTCTGGCGCGCATGAAGGCGATCTTACCAGCCGCCGGCGCGGCGGTCAGGCCCGCGTCCCGCCGGCTTTCCGGATGACGCAGTGCGTAGCGCGTGGTAACGTCGACTTGACGCGCACTTGATGGATCCCACCGGACGTAGCGCACCCGTGGAACGACGGCTCGTGGCGCTGGAGGCGGCGCGGAAGGTCACGCGTGGCGTGGCGCAGGCGCTGGCGCGCCGGTCGAGCGATCCGGAGCGACATCCGGTCGCGGCGTTCGACCTGGCGACCTCCGCCGCCGAGCTCGCCGCGGCGGAAGCGGCCGGCGATTTCGCGATCGGCCTGTCGCGCGACGGCCGTCCGGGGGAGCTCGAGGAGGATCTCGCGTCGGCGTTTCTCGCGGACGCGGTCGTCGCGCTTCGGGCGAGGGTCGCCGCACGCTCGACGGAGATCGGCGTCGATCCGGCAGTCTGGGGCGTCCTTGACCGGCCCGAAACGCGGTCGTTCGTGGAGGAGAGCCTCTCGGCGCGAGCGACCGACCGCATCGTCGACGGACTGTCGGAACGCCGTCCGGCTCCGGGCTTGACCGACGACCAGTCCGCGTTCGCGGAGGCGTTCCGGCAGTTCGCGCGCGACGTGGTCGCACCGAGGGCGGAGGAGATCCACCGCCGCGATCGGCTCGTCCCGCCGGAGATCGTCGACGGGCTCAAGCGGATGGGGGCGTTCGGGCTGTCGATCCCGCAGAAGTTCGGCGGGATCCAGTCCGACGAGCGTCCCGACAACATGGGGATGGTGGTGGTCACCGAACAGCTCTCCCGCGCGTCGCTCGCCGCGGCGGGGTCGCTCATCACCCGGCCGGAGATCCTCGCCAAGGCGTTGCTCAAGGGCGGCACCGACGCGCAGAAGGCGGCGTGGCTGCCGCGACTCGCGTCGGGCGAGACGATGGTCGCGGTGGCGGTGACCGAGCCGGACGTGGGATCGGACGTCGCCGGCCTCAAGGTCACCGCCACCCGCACCGGCGACCACGGCGGCGGTTGGCGGCTCAACGGCGCGAAGACCTGGTGCACCTTCGCCGGCTTCGCCGACGCGCTCATGGTCCTGGCGCGGACCGATCCCGATCCGGCAAAAAGGCATCGCGGGCTCTCGCTCTTCATCGTCGAGAAGCCGTCGTTCGAGGGGCACGAGTTCCGGGCCGTACAGGGCGGCGACGGCGGACGCTTCGCCGGAAGCGGAACGCTGACCGGGCGCGCGATCCCGACGATCGGCTACCGCGGCATGCACTCCTTCGAGCTGTCGTTTCAGGACTGGTTCGTGCCAGCGGCGAACCTCGTCGGCGGCGAAGGCCAGGGCTTCTACCTGCAGATGGAGGGCTTCGCCGGCGGGCGACTGCAGACGGCGGCGCGCGCGCTCGGGGTGATGCAGGCGTCGTTCGACGAAGCCTTCCGGTACGCACGCGAGCGGCGGTTGTTCGGCAGGGCGGAGATCGAGCTCGGCCTGATCCGGCACAAGCTGGCGCGGATGGCGGCGGCGCTGCACGCCTGCCGGCAGTCGACCTACCGCGCCGCGAGGCGCGTCGACGAGGGGGACGGAGGGTTCGAGTCGTCGCTGGTGAAGTTGTTCGCCGGCCGGGCGGCGGAGTGGGTGACCCGCGAGGCGATGCAGATCCACGGCGGGATGGGATACGCGGAGGAGTTCCCCGTCTCCCGCTACTTCCTCGACGCGCGGGTGCTGTCGATCTTCGAAGGGGCCGAAGAGGTGCTCGCGTTGCGCGTCGTCGCGCGCGAGCTGATCGAGCGGGCGGCGGAGGCGGCGGCGTGAAGATCCGGCTGTCGAAGCAGGAGGAGAGGGCCGCGTCGGTTCCGGTCGATCGATCGCGGGTCCGCCGCCCCGACTACGGACGGAGCCTCGACGACTTCCAGGAGGGGGACGTCTATCTCCACCCCCGCGGCCTGACCGTCGATCGGGGGCTCGCCACGCTTTTCGCGGGGACGTTCCACGAGGCGAACCCGCTCCACCTGAACGAGCCGTTCGCCCGCGCGCTCGGACATCCGACCTGCCCGGTACCGTGGCAGTTGGTCTTCAACGTCGTCCTGTCGCTCGGGGTCCAGAACGACTCCGAGAAGGCGATCGCCAACCTCGGCTACTACGACGCGCACTTCCTCCGGCCGGTCTATCCCGGCGATACGCTGCGGGCGCTGACGCGCATCCTGGAGAAGCGCGATCGGGGCGAGGGGAAGCCGGGGGTGGTGACGTTCCGAACCGTCGGCATCGACCAGCACGATCGTCCGGTTCTCCAGTACGATCGCAAGATCCTCGTCGCGCGCGCGAAGCGGAGCGCCGCCGACGGAGGCGTGGCCGCCGGCGGGGCCACCGCCCCGCGGGGCGCTCCGCAGGCGTGGTTCCCGGAGGTGTCGGAGCCGGCGCTCGAGCTGCCGGCGCCGGCGGCGGACGCGCCGTGTAACCTGACCGGGTCGGCGACGTGGCTCGAGGAGTTCCGGGTCGGCGACGTGATCGTCCACGCCAACGGGCGGACCGTCGGCGACGAGCATCGCGCGTGGAGCATTTCCCTCGGCAACACCCATCCGCTCCACTTCGACCGGCTCTATACGACGTCGCTCTCTGGTGCGATGAGCGGCGAGCCGATCGTCTACGGTGGCCTGGTCTTCGCCTGGCTGCACGGACTCGCGTCGCGCGACGCGACGGAGAACGCGCTCGCCGAGCTCGGCTTCACCGAGGGGTTCCACACGCAACCGGTGTTCGCCGGCGATACGCTGGGCGCGTTGAGCCGGGTGCTGGCGATCGAGGCCGGCGTGGTGACGTTCCAGTTGATCGGCGTGAAGAACCTGCGCGCCGCGGAGGCGCTCGACCGGTACGGCGCCGCGCTGTTCGAGAAGGAGCTCACCAAGGGGACGAAGATCGCGGAGAAAGTGTTCGAGATCGAGCGACGGGTCCTGATCCGGTCGAGAGGAAGGGACGGTGCCGGAGCGCGATAAGCCCTGGTTGATGCGCACCTACGCGGGGCACTCCTCCCCCCGCGCCTCGAACGCGTTGTTCCGGCAGAACCTGGCGAAGGGACAGACCGGGCTTTCGATCGCATTCGACCTTCCGACGCAGATCGGCTACGACGCCGACCATCCCCTCGCGGCAGGAGAGATCGGCCGGGTCGGCGTCCCGGTCGCGCACCTCGGCGACATGGAGGCGTTGCTCGAGGGGATTCCGCTCGAGCGGATGAACACCTCGATGACGATCAACGCCACCGCGCCGTGGCTGATGGCGCTCTACGTGGCGGCGGCCGAGCGCCGCGGGATCGCCACCGACCGGCTCGCCGGAACGACCCAGAACGACGTCCTCAAGGAGTACCTCTCCCGGGGAACCTATGCCTTCCCGCCGGCCCCGTCGTTGCGCCTGGCCACCGACCTGATCGCCTGGACGACGCGGCACGTTCCGCGGTGGAACCCGATCAACGTCTGCTCCTACCACCTGCAGGAGGCCGGGGCGACTCCGGCGCAGGAGATCGCCTACACATTGAGCAACGCCATCGCCGTCCTCGACGGTGTGCGGCGGGGTCGGCAGGTCGACGCGTCCGCCTTCCCTTCGGTCGTCGGCCGGATCTCGTTCTTTTGCAACGCGGGCATCCGCTTCGTCGAGGAGATGTGCAAGATGCGCGCGTTCGTCCGGATGTGGGACGCCCTCGTGCGCGATCGCTACGGCGTCGACGACCCCGCGGCGCGGCGCTTCCGCTACGGGGTCCAGGTGAATTCGCTGGGGCTGACCGAACGGCAGCCGGAGAACAACGTCGCGCGCGTGGTGCTCGAGATGCTCGGCGTCGTCCTCTCTCGCGAGGCGCGGGCACGGGCGATCCAGCTCCCGGCGTGGAACGAAGCGCTGGGACTCCCCCGCCCGTGGGACCAGCAATGGTCGCTTCGCATGCAGCAGATCCTCGCCTTCGAAAGCGACCTGCTCGAGTACCCCGATCTGTTCGACGGCTCGCCGGTGGTGGAGGCGAAGGTGGCGGAACTCGTGGAGGCGGCCACCGCGGAGATGGGCCGGGTCGAGGCGGCCGGAGGGGCGGTGAAGGCGATCGAGTCCGGATGGATGAAGGCGCGGCTGGTCGAGGCGCACGCCACCCGCCGCGCCGGCATCGAATCGGGGACGCATGTCGTCGTGGGGGTGAACCGGTTCCAGGAGACGGCCGAGTCGCCGCTCACCGCCGGCGACGACGGCGGGATCCTCTCGGTCGATCCGGCGGTGGAGCGGGAACGGATCGACGCGCTCCGTGAGCACCGCGCGCGCCGCGATGTGGCGGCGGTCGCCGCCGCGCTCGCGGAGCTGGAGACTGCGGCGCGCGAAGGGATCAACGTCCTGCCCCCGTCGATTCGCGCCGCGCACGCCGGGGCGACGACCGGCGAATGGGCGGCGGCGATGCGGAAAGTGTTCGGCGATTTCCGCGCGCCGACCGGCGTCGCCCTGGCCGCCGGGAGCGGATCGCCGGCGCGGGCGGCGGACGCGCTCGCCGGGCTCCGCGCCGAGGTGAATGCGCTGTCGGAACGGCTCGGGGCGCGACTGAAGATCCTGGTCGGCAAACCCGGGCTCGACGGTCACAGCAACGGCGCGGAACAGATCGCCTTCCTCGCGCGCGAGGCCGGGATGGAGGTCCTCTATCTCGGCATCCGGCTCACGCCGGAGGAGATCGTCGCCTCGGCGGTGCAGGAGGCGGTGCACGTCGTCGGTCTGTCGATCCTCTCCGGCGGACACCTCGCGCTGGTGCCGGCCGTGATCGACGGCCTGCGCATGGCGGGGGCGGGCGACGTGCCGGTGGTGGTTGGCGGCATCGTGCCGGAGGCCGATCGCGCCGCGCTCCTGCGCGCCGGGGTCGCGCGGGTCTTCACCCCGCAGGATTTCGACCGGACGAAGGTGCTGTCGGAGGTGGTGGAGTTGGTTCGTCGCTAAGGAGGTGGTCCGCATGCTCGAGACCCAGAGCGTCTGCCCAGTCGGCCAGGTCCCTCCCCTCGGAGTTGTCCCCGATCGCATGCAAGGATGGGTGATCCGCCGCGATCGCCACGGCGAGCCGAGACGTTCGTTCCAGCGCGAGACGGTGCCGGTGCCGGAACCGGGACCGGACGAGGTGTTGGTGTGGGTGGCGGCGGCCGGGGTGAACTACAACGGCGTCTGGGCGGGGCTCGGCGAGCCGATCTCGGTGCTCGACGTGCACAAGAAGGACTACCACATCGCCGGTTCCGATCTCGCCGGGGTGGTCTGGAAGGTCGGCGAGAACGTCCGTGCCTGGAAGGTCGGCGACGAGGTGATCGCCCACTGCAACATCAGTTGCGGGCAGTGTGACCACTGCAACGGAGGAGATCCGATGTTCTGCGCCGAGCAGCGGATCTGGGGCTACGAGACGCCTGACGGGGCGTTCGCCCAGTTCACGGTGGTGCAGGCGCAACAGCTCCTCCCCAAGCCGAAGCGCCTCTCGTGGGAGGAGGCCGGCTGCTACATGCTGGTGCTCGCCACCGCCTACCGGATGCTGTTCGGACATCCGCCGCACGTGCTGAAGCCGGGGACGAACGTGCTGGTGTGGGGCGGCGCCGGCGGGCTCGGCTCGATGGCGATCCAGATCGTGCGCGCCACCGGCGGGAACGCCATCGCCGTCGTCGGGAGCGATTCGAAATCCGACCACTGCCTCAAGCTCGGCGCGAAAGCGGTTCTCAACCGGACGCGCTTCGACTGCTGGCAGCGCCTGCCGGAGATCGGCGACAAGGCCGGCTACGAGGCGTGGGTGCGCGAGGCGCGCCGGTTCGGAAAGGCGATCTGGGAGGTCACCGGAAAAGGGAACGACGTCGACATCGTCTTCGAGCATCCGGGGATGACGACCTTCCCGGTGTCGACGCTGGTCGCGAAGCGGGGCGGGATGGTCGTCTTCTGCGCCGGCACCACCGGCTACAACCTGACGATGGACGCGCGTTACGTCTGGATGCGGCAGAAGC
>CAYJRR010000131.1:0-12461 GCA_964372275.1 uncultured bacterium
CGATCGTGCCGATGTTGACGTGGGGCTTCGTGCGCTGGAACTTTTCCTTGGCCATCTTCTCTCCGTCCTCGCGGCGGTTACGTTTCGACGCTTCCGGTGGTGGAGCCCATGAGCGGGATTGAACCGCTGACCTCGTCCTTACCAAGGACGTGCTCTACCAACTGAGCTACATGGGCGGCGACTTTGAACGACTCGTTTCCTCCTGCCTGCCTGTACCGTGCTCGATCGCTGGAGCGGGAGACGGGATTCGAACCCGCGACATCCTGCTTGGAAGGCAGGAGCTCTACCACTGAGCTACTCCCGCGTGGGTTCGGGTGGAGGCGGATGGATTCGAACCACCGTAGGCGCTAGCCAACAGATTTACAGTCTGCCCCCTTTAGCCACTCGGGCACGCCTCCTCGAAGAAGGTACGAGTCCAACGAAAGTGACGGCGCCGCGCGCTCGGTTCGACGTGTCAGGAAGGCGCGTCGCGAACGGAGCTGACGGCGGGAGTCGAACCCGCAACCTCCGGATTACAAATCCGATGCGCTACCAGTTGCGCCACGTCAGCGAGAACCCCCTCGTCCCCGCGATCGATCACGATGTCAAAAAACCTTCCTTTTCGAACGTTTGCGGACGCCCGAACAGACGACCCCCCGTGGAGGTCGCCCAAGAAAGCGGCATCAGTACACGGTGTTTTTCAGGGCGTCAAGGCCAATTTTCCGGCGACTTTCGAGACCGGGCGCGGACTTACGAGCGCCGTCCGGAATCGTTCCGGAGCACCTGGTACACCGCCGCCGCGCAGGCGGCGGAGGCGTTCAGGGAGCCGATCCGGCCCGCCATCGGCAGCCGAACGCGCAGATCGCACGCGCCACGGACGCGCGGACGCAACCCTCGCCCCTCGGCGCCGACGACGAGCACCAGATCGAGGTCGAGGTCGACATCGTAGATGACGAGCGCGTCGGCCTCGCCGTCGAGACCGACGATCCAGTACCCACGCTCCTTGAGATGGAGCAGGCTGTCGGCGAGGTTCGTCGGCCGCGCAATGCGCAGATGCTCCGTCGCCCCCGCCGAAGCCTTGACCGCCGCCGCCGTCACCGCCGCCGCGCGGTGTTCCTGGATCAACATGCCGCGGAAGCCGGCGACTTCGGCGGTGCGCGCCATGGCTCCGAGATTGCGCGGATCCTCGATCCCGTCGAGCGCGAGCAGGCGCCGGCGCCGGCCGATCGCCACGGCGTCGGTCGCCGGACTGCCGGCCGACTCCGTGCTCGCCGGAGAGCCGGCGATCTCGTCGACGGAGTAGTAGCGATACGGCGTCACCACCAATGCGAGACCCTGGGCCGACGCCTCGGCGTCGGCGCTCTGCGAAGAGAGGACGGCGATGAGCTCGTCGCGCTCGACCGGCACGATCTCGACACCGCGCGCGGCGCACAGCGCCGTGACCTCCTTCGTCTCCGGCGAGGCTTCGCGGCGCGCGAGGAGGAGCTTGCGCGCCTTGCGCCGCCCGGCGCGCAGCGCTTCGCGCACCGGGTTCACGCCGTAGAGCACGTCGAACGGCGCCGGCACGCGCGCGAGAATTCGGCCTGCGATCGCCTCGCGGTCGGCGGACGGCGCACGAGGCGGCGCTGCGTCACGAACGGTGGCGGTATCGCGCGACCGGCCACGTGGGACGTGCGGCCGTCCCCCGTAGAATGGATGGTTCTTCCGAGGGGGCACGCTACGCGGCGCCCTGATTCGACACGGCGTTCTCCATCTCCGCGACGATCGCGTCGGCGGCCTTCGCCGGGTCGGCGGCATCGCGGATCGGCCGGCCGACGACGAGGAAATCGGCCCCCGCTTCGAGCGCCGCCGCCGGCGTATCGCTGCGCGCCTGGTCGAACGTCTCGTGACCGGCGGGACGGATCCCGGGGGTGACGATGGCGAAACTCTTCGAGGTGGCCGCGCGGATCGCCTGCGCCTCGCGGGGACTGGCCACCACGCCGTGGCACCCCGCTCGGTCGGCCAGCAGCGCCAACCGCTCGCAGGCCACGCGCGACGGCCCTTCGAGGCCGATGTCGCGCAGGTCGTGGTCCTCGAGCGAGGTGAGCACCGTCACCGCAAGGATCTTCGCCGCCTCGCGTCCCGTCCCCGCCCCTTCGCGGGCGCCGCGGCACGCCGCCTCGAGCATGCGGCGTGAGCCCGCGGCGTGGACCGAGAGGAAGCGCACCCCGATCTGCGAGGCCACCAGCGACGTGCGCTCCACCGTCGTCGGGATGTCGTGCAGCTTCAGGTCGAGGAAGACCCCGCCCCCCAGCGCGGTGATCGCGCGGACGACCGCCGGTCCCTCGGAAACGAACAGCTCCAACCCGATCTTGAACAGACCGACGTGCCCGACGAGTCTCTTCGCGAGATCTTCGGCGTCGTGCCGGCTGTGGACGTCGAGGGCGAAGATCAGTCGATCGCGCGCGTTCATCGCGTCCACATCATATACGCAGTTCGGGCGAGCCGACGACCCCATCGGCCGGTCCGATCTAGGGCCGTCCGTCGCAGCGTTCCGCCGTGCGGGGCTCGATCCGGCAAAGCGCGCGACGCGCCTCCTCGTGGAGCGGAGCGTGTTCGCCAAGCGCTAGGTAGCGGCGATACGCGGCGGCCGCGCCACCGGGGTCGCCGAGCCTCTGCTCGCGGAGGCGCGCCAGCTCGAACCACGCGATCTCCGCCGCGCCGCTCGCCGGGTGGATTCGGATCAGCTGCTCCAGCGCCTCCGCCGCGCGCGCCGGTTCCCCCGACCGGAGCGCCTCCTCGGCACGAGCGTAGAGCGCGTCGGTCGAGGGCACGCTCGGCTCTGCGGCGGGCGGACGCGCGCTCGGCTTCCCGGTGGCGGAGACTCGAAGCACGGGACCCCCGGCGTCCACGACAAGGTGTCCCCCGGCCGAGACGAACAGCTCCTTCCCCGCGAGGTCGACGAATCGGATCCGACCTTCCTCGACGCCGATCTCGCGCCGGGCCGATCCGACGTCGACGTAAAAGACCGTTCCGGTGACCTCGATCGTCCCGTCGGGGATCGTCACGCGAACCTGCTCGGTGGCGGCCCGTCCGTGCACCTCCACCCGGACGCGGCCCGTTTCGACACGAAGCTCCTTGAGCGCCTCGAAGTCGTGAACGACGCGGATCCTTGCGGCCGGATCCAGCAGCGCGGTCGTGGATCGGCCGAGCCGAACACCCACCCGACGGTCCGACGGGGATGCGATCTCTCGCCCGTCCCCGAACCGGAACAGCTCTCGCTCCGAGTCGGGCTCGAAGACGATGGTGGCGAGCGCCGGCGTCGCCGGATCCGGGACACCGGTTCGCGTCGAGATCCGGAGCGCGGCGAGCGAGAGAAAGAGCGCGACCGCCACGACGGCCGCCGCCACGGCGCCCACGGCCCATCGCCTTCGGCCGGGCTCGGCGGCCATCCTTGCGGCAACGCTCCCGTCCAACGTCGCCCCGACGAGCCGGTCGACGAGGTTCGGCGAGAGGGGCGGCGGCGCGTCCGCCCGTGCGGTGGAGAGCGCGAGCCGGACCGACTCCGCCTCCTGGGCGCAGGCCGCGCAAAGGGACCGGTGGCGATCGACGCGCTCCAGCAGTGCCGGATCCGCGCCGGGCCGATGGGCGTCGAACAGGAGACCGTCGTCGAGATGCGCCGTAGGAGTGTCGTTCATCGTGCGTCCGCCTTGAGGGGCGCGCGCGGCTGGTCTTTCGACAGTGCCGCGCGGATCTGCGCCCTCGCCTCGTGAAGCCGGCTGTGGAGGGTCCCTTCGGGGACCGCCAGCAGACCGGAGATCTCTCGGGCGGTGAAGCCCTCAACGTCGTGAAGAAGGAAGGCCATCCGTCGCTCCGGGGAAAGGCGGGCGACGCATCGCCGAAGGAGCGTCAGTGCGGCGCGCGCCTCCATCGCCGCCGGTCCTTCGGTCGCCGCGGTGAGATCCGGGAGGGCCTCCAGGGAGACGACGTTTCGACGCGATCGCAGGTGAGCGTACGCGACGCGCACCGCAATTCGATGGATCCAGGTTTCGAGCCGGCTCTCCCCTCGAAATCCGGGAAGGCCGCTCGCGACCTCGATCAGCGTTCGCTGGACGAGGTCCTCCAGCTCCGGGTCCGCACCGAGCAGGCGATGGAGGGCGGCGTGGATCCCCGCGATCTGCTGCCGAAGGAGGAGATCGAGCGCCTTGCGATCGCCCGCCTGAGCCTTCGCCACGGTCTGGGCGTCGGTCATCGGGAGCCGATCCGAACCCCGGCCGCCAGGACCACCCCGGGACGCGGATCGAGGTCGTCGAAGGCGGTCGGTACCCTGCCGCGGAGTCCGATCCGGACAAAGGCGCCCAGCCGAGAGGAGCCCGGCCGCCAGCCGAGGAAGATCGATCCCGAGCGATCGATGGGCCCCGACCCGATGGAGGCGATGTCGGCGGAAGCGCCGGCGAACACCGTATCGGCCCCTCCGAGACCGTGCGCCAGCGACGCGCGGAGCACAAGACGGGACCGCGTCGACCGTGGGCCCGCCCCCTCCCCGCCGGCGTCCTCCTCCTCGTGCGAATGGGTGTTGATGTCCGCCTCCGCATCCGGCTCATCCTCCGCGGTGGGAGCGACCTCCGCGGAGACCCACGACGCCCCGACGTCCGCGATCATCCGGCGTCGCTTGTGCTCCACCGAGACCCACCACGCCGGCGACCCTCCGCCCCACGGGCGAATCGAGTACTCCGGCTCGATCCGCGCGCCCCACGCCGCCCGGGGCGCCGCGGCCGCGATCGCGATCGCCCGGATGGCGGCGCGCGGCGCCTCGCGGCCCGCCGCCATCGCGGGGGGGGTCGCCGCCGAGCTCTCGCGGCTCTGCTCCGCCGCGTCGCCCGCCATCTCCGGCGTCGCGCTCATGCCCCGCGCCACCGCTTCCATCGCCACCAGCGCCACGACCCGGGCCACGTCGCGCGTCGACAGGCGATCGGCGGACACCCGTCGCCGGACTTCGCCGTTCGGCGCACGTATCGTCACTTCGTAGAAGTCGGGACTCCCGTGCCGCGAGACCGAGAGGCGTATCACCCCCGGGTCGTTCCCGACCGACACCTTCGCGCCGCGGTCCTTCAGGGCCTGAACGAGCACGGCGGGAGGAAGCGCCGACCCCGCCGCGTCGACGGCGATCGGCGGCAGCGAGGGCCCGGCCGCCGAAGCGAGGAGCATGGCCAACGGCGTCAGCACGGAATCGCCGGAGCTTACCTCAAACGGTGGAAGGGCGACGACTCTACGACTCGGCGTTCGCCTGCCCTGCTTCGTCCGGGTCGCAGTCTTCTTCTCCGTCGCCCTCTTCGTCGTCCTGGTCGCCCGGCCCGTCTTCACCCTCCGGCCCGCCGTGGTCGCACTCGCAGCAGCAGTCGGAACCGTCGTTGTCGTTGTCGTTGTCGTTGTCGTTGTCGTTGTCGTTGTCGTTGTCGTCGTCGCCGTCCTGCCCGGTGTTCGCGTCGTCGTCCCCGGCCTCGCCTTCCCCCTCCGTTTCGGACTCGACCGTCGGTCCGTCCTCTTCGTCCCCGTCACCATGGTCACAGTCGTCGCAACTCCCGCCGCCACAGTCGTCGTCGGAGCCCAGACCCCCCGTGCTCTCGCCGGCGACCTCGATCGGGGAATCACACCCTCCGATCGCGACGGCCGAGATCGTCATCCATGCCAACGCCGCAAGATTCGCCACCTTCATCCAACGCCTCCTCCGGGTCCTTCGAACCGGTCCCGTGACGATTAGTGGGGCGAAGGCGGGAGATCCTTGGACTTCTTTTTCGTCACGGGCTGCGTCGGACGAGTCGCGGTCGGATGCGCGCGACGTCAGGCCCGTAGATCGGCGCGAACGCGCCCCACCACCCAGGCGACCGCGTCGTCGGGGGTGCGCCGTTCGACCTCGCCGGTGCGGCGGACCTTGGTCTCGACCATCCCCTCCTTCAGGTTCTTGTCGCCGACCACGACACGATAGGGGATCCCGACGAGGTCGGCGTCCTTGAACTTGAAGCCGGCGCGCTCGGCGCGGTCGTCGTAGAGCGCCTCGATCCCGGCCGCCACGAGCGCCTGGTAGATCGCCTCGGCCGTCTCCGCGACCTCCTTCACCTCCTGCGCCGCGGCGATCACCAGCGCCTGGAACGGCGCCAGCGGGGTCGGCCAGACGATGCCGTTTGCGTCGTGGTTCTGCTCGATCGCGGCGGCGGCGACGCGCGTCACGCCGATCCCGTAGCAGCCCATCTCGATCGGCTTCTCCTTGCCGCTCTCGTCCTTGATCGTCGCCTTCATCGCCGTGGAGTACTTGGTGCCGAGGTAGAAGACGTGGCCCACTTCGATCCCGCGGCGAATCGCGAAGGTGCCGCCGAGGGCCGGGCGCCCCGTCTCCTTGTCGGGGAAGGCGCATCGCGGGCAGCGGTCGCCGGCCTGCGCCATCCGCAGGTCGGCCCACTTCCCCACCTGGAAGTCGCGCCCGTGGTTGGCGCCGACGTAGTGCCGGTCGGCCTCGTTCGCCCCGGTGACGAAGTCGGCAAGGTTCTCCACCGCGCGGTCGGCGATCACCGTGACCCCTTGCGCGCCGATCGGACCGAGGAATCCGACCGGACCGATCGACGCCACGATGTCGGACTCCTTCGCCGGTTGGACCCAGGCGCTTCCGGTCGCCTTCTTGAGCTTCTCCTCGTTGAGATGGTGATCGCCGCGGACCAGCGCCATCACCCGTCCCTTCTCGGTCTCGTAGACGAGCGTCTTGGCGCAACGCGACGGCGGAAGGTCGAGGAACGCCGCCACCTCGTCGATCGTCCGCTTCGCGGGTGTCGCGACCTTGGCGAGGGGTTTGACGCTCGCCGGGTCGATCTCGACCTTGCGGTCCTTGGCGATCTCCGCCTTCTCCAGGTTCGCCGCGTATTCGCACTTTTCGCAGGCGGCGATGGCGTCCTCGCCGCTCTCCGCGAGCACCTGGAACTCGTGCGACAGGCTGCCGCCGATCGCGCCCGTCGCCGCCTCCACCGGCCGGAATTCGAGGCCGCACCGGGCGAAGATCCGCTTGTAGGCGTCGTACATCGCCCGGTAGCTCTCGTGCGCCCCCTTCACGTCCCGGTCGAAGGAGTAGGCGTCCTTCATCAGGAACTCGCGGGCGCGCATCAGCCCGAAGCGCGGACGGATCTCGTCCCGGAACTTCCCCTGGATCTGGTACAGGTTCAGCGGGAGGTCGCGCCAGGAGCGGACGTCACGGCGCACCAGGTCGGTGATCACCTCCTCGTGCGTGGGACCGAGGCACAGCTCCCGATCGACGCGGTCCTTCAGGTGGGCGAGCAGACCCTCCTTCAAATAGACGTCCCAGCGTCCGGTCTCCTTCCAGAGCTCCGCCGGCTGCACCATCGGCAGCAGCACCTCGATCGCGCCGGCGCGGTTCATCTCCTCGCGCACGATCGCCTCGATCTTGCGGACGACCCGCGGGCCCAGCGGGAGGAAGTCGTAAATCCCGCGGGTGACCAGCCGGATCATCCCGGCGCGGAGCATCAACTGGTGCGAGACGACCTCCGCGTCGGCGGGGGTCTCCTTGAGGGTGGGCAGGTAGTAGCGGGTCAGGCGCATGGCGCGCGCATCTTATACGACCGGCCCGGCCGCTTACGGCACGACCTTGAGCGGCCGCTCGTCCGTCCCGCCGCCGGCCGCGCCGCCCCCGGCCGAGGCGATCTCGGCCGCGATGGCGCGTGCCATCTCCTCCTCGCTCACCGTCGACGCCATCCGCCGGCGCTCGGCGTCGGCGTCGTCCGCCAGGAGGAGGTCGATCTCGCGGTAGAGGGCCGCCTCGATCTCGTGGTTGCGGTAGCGGCCGACGACCTTGCCGTTGCGGTAGATCGCCGAGACGCCGTTGCCACCGGCGACGCCGATGTCGGCCTCCCTCGCCTCGCCGGGTCCGTTCACGGCGCAGCCGATCACCGCCACGTCGAAGGCGCGCTTCAGGTTCGGATAGCGCTGCGCCACGCGCCTCGCCATCCCCTCGACGTCGACCGCCAGCCGCCCGCAGGTCGGACAGGCGATCACGTTCATCCCGTGCTTGCGCAGGCCCAGGAAGCGCAGGATCTCGAAACCGGCCTCGACCTCCTGCACCGGTTCGCCGGTGAGGGAGACGCGGATCGTGTCGCCGATCCCGTCGAGCAGGAGCGATCCGATCGCCATCGCCGACTTGATCGAGCCCGGTCCGGAGACCCCCGCCTCGGTCAGCCCCAGGTGAAGCGGGGCGTCGGTCTGCCGGGCGAGCAGGCGGTAGGCCTCGACCATCGTCCGCACGTGCGTCGACTTGACCGAAATCTTGTAGTCGCGGAAGCCGTGCCGCTCGAGCACCTCGACGTGACGGAACGCCGCCTCGACCATCGACTCCGGGCAGGGCTCGCCGTACTTGTCGATCAGGTCGAGCGGCAGCGATCCCGAGTTCACCCCGATGCGGATCGGCACGCCGCGCGCCCTCGCCTCGTCGCACACCTTCCCCACCTTCGCCGGGTCGTCGACGTTCCCGGGGTTCAGGCGGAGGGCGTCGATCCCCCCCTCGAGTGCCGCGAGCGCCAGCCGGTGGTTGAAGTGGATGTCGGCGATCAGCGGCACGTTCGTCCGGCGCCGGATCTCGGGGATCGCCCGCGCCGCCTCGTAGTCGGGGATCGTGATCCGCACCAGCTCGCAGCCGGCCTCCGCCAGCGCCGTCACCTGCCGCGCCGTCGACTCGACGTCGTGCGGATCGGTGGTGGTCATCGATTGCACGGTGATCGGCGCCCCATCGCCGATGGGGACGTCGCGGACGTGGATCCGGCGGCTCTTGCGGCGGGTGGGCGGAGGCAGCATCGGCCCCGCGCAATCTAGAGAGCGTCCGGGAGGGGGTCAAGGACGGCGAGATCGGCTATCCTTCGCGCCATGCCGGCCATCGATTGGTACTACCACCGCCAAGGTTGAACGAGCTGCGAACGCACCCGTGCGGTGCTCGACAAGAAGAAGGTCTCGGTGAAGGAGCAGCGGCTCGCCCGCAAGGCCCCGCTCACCGACGCCGAGGTGAGGGCGCTCCTGAAGGCGGTCGACGAGGTCGTCGTCTCCAAGGGGAAGGCGAGCCGGCGGCAGACGAGCGGCGAGACGGGACTCGACGAGCTGCGCGGTCCGACCGGCAACTTCCGCGCCCCGATGGTCCGCGTCGGTCGCACCCTGCTCGTCGGCTTCAACGAAACGGCGCTCGCCGAGCACCTGCGATAACCGCCCGGCCGACCCGGTTGGACGCGCGAGGCCGATCACCTGCAGTCGCGGGTAGGGTGCTCGTAGCATGCTTGATAGGTTCTATAGGCATGCTATCATTTCGTCATGGCGAACCTTCAGGTCAAGAATCTCCCCGAGGCCCTGCACCGGAAGCTGCGTCGCTTTGCACGCCAGGACGGGCGCCCGCTGCGCGACCTCGTCCTGGGCGCGTTGCTCCGGGAGATCGCCGATCGCGAGTTTCGGGAACGGCTGAAAACGCGCGAGCCGGTGGAGTTGCCGCGCGGCGCGGGCAGGAGTTTGGACGAAGCACGCGCGGAGCGCGAAAGGGAGCTCTAGCCCGTGAGATGGGTCGTCGACGCCTCGATCGCGGTCGAGGTGCTCCTTCGATCGAGGTTGGGCAAGGAGGCATGGAAGCTCGTCGAACGTGGCGAGCTCCTCGCTCCGGACCTGATTGACGCAGAGGTCCTGTCCGTCCTGCGCCGTGAGGTGATGACCGATCGCCTGGGGGAACGGCGCGCCAGGCAGGCGCTCGACGATCTGCAGGCGTGGGGTATTCGCCGAGTGCCGAATGCGTTGCTTCTCCGCGAGGCCTGGACGCACCGCCACAACGTCTCCGGATATGACGCGCTGTATCTCGCCGCGGCGCGCGTCGCCGATGCGACCGTGATCACCGCCGACGGTCCGCTGTCCCGAGCACCCGCCGTGGGTGTCCCGGTCCACAACCTGCGCCGATAGCGCGCCTCGGCCCGGCACTCGACCAACCTGGAGGATCCGCTCCGTGTGAGGAATCGGCTATCGGCTCGAGATCGACTAGGATGGAGCCATGATGCCACTCAACCGGCTGACTCGATCGACGAGGGTGGTGCTGGCCTTGGGATGCTTCGGCGCGATCGTCGGGACGTCGCGCGACGCCGCCGCGGAGAAGGCGATCGTCAACACGGTCGAGGCCGACCTGCGGATCGATCCGACGGAGAAGTCGAAGTCGAAGATCAAGCTGCAGATCGGCACGATGGTCGAAGTGACCGACCACGATCCGGAAGGCAAGTGGGTGCGGGTGAAGGCCGAGATCCCCCGGGGCGAAGAGACGATGACGTTCGAAGGATGGCTGCCACGGAAGTTCGTCCGGCCGCGAGCCCGGGGACCGTTCTCGTGGGAAGCCGGCGGCGCGAAGGAGGCGGCCCCGGCCGCCACGCCGAGCGCGCCGACCGCGGCCGCCACACCGGCCGCTTCCGATGCCGCTACGACCCCGGCCGAAGGCGACGCCGACTGGGCGGACGCCGAGGCCGATTCGACGGGCGCAGCCCCCTCCCCGGCGCCGGCCGCCACGAAGGGCGACGCGGCCGCGACGGACGGTGACGGAGCCGGCGCGACGCCCGCGCCGGCGGATGACGGCGACGGATGGGGAACCGATGACGGTGGAGACTCGTCCGACGGCGAAGGCGAAGACGACGGCTGGTAGCCCGGAGCGCCGAGGAACGAATTCCACGTCCATGCGGACGGTCAGGTCATCCGGCGGCGCTCGCCGGACGGCTACGTCAGAAGTAGCTGGCGAGGCCGAAGAGGACGGCGGCGCCGGGGGTCTCCAGATTGAACCGATCGCGCACGCTCTCGCGCCGGTAGTCGAGCTTGAGCACCGTCTCCGGGATCGGGCGGAAGCTTAGCCCGAGGGTGAGGCGGCCGTGGTCGTCGCCGTCGCGGTCGCGGTCGAAGTCGACCCGCTCCAGGCGCAGGGTGGCGGCGAACGAAGAGGTCGGCATCGTCCGGATCGCCCCGTCCAGGAATCGGTAACGCCCCTCCAGGAAAAAGCCGGACTGGCGGGAGGCGTTCACGTCCCGCATCGAGGCCGGGACGTCGACGAAGGTGTACGCCAGCTCGCCCGCGATCGCGAGCGGACCGCGCCGCGCTTCGCCGTCGACGGCGACGATGGCGAGGCTCCGGCGCTCGTCGATCGCGACCCCTTCGAGGCGGTAGACGTTGTAGGCACCGCGGTGCCCTGAGAAGCCGACGTCGACGTCGGGGATCGGGCTCAACCCGAGCCGGCCGACGAACGCCGGAGAGCCGTTCTCGTCCTCGAACGTCCCCTTCCCCTCCGCGATGCGCGTGCCGTCCGGGCTTCCGAGCAAGACCCCCTCACCGAAGCCGTTGACCAGGTACAGCTCGTAGGTGAGACGCGCGTCCGGCAGCGGGAGCGACGGCGCGATGAGCGCCGACTCGACCGTCCCCCAGAACCCCATCCCCGCCTCCGAGAGCGTCGCCCCCAGAAGATCCGTCGATACCAGCGGGCGATCGACCAGATCGTTGGCCGGACTGTCGTGCGCGAGGTTGAAGCGCCCCAGCGGGGAGAGGATCACGCCTCCCCGGAAGGTCGCGGCCTCGTGGAGCTCGACGTCGACCACCGCCGTCTCGAGCGCGATCTCCTCCGCGCCGTCCTCGAGTTCGACCTCGGCCGCCACGCGCACGCGGTCGGAGACGGGGGTGAAGGTGAAGAGGTTGAAGCGCTTGGGAACGAACGTCGTCTCCTCGACCGCACCGTCGGCGCGCTCGTGGCGCAGCTGGACGTCGGCGTAGCCGCCCAGGCGCGTCCAACGGGTGACACCCGAAAGGTAGGGCTTGTCGTAGATCCCGCCGCGGACGAACGGCCGCGGGTTGGCGGAGGGCGCCGGGCTTGAGACCGGCGTCGAGCCGGCGGCGCGTGCGCCGGTGTCGTCGGAGGCGGGCGGGGGCTCGGACGACGCGCCGGAGGGCGCCGCGGCATCGGCCGGACTGGGCGGAAGTCCGAGGGCCTTGAACGCCTCGTCGACCACCGCGCGCGGAGGGGCCGGCACGGCAGATGCGCCGGATCCGGCGGCGGGCGGGGCCGCGGAAGGCGCCGAGTCCGCGGCCGCGGACGGAGTCGTTCCGGCGGCCGACGAGGAGGAGGCGGTTCCGGCCGATCCGGCGACGAGCGGGGCGGCGGGAGGGGGCGCGATGTCGGCCGGCGGCTTGCGCGGGCGCGCGTCCGCTCCGGACGAAAGCGATCCCATCGCGAAGAGGGAGGTGAGCAGCCATCCGCGCGCGACGATTCGGGCGTTCAACGAGGCACCTCCGGCGAAACGGCGATCACGATCTGCTCCCCCTCTTTCGTCACGTCGTACCGCGGCAACCCCTTCGGCGCCGGCCCGCGGACCACCTCCCCTTCGAGATCGAAGGTCGAACCGTGGCAGGGACAGCGGAGATAGCGCGCCCCCGGGCGCACCACGCACTGCTGGTGGGTGCAG
>CAYJRR010000132.1:0-12323 GCA_964372275.1 uncultured bacterium
GCGGCGGCGAGCGCGCCTCGCCTGCGACGTCGCGAGGCCTCCTCGCGGCGGCCGCGGCGATCGTCCTCCTCGCGGCGGGGAGCGCCGCCGCCGCGATGGCGCAGGAGGGTGACGCCCGGCGGTCGCTCCTGCTCGCCTCGACGCACGCGGTGTTCGCGGCCGCCTGGCTCTTCGCGTGCAGCCGCCGTCGGATCGGCGCGCGCGCCGGCGCCGCCGTCGCCGCGGCGCTCCTGGTCGTCGACCTCCTGCCGCTCCCCTTCCGTCAACCGCCCGCCGAGCCGATCGCCGCGCTCGACCCGCCCGCCGTCTTTGCCTCGGCAGCGGAGCGCGCGGGGGGGGCCCGCCTGTCGCACGACGACGCGTCGGCCCCCCTCCCCTACAATGGCGGCGGCCGCTGGGGCTACCGGAACGCGCGCGGCTACTCGCAGGTCGTGCCGCGCCTCTACTCGCGGCTCCTCGATCGCGACGCTCCACCGGAGCGTCGCTTCCTCGGCGAGCCCGCACGCACCGATCCGGCGCTGCTCCGGCTGCTCGGGGTGGGGGTGTGGGTCGGCGATGCGCGCGCCGCGCCCCCGGACGGGTTCGAGCCACGACCGTTCGCCGAAGCCGGCGGCCTGGCCGCGTGGTCGGCGGCGTTCGAGCCGCTGGTCGCGTCGATCGTCGCCCGGGCGGACGTCGTCGCGGAAGGAGACGCGGAGCGCGCCGCCGCCCTCGCGCTCGATCCGGCGGCCTCCGCCGTGGTGACGTCCGACGTCGGGCTGTCGGATCGGGCGCCGGGCTCCGCCGGGCGCGCCCGCGTGACGCGAATTTCCAGCGACCGGATCCGGGTCGACGCCGAGGCGACGACCGACGGGCTCCTCGTCCTGGCCGAGGCCTGGCATCCGCGGTGGAAGGCCTGGATCGACGGCCGGCCCGCCGAGATCGTCCGCGCGGACGCGATCTGGCAGGGGGTCGTCCTCCCCGCGGGCCCACACACGGTCGAGTTTCGGTGCCGGCCCGCCGTCCGCGGGTGGATGTGGCTCACGTCGGCGGCCGGCGTGCTCGCGCTCGCAGCAACACGAATAGGCAGAAGGCCCCGTACAGTCCCGTGACCGACCAGAACAGCGGATCGGAGGGGCGACGCAGGTAGCGCGCGAACAGCTCGGCCAGCGCGACCCCGAGGGGGATGGCGGTGGCGATCCGAAGCGCGTTCGAGCCGGCGATCCGGCCGGTCGTCTCCGCCCAGAACGAGACGACCGCCGGGATCGGAAGGAGGATCGCCCCGGCCGTTCCCAGGCGCACGAGCGGGAGCCAGCCTCCGAGGTCGGCGACGAGCAGCGCGAAGGTCACCGGCCAGATCCCGAGGCAGCGCGCGCACAGGAAAAGCGCACCGCCGTTGGGCCACGGCACGGCGACGCATCGATCCCGCCGCTCCGGCGGATGGTGCGCGAACAGGAACTGGAGAATCGACACCGAGCTACGGTATACCGCGAGGAGTCAGGAGAGACGATGGCCCACAAGCCCGATCCGAAGAAGACCGAAGCGAATCACGTCCACCACAAAGGGGGGGCGAAAGCCCGCGCCTGCCAGGTCAAGGCCTGCAAGAACCCCTACCGCGCCAAGGGCTACTGCGATTCGCACTACCGCCTCTGGAGGAGCGGCGCGTTCGGCGATGCCCGCTACACCGCCTGCTCGAAGGAGGGCTGCAACAAGCCCGTCGCCGGCGAGGGGCTGTGCGAGACGCATCGCGCCGAGGCGAAGAAGCCCGCCGCGGCGTGACGGCGGTCGAGCGAGCCGGGTGAGAGATGCAGGTTAGGCGGCCGACGACCGGCCAGCTCGCGCTCGCGTTCGCGGCGGCGTTGCTCGTCCTGTTCTGCGAGAGCAAGACGCTTCCGATGAACGACCTGGCCGTCTACCTCGCCCTGGGGAGGGAGATGGCCGACGCCGGTGGCTATGCCGACGTCGACCGCCTCACGCACACCGTCGCCGGAACGGTCTTCCTGAACGGGACCTGGGGGGCGCAGGCGCTGTTCCACCGCGTCTGGTCCTGGTCGGGGTTTTCGGGGCTGCAGGTGCTGCTGGCGATCGCCGTCGGCGGAACCGTGGTGACGGTCGCGTGGGCGTGCCGCCGCGCCGCGCGGGGACGGGACTCTGGCCTGGGGATCGGCGCGCTCCTGTCCGCGTGGCTCGTCGTCCAGAACCTGGGGTTGCGGCCACAGCTGTTCGCCCTTCCGCTCTTCGCGGTCTACGCCTGCCTCGCGCTTTCGGCTCGTCCGACGGCGGCGACGATCGGCCTCTCGGCCGTTCTGACCGCGCTCTGGGCCAACCTCCACGGATCGTTCCCGCTGGGCCCGTTGCTCTCCGCGCTGGTGATGCTGGGGGTGCTGTGGGAGACGGGCCCTTCGTCGGGGGGGGCGCGGGAGTGGATCGCGCACGCGCTGGCGTCGATGCGCGGACGCGGCGAGGCGTTCGGCCACGCGGCGACCGCCGTCGCGGCGACGCTCGCCAGCTTCGCCAACCCCTACGGTCCGTCGATCCTCGGATACGTCGCGACCAACTCCTCGATGCCGGCGTCGCGGGGCTTGAGCGAATGGGCCCCGACCTCGCTCGATTCGTCCCACGGTGTGCGCCTGGCGGTCGCCTGCGCCGTGGTGCTGTTCGCCTTCCTTCGCTCGGGCCGGTGGTTCGCCCGGCGCGACCTCCCGGCGATCGCCGCCTTCGGCCTCCTCGCGCTGACCGGCATCCGGCACGTCTGCTGGCTCGGGATCGTCCTTCCGCCGGCGCTCGCCCGGGTCTTTCCGGCGGCCCCCGCCGATCGGCCGCCTCGGCGGTGGCCGGCGGCCGTCGCCGCGGCGACGCTCCTGTTCTGGATCGCCCTGCTGGTGAAGGAGTCGCCGTTCGTGCGGCTTCGTGGCCTCCACGGCGACGAGGCGATGAAGCGGCAGTTCGAGAGCGACACGCCGGTCGAACTCACCGCGTGGGCTACCGCGAACGGCGTCTCCGGCCGCCTGTTCAACTCGATGGAGTGGGGCGGATTCCTTTCGTGGCGTCTTCCCGCCGAGGCGAAGACCTTCGCCGACGTCCGCATCTGGATCTTCCCCGATCCGGTCTGGTCCGACTACCTCGCCGTCACCTACGCCGAGTACGGCTGGGAGCGGATCCTCGACCGCTACCGCGTCGATTGGGCGATCCTCGACCGCGGCGCCCACCGCCGCCTGATCCCGTACCTCGAGGCCTCTCCCGGTTGGGAGCGCGTCTACGCCGACGACGTCGGCCTGATCTTCCGCCGCCGCACGCCGTAGGGCGTCTCGCCGCCAAACCGCTACGTCGGTTCGGTGGACGCGACGTCGCCGGGGCGGGGAGAAACGGGTGACGCCGTTGCTTTCGTGCCCGAGGAGGTCGAGCGGACATCGACGTCGCGCGACGGAATTTTCCGAGGGGGGCCGCGGCGTCGCTTCGGTCGGGCGGCCGTCGGACGTGGGGACCTCCGATCCTCATCGTCCTCCTCGTCCTCGTCGAGATCGAAGTCGGTGGCGGTCGACGCGGCGTCGGACTCCATCCAGCCTTCGACGGCGGCGTAGAGGCGCGTGTAGACGAACGCCGCCACGGCGAGCAGGCCGAGGAAGAGAAAGAAGCGGGGGAAGCTCCAGACGATGCCCAGGACCAGCAGGCCGGCGCCGAAGATCCCTCCGGTCACCGCATGGACGTGCAACGGATCGATCCGACGCATCGGAAAGAGAATCTAGCGGCAAATCGATCCCGAGGCGAGCGTTCCGCCGACTCGGCGTCGCCGCCGTTCGTACTAGGCGCGTGCCCGCAGCGAGCGGGCCCCCCGAAGCGCGAAACCGACGAGCAGCGCGGCGGCGAGCCACGCGCCGGAGCGAGGGGCCGCGGCGCCGGAGCCGACACCGACCGAGCACCCTCCGGGCAGGCTTCGCCGGCTGTCATCGCCGACGTCGTCCTCGCCGGCGGGGGTCAGCGCGACGCTCTTCCAGAACGTCCCGCCGGTGTCGACCTCCTTGGTGTCGGTCGCCGGCTCGTACCCGTCGGCCGTCACATGGACCTCGTAGAGACCGAGGTCGAGCTCGTCGAACTCGTAGTAGCCGTCGGCGTCGGTCGTCGTCGACCGGCCGTTGCCGATCGACACCCGCGCGCCGGCGATCGGCGGACCCTCGTAGATGTCCCCCTCGCGGACGTAGCCGACCAGCATCGCGGTCATCGCCACGTCCCCCTCGATCAGCTCCATGTACTGCTCCCAGTCCCAGTACGGGCCGGGATCGACGTGTGTCGAACCGGGGACCTCCTTGTGCTCGATGATGTGATCCCGATCGCGGGGGATGGCGTACTTGTCGGTGAGGTAGCGGGTGAGGGCAGCCGACGCCTGCATCATCGGGTCGGGATAGGAGTTGGGGTCGCTCATGTACCCCTCGTGCTCGATCCCGACCGACTTCTGGTTGTAGGTCCAGTTCCCCGCGTGCCACGCGATGTCGGCCTCGGAGACCATCTGCGTGACGTTTCCTTCGTTGGAGACGACGTAATGCGCGGAGACCTGCGCCGCCGGGTTCTGGAACCAGCTGATGCAACCTTCGTAGGAACCTTCGACGTCGTGGATGATGACGTAGGTCAGGTCGTCGAGGCCGCGGCTCGCGTTGGTGTAGTTGCCGCCGTACGCGGCGACGAAGTCCGCGCCCGGATATTCGGCCGGGGCGAACGAGAGCGTGGCCTGCTCGGGCGGCAGCGACTCGATCCACGCCAGCGCCCCCTGCCTTTTCAGGTCGCGCGCCAGCTTCCGCAACCACCGCGCGCGCAGCGCTTCGTCCGGCAACGCGGGGACCGCGACCGCCGCCGCGTACCAGGACAGCCCCTCCGAGCGTCGCGCCGCGACCAGCGCGGCGGCGGCGCGGACGTTGGCGCGAGTCTCGGTGCGGATCGCGTCGGCCTCGATCCCGAGGAGGCTCGCCGCCTCGGCGATCGCCTCTTCCTGGAGGCCCATCACGCCGAACTGACCGGCGTGCGAGTCGGTGACGGCGTGGTGCTCGGTCTGGGCGAAACCGATCGCGCGCACGATCGGCGCGGGAACGTCGAACTCGTCGGCCGCCGCCCGGTAGTCGGCGTCGAAGGGGGTGGTGGACGCGGGCAGGGGCGCATCGGCAGGGAACTCGGCCGGAGCACAGGCCGCCAGGGCGACGACGAACAGGACGAGCGGCGCGCGAATCGTGCTCAATGGACCCCCTCGACGCGAATCAGAAGCGGACATTCAGCAACGAACGTGCCGCGCTCCGCCTTCGCGGGAGCATGCTAACTACCCGATTTCGAAGGTAATGAAGCGCTTCGTTTCGTCCGCCCGAACGGCGATCGTGCCGAACTGACGCACCCCGCGCCGCCTGCGGGCCGCCCGTTTCGCCGGTTTTCGCTTCGATTCCGAACCGTTGCCAACCGTCACGGGACGTAACGGGGGTGGCCACAACCGGTCCCCTCCCGCGCGAGGCTACCGGTAGGTCTCGACCACCTTCCGGCGGCCGACGTTGATCTGGCTGACGCTATCGCCGGCGACGTTCGAGACGAGGGCGTATTCGTGCTCCTCGCCGTCGTCGGAGGTGCGCGTGAAGAAGACGGCGCGTTCCGGGACCGAGCCGACCGACAGCGGCCGCACACCGTCGGTGACGCTGACGAAGTAGGTGTCGCCGTCGTCGGTGGGAAGGTCGGGCGATCCGTCGATGCGCATCGTCAGCTCGCCGCCGTCGGTCGTGTAGGGCGTCCCCTCCACCAGCACGCCGACCTGCTTCCCGGAGAGGGAACCGGTCACCTCCCAGGCGTCGAGCGCGCCGTTGAAGACGAGGGTCCAGGTCTCGTCGAGCACGCGCCCGCCGCAGGGGCTCGCCTCGAAGGCGTCCTCGACGAAGGTCGGGGCGGAGGGAAGGGCCGAATCGCGGAACCGGCTGCCCGTCAGGCGCGGTCCCCGTGAATCGACGTAGTCGACACAGCCGGTCGCTCCGTTCAGGAAGAGGATCCCGCCGCCGTGCGTGCTGACCAGGACCGGGTAGGCCGGAACGCCGCTTCCCTTCATCACGTGCGGCCGGCGCGCCCCCGCGATCGCGCGCACCGACAAGGGCATCCGCACCGGATCGACGCCGGGCAACGACCCGACGGCGTCGATCGCCCCCCACGGCGACGCGAGATGGACGAAGACGTCCTCCGCGTCGGCGGCGAGCAGATGGACGCGCGTCCCGTCGCCGCTCACCGCGACGTCGCGCATCGGCACCGGCACGTCGAGCGAGTCGACGGTCCAGGCCTCGGGCGCGCCGGCGATCGAGAGCCGATGGATCGTCGGGCTGCCCATGTCGGCGACGTAGAGCGCCGTCCCGTCGGGCGAAAGCTCCATCCCCGCCGGGATCGTGCCGTTCGGCAGGAGGTAGGTGACGAGCGTCTCGCCGGTCGCGAGGTCGAACGCGACCAGCCGCGCCGGCTTGGGCGGCGCGGTGTTCTCGGTGGAGACGATCCCGATCTCGGACGTTACGGCGACGACGTTCACCGCCCGACCGTTGACGACGGTGTTCGCGACCTCGACGCCGTTGTCGGTCACGAACGTGAACGTGTCCCCTTCGGTCGGCGGTCCGTCTCCGGCCTGCCGGATGAGAAAGGAGACCTCGTCCTTGTCCGACCGGTAGCGATCTCCGGTCTTTGCCAGACGCTTCTGGATCCCCGTTCCCGATCCGTGGACCTCCCAGCGAGCGATCGTCTCCCGGTAGGCGACGGTCCAGGTCTGCGTCGGCGTTTCGCCCGCGTCGACGTCGATGCCGGTCAGCGCCACGTCCGATGTGGGGCCCACGTCCTGGAACTCGGGACTCTCCGCGACCGGATCGAGCGCGCGGCCGGTGTCGATCCGGACCAGCTGGCCGAGGTCGACGTCGATCCCCCACAACGCGTCGACCGTTCCGGTGTCGTCGTCGACGTGCGCCGCCAGCGTGCCGAGGGTACGACCCACCGGAAAACGAGGACTGTCGAGCTCCCGGCGGTCGAGGTCGATGCGCCGGATCGAGAACGATCCCGGATCGGCGACGAATCCGTAGAGGTGCGGCGGCGACGCGTCGCCGGAGGGGCCGACGGCGATGCCGGCCGGCGCATGGAAGTGGCGCGGGGCCGGCTTCTCGGAGGCGCACCCGGCCGTGCCCGCGAGGAGAAGCAGCGCCGCCGCCGATCGGACGTGGGTTTTCAAAACGGCCCCGGGTTCTAACAGCCGGGTCGCGCAAATACAAGGTAGGGGCCGGTCATGGCGCGGCGAGCGCGGCGTTGGTCGCGGCGACACCGTTCGCGAAGACGGGCGGCGACGCGCGCCCGGAACGGACCCGCTTCGCCGGAAGGGACTTCATCGGCACGTGGAATCCGAACAACAGCGTCAGCCGCCGGTGCGGCCCGACGCGCTGGTAGCCGACGAGATCCCCGAGCACGCTCCAGGAGTGGCGTCCGCGTCCCAGCTCCTCGTTCCAGAAGGGGGCGATCCCGTGGACGCGGGTCCCGTCGGCGCGACGCACCCGGTAGAACGGCGGGACGACCACGATCTCCTTCGCCGGCGTCCGGTAGCGGACGTAGCCCGGCACGAGCAGTTCGACGGTGCGCCGCTCCCGGCCCTCGCCGTCCTTGCGTTGGAACCGGAAGTAGGGCGGGAAGACCCGCGTCCCGGTCTCGCCGTTCCAGTATCCGAACCCGACGAAGCCGCGGGTGTGGCCGTCCCGCTTCATCCAGATCAGGAACGGGAGCGACGCGAAGGAGCTGCCGGCCTCGTCGCGGTGGTAGCGGAAGACGGGGAACAGCGCCACCGTCCGCCGCCCGCCCAGCTTCACGTCGACCAGCGGTCCGTAGAGCGCGAGGTGGTCGTCTCCGCGTCGCTCGGCGTAGGTGAACAGGAGCGGCACCGCCGTCCAGGAGAGCTCCTTCGAGCGGCGCCAGAAGGCGAAGGGGAGGATGCCGCCGCGGGTGAGCCCGCGCTCGCGGTGGCTCCAGGCCAGGGGAAAGGCGACCCAGGTGCTGCGCTCCTCGCTCGCCCGCCGGTAGAACAACGGCAGGAGGGTGGTGCGCTCGCCGCGCTCGCGGTCGACGGCGTCGAAGAACAGCGGGGAGGCGACGACCCGGCGCCGCGGCGAGGCGTCGACGAAGGCGAGCGGGATCACCGCGGTGCGCGACCGATCCCCGGCGCGCGCGTGGATCGCGTTCAGCACCCACCACCACGACGTGTCGAGCGCCGGATCGGAGCCTCCTCCCCCCGCCAGCGTCAGCAGGCGCCAGCGGTCGCCGCTCCGGGCGTGGTGAAACAGCGGGAGCAGCGTCGTGGACGAGCCGGCCTCATCGCGGGTCCGGAAAAAGATCGGTGCCAGGGCGGTCGACGACCTCGAGCGGCCGTGCGCGTGGAACAGGAACGGGAAGAGGACGGCGTCGGCGGCGCGCGGTGCGACGCGCAGGTAGAGCGGACCGACCCACGCCGCGCGAGAGACGACCTCCCCGCCGCGCCGCCGGCTGGCGTAGGCCATCCCCGGCAGGATCGTCGTCGACCGGCGGGTGTCGTGCCGGTGGAAGAGAAGCGGCGTGAGGAGGACCGACCGATCTCGGTGCCGGCGATGGTAGAGGACCGGGATCAGCGCGCGAACGTGGTCGTCGGTCTCGAAGTTCCGGTCCCACACGAACGGACCGACGAAGCCGAAGGTCGTCCTCGGGGTGCGACTCCACAGGCTCAACAGCGGCGCGACGAAGGTGGCCCGGTCGTCGTCGTCGCGGAAGTGGAGGATCCCGGGAAGGGAGACGAAGAAGGTCGAGCGGGGTACCCGCGAGTAGTAGAAGAGCGGGATCGTCCCGACGCGAAGCGTCCGGTCGGTGCGCCGGGTGAAGAACGGCGGCACCACGACCGTCTGGCGCCCGTGGTCGTAGTGGTACCAGAAGAGCGGGAAGAGCACCGAGACGCGGCGGTGGGGCCCCGACTCGCGGTAGACGAGCGGCGCCAGCAGGCGGAACGTGCGGTCGCGGTCGTTCCTGGAATAGCCGCCGATCGGCGTGAACAGCGTGCGCGACCGTTCCACCCGGTCGACGCGGTAGAGGAAGAGCGGGAAGACGACCGACTGCGCCGCGCCCGGATAGGCGGTGTGGAACCAGAGCGGGAAGATCCCCTCGGCGAAGTACGCCCCCTGACGCGTACGGTAGTACGGACCGGCGACCACCGTCTGCGCGTCGGGGCTGCGCAGCCGCCAGAACAGCGGGAAGACGACGTCGGCGGCGTTCTCCGGATCGCGATGCCGGTAGAAAGGACCCCAGAGAGAGGTGCTCCGGTCCCGTTCGCGGGCAAAGCCGCCGATCGGCGTCACGAGCCGGCGGCCGCCGCCGTGGCGGTCCCAATGAAACAGCGGGAAGAGGGTGAGGTTGCGGTATCCAGGCGCGCGGTGGTCCCACCACAGCCACGCCGCCATCACCCGGCGATCGCCGCCCGGTCGGCGGATCTGCGCGTAGACCGGCGAGAGGAGGTCGAGCGTGCCCGGCCCCTCGCGGAACCAGAAGAGAGGCAGGAGCGTGGCGAACCGCCGGCGCTTCCCGTCGTCGCCGATCCGGTTCCGGTAGAAGTAGAGCGGGACGAGCCCCGCGTAGCTCGCCCCGTCGTCGCTCGTCCAACGGTAGAACGGCAGCGCGCCGTAGCCCCGCCCGCGACCGCGCGCTTCGTGGCGCCAGATCCCGGGGATCAGGAACCAGGTACGGCCCGCGGCGGTGGAGACGTGGTAGAGCGGACCGAACAGGCCACGGAGGTCGCCGTCCGCCTCGCGGTGGAAGACGACCCCCGGCGAGACGAACCGCACGTCGCGGCCCTCCCGGCGGTGGTAGAAGAGCGGGATCAGGGCGCGCGATCGCACGCCGTCGGCGAAGCGCTCGAACCACGGCCCCGCCAGCACCGTCGCCCGCCCCGGCGCCGTGGCGTAACCGCCGAGGGGGGTGACCAGGAACGCCCGCTTCTCGTCGCGACGCTCGAAGACCGAGAGCGGGGTGACGGTGGTGCTCCCGCCCCCCGGCGACGTCCGCCGATAGAAGAGAGGCGGAAGGCCGTAGGCGTGTTTCGTCCCCGCCCGGGTCTGGCGCGCGGTGTGGAAGATCGGACCGAGCGCCCAGGTGGAGCGGCCGGGTCGGCCGACGTGCCAGAACAACGGGAAGAGCACGTGCGCGTCGAGTTGGGCCGTCGCCGACCGCGCGTGACGCCAGTAGTAGAGACCGACGACCCCCTGCCAATCGTCCTGCGTCCCCCAGCCCCCGCCGATCGGCGTGGCGAGCACGCGTCGGCCGTCGCGTTCGTCGAAGAAGTAGAACGGCGCCAGGTAGGAGGTCGTCCCGGTTCCTACCCTTCCGTACCAAAACAGAGGTGGAACGCCGACGCGCCGGATCCCCTCGCTCCGCTCGACGTAGACCGGCGGCACGTAGGCGGCGTGCCCCTTGGGCGATCGCCACCCGTAGAAGAGCGGCGAGGCGATCGTGCGCGCCTGGGTGGCCTTGTGTTCGCGCAGGTAGTAGAGCGGGAAGAAGCACTGAAAGCGCCGCTCAGGGTTGTCGGCCTGCCACCAGAGCATCATCAACATGAAGAACGACGACCGGCGGTCGGGGTCGTTCTCGTACCAGAAGAGCGGCGGGAGGCGTTTGGGCTCGTCGCGGAAGACCGGCGGCGGCGATTCCGTATCCGTATCGGTAGCCGTATCCGACTCGGATCCGATCCGATCCGGTACGAGCCGATCGGGGCCGATCGGGTCCGATCCGATCGGGTTCGGATCCGATACGGATACCGGTCGGCTCGGATTCGGATCGGATACCGATACCGCTACCGATCGGATCGGATCGGCTTCCGCGGGCGCGAAGGCGGCTTCGGCGCGCGCGGCCGCCGCCGCGAACGCGATCGCAAACGCGATCGAGAGCCCCCTACGCATCAGGGGGTCATCTTCCATTCGCCGTTTTCGAGCACGAAGGTGATCTCTCCTTGCTGCGACTCGCCGTCCTTCTCCTGCTCGACGGTGAGGACCGCCTTGTTCTTGTCGATCTTCCGCTCCTTGACGGTGAACTTCGTCTTCGACACGTCGGCCAGGAGCTTGCTCTTGGCGCGGAAGTCCATCCCCTCCATGTCGGCGGCGGCCATCCCCTGGTAGAGGAGCGCGTAGGCTTCGAGCATCCCCTTCTCGTCGCCGCTGGTGGCCGCCTGCCGCCAGGCTTCGAGCGTCTTCTCCGGGGTGGAGTAGATCGCTCGCGGCGCCGGCGCCTCGAACGCGATCGAGCGGATCCGGCCCTTCGGCAGGACGATCTCCTGGTCCGCGGTCTTGACGGTGAACTCGCCTCGATAGGCGTGCACCACCTCGCCGGCGAGCTTGCTGCCGTCGATCAAGGTGATCGTCTCGGCGGCGGCATCGCTCCAGGGAGCGAAGGCGGGGAGCAACGGTACGGCGGCCAACAGGACGACGATCGATCGCGCCATGGCGGACCCTTCGACGAAGGCGGGCCGGCGGCTATTCGACGGCCCCGTCCCGATCTCATACCATCGACCGGAAAGGGATTTCATGCCCCTCGACGAAGCCGAACAGGCGATGGCCCGGTCGATCCGCGCCGGGGAACGGGAGGCGCTCGCGCTCCTCGAGCGGATCGTCCGCGTCAACAGCGGAAGCTCGAACCTGGAAGGGATCGAAGCGGTGGGGGATCTCATCGCTCCGGGGTTCGTGGCGCTCGGCTTCCAGACGCGGTGGTTCCGACCTCCGGCCGGCCACGGCCGGCCGACCGCCGCGCGCACGTTGATCGCGCGGCGCCCGGCGACCCGCCCGGGGGCCAAGGCGATCTTCCTCACCGCGCACCTCGACACCGTCTTCGAGCCGTCCGACCGGTTCGACGGGTTCACGCGCGACGGCTCCAAAGCCGTGGGGCCGGGGGTGGTCGACTGCAAGGGGGGCGTGGTGCTGATGCTCTCCGCGCTGGCGGCGCTGGTCGCCGACGGCAGCGCCGACGGGATCGAGTTGCGCGTGGCGCTGGGCGGCGACGAGGAGACCGGCTCCTACGAGTCGCGCGAGGCGATCGAGGCGGAGGCGGCCGGCTGCGGCGCCGCGCTGGTGTTCGAAGGGGGCCGGCCGAACGGCGATCTCGTCTCGTATCGCGCCGGCAACGGCGGCTACTCGTTGCGTGCCGTCGGACGCGCCGCGCACGCCGGGAACGCCCACTCGGACGGCGTGAACGCGATCGAGGCGCTGTCGCACGCGGTGATCGCCGCGCAGGCGCTCACCGACTACGCGCGCGGCGTGACGGTGAACGTCGGAACGATCCGCGGCGGGACCAAGCGGAACATCGTCCCC
>CAYJRR010000133.1:0-8720 GCA_964372275.1 uncultured bacterium
CCAACGCCGCCTCGAGCTGCCCCTCCACCCGACTCGCCTGCCCCCCCACCGTCCGCCCAAGCCCGTCGAACCACTCCTCGACGTCGATGGTGAGGGTGATCGTCGGAGGTCGGCTCACGGCACCGTCTCGCTCACGCCCGTCCGCGCGCCCGCGCCGGCTGCATCGCCATCTCGTCGTCCGCGCCCGCGGATCGTCGCGAGAGCCCGACGGCCGCCAACGCGAAGAACATCGGCAGGACCTGCGCCCGGTGCCGATACGCCGTCCCGACGTTTCCGGACACCAGCGCGTAGGAGATCGTCATCGCCACCGCCATTCCGAGCACCAGCCACGCCTCCGATTTCGAACGGCGAAGCGCGGCCGGCATCCCCCGGAAGACCCAGAAGCTCAGACCGTACCAAGCGATCGTTTCGGGGATGGTGAGCATCTGCAACGTCCCCTCGATCTGCCACGGAAACGGCGCGAACAGGAAGTAGGCGATACCCAGCGGCAGGAATCGAAGCGCATTCCCGACTGACGAAATGTCGACGTCCTGCAAATATCCGGAGTTGGCGCCGAGCGCGAAGCCGGCACGCAGCGTATTGAGGTCCTGAAAGGTAATCCCTTGAAGCGCCTCCTGGGAGAATCCGGCCAACTGCAGGCCGACCAGCAGGACGATCGAGACCACGAGCCCGGTGACGAAGTTGCGGCCGAAGTTGGCGCCCGGCGCGAGGATCGACGGTCCGATCGCCGCGATGGTGACGAACAGGAGCAGGTAGGGGCGCAACAGCCCCATCACCACCAGCCATGCGCTGATCCACAGCACCTTCCGCAGCGAGAATCGCGTTCGGATCTCGAGGACGCCCAACACGAATCCCGTGACCGCGAGAATCAAGAACGAGTCCCGGATGTTCAGCGAGCTCCACAGGACGAGCGACGGAAAGAAGGCGAGCAGATAGGCCGCCCACCGCGCGGCAACCGCGTCGCCGAGCCGTAGCGCGATCCGCGCGCCCAGCGACACGTTCCAGGCGCCGGCCAGACTCGTCAGCACGATCATCCCGAGCGACGGGTTTCCGAGCAGGAAGGCCGACACGCCGTTCAGCAGGAGGAACGCCGAGCGCCCCGGCGTCATGTGGTTCTCCATCACCTCCGGCGGAAGCCGACCCGACCAGATCGCCGCGAGCGTCTCGCCGCACCACGCGTAGTAACCGCTGTCCGGCGCCATCACCGCCGAGTAGCCGCCGTACAGCAGGATCAGTCCGAGGACCAGGCGCAGGAAGAATGCCGATCGCGCGATGCGCGAGATCTCCGGACCGATCTCCGTCTCCACCGCCGCCACGGAGACGTTTCGCTCGAAAACCGGGCGCGCACCGACCGAGCCGAGGAAGACGAAGACGGCGATGACGCAGAAGGCGGCCGAGAGCAGCGCGACGACGGCGATGGGGTCGATTCCGCTCATCCGCAGACTTCCCGGAGTATCTCCAGAACGCGGGGCGCGTGCACGGCCGCCGAATAGCGCTCCTCGACCGTGCGCCGCCCGGCGCGACCGAGCCTCTCCCGGAGACGCACGTCGGTCGCCAGCTCGAGCAGGCGTTCGACCCACTCGTCTTCGGTGGCGGCGAGCCGGCCGTTCTGGCCATCGCGGATCACCTCCCCGTTCATGCCGACGGGCGAGGCGACCGCCGGTATTCCGAGCGACATGTAGAGCAGGGCCTTGAGGGCGCACTTGCCTTTGGTCCACTCCTCGTCGGGGAGCGGCATGATCCCGACGTCGAATCGGTTCAGCTCCGGGATCTCCCGCGCGGCGCTCCAGGGAGCGACGTAGGTCGGAACCCCCTCCAGCTCGAAGGCGTCCGTTCCGATGACGTGCAGAACGACGGGGACCTCGCGCGCCACCCGTCGAAGGGCGCCGTCCAACGTGCGGAGATGTGGAACGGTGGTCGCGCTTCCGCTCCAGCCGATCACGACCGGCGTCCGCTCCTCGTACCGATCGCGCGGGCGGTAGAGGTCGGTGTCGATCGTGCTCGGCACGACGGTGACGCTCCCGTTGTGACGGCGCGCGTACTCCGCCAGGTAGTCGTTCCCGACCACGACGTGACGACTCATCCGGCAGATCTCGGCCGTCTTGCCCGCGAACTTCAGCGCCGCCCACCGCGCGTTCGCGGCCGCCGTGTCGGCGAGAAAGATGGCGTCGTCGAACTCGTAGACGATCGGGACGCCGAGCCAGGCGATGAAGCGCTCGAGCAGCGCGGGGCCGATCGGCCACGCCGTGCGGTGGAGCCAGATCGCGTCGAACGTCCGCACGCGGCGCAGTTGCAGCACCCGGCTCGCCATGCACCGGGCCAGCATCCACGCCTTCGCGGCGGTCGATCCCGTGCCGTGGAGCAGCCGCTGCTCCGCTTCGGACATCAACGTGACCGGATGGAGCTCCACCCCGGCGGCCGTCAGCCGTGCGCTCCACTGCTCGATTCGGTAGCGCTGGCTGGGACTCGTGTTCCAGGCGTACGGCAGGAGGAGCAGCACGCGGGGCATCGGGCCCCTAGCCTAGTCCGGAGTCAGCCGTGCCGGCGAGCCTCCGGTGAGGAGACCCTCGGGAAGCCATCGCCGGCGACGGCCCGGAGGAGCGGACGGCCGCATCGAGATACCGCGGACGGTCCAACCTACTTTTCCGAGGGACCGAGATCCGATTCTTCACTCGAGGGAGACGGTGCTCCGTTCAGTCCGAGATGATCCTTCACCCGGCGAACGTCGTTCCTCATACCCCCCAGTTCGACGCGCACCTCGGAAAGCTCGGTACGCACCTCCGACAGACCCCCGCGCAGGTCCGAAACTTCGGCGCGCACCTCCGATAGGCCGCCCCTCAGGTCCGATACTTCCGTGCGAACGCCCGAGAGGCCGCCATGCAGATCCGAAACTTCGGCACGCAGGTCCGAAAGGCCGGTTTCGACCCTCCGAACGTCGGTTCGAAGGAACGCCACTTCGACTTGCAAGTGGTCGACCTTGCCACTCAATCCGCCGAGGTCCTGGCGAAACTGACTCATCTCCTGTTTCAGCGCGCCGTGCCCCTCGGCGATCACCTTCACGTTCGACTCGATCCGCTCGAGAATCGGGCCCCAGTTCTTCTCCTCCGCGTGCGGCATGCGAGCAGGATACGCACGCACCGCACTCGATCAAGACCCACGGATGCCCCACAGGTCGGACCTCGCTCCGATCCGCGGCAACTCCGCAGGAAGCGAGCGGAAGCTCTTCCCATCGTTCGCGTTCATCTCCGCGCCAGATCCACATGGAGCGCGAGCTGCGTGGACACCGCCTGTTCCAGGCCGTAGTGACGGACCGCCGCTTCGCGACATCGCGACGGCAACTCGGGGTCACGAATCAGATCCAGCAGGTCCCGCAGGGCGGCTCCATACGCCGCCTCGGTGTGCTCGCGCACCACGGTTCCGGTCCGGGTTTCGCTCACGATGAGGTCGACATCTCCGCAGTTGGGCGTGACCGCCACCGGCAGCCCGGCCGCGAGATACTCGCCGACCTTCGTCGCCGAGGTCGCGATGTTCGATCGGCCCTCCGCCAGGAGGAAGACCGCGGCGTGATGGCGGCGCAGGAGCGCGGGAACCTCGTCGGCGTCGGCCGGACCGATCTCGATATCGCCCGGGGCAATTCCACGCGCCGCCGCCCGCGCGAGCAGCGCCTCCCGGTCGGAGCGGGTGGCGATCCGCAGCCTCGTTCGCGGCACGTGGGTCTTCGCCACGCGCATGAAGTCGAACAGCTCGTCGACGAGATACCGCCCGCCGAGAGATCCGAGATAGATCAGTCCGACATCGCCCTCGGCCGCGGCGCCCGATCGCCGCTCGAAGCGGTCGACGTCGATGCAGCTGCCGACCACCGCGATCGCCCGGCCTCGCCGCGCCACCACCGGATCGGAGAGGATCGCCGACCGGGCACGTCTCGACAGCGCCACGATCGCGTCGGCACGGCGATACATCGATCGGGCGATCCAGCTCGCCAGCCGGTATCCGGCCGACGTCGGCTGCCAGATCCGGTTGTCGAGCTGCTCCTCCGGCCAGAACCCCTCGTTGTGGAAGACGACCCGAACCGGCAGGAAGAGGCCGAGCAGCCAACCGACGATCCCTCCGACGTAGGTCCGTGCGTGGACGACGCGGATCCGGTGGCGAACGATCCACCAGGCGCCGAACAGGACCCCTCGCAGGATGTCCCACGCCGTCGAAACGTTCCGCGGACGCTTGTGGTAGACGAGGTTCTTCCATCGGATTCCACGACGCTCGAGCTCCCGCCGCACCGTCGCGGTCGACTCGGCGTCGGCGGTGTCCGCCGGCTTGTCGTAGGTGACCAGGAAGACCTCTTCGCCGCGCTCGGCGAGACCGTGCACCACCGGAAGGACGAGGGCGCGCCCGAGCGGCTCGGTCGCCCCCCAATAGACGAGGTAGAGGCAGCGCGTCACACCGTTCCCGGACGCGGGTTCCCGCGAACGACGCGGAGCAGGTGCCGGATCGGGAATCCGACGAACCGTCCGGTCAGCGACGGATCGCGCGCCAAGGCCCGCAGCCCGTAGCCGGCGGCACGGCCGAGATTGCCGGACCAGAAGCACGAACCCGCGAGCACCGAGTCGTTGTAGGCCAGGCATCGCCGCCGCAACCGCCGAAGGTCCTCCGGCAGTGCCACCGACGCGAACGCCTTGTCGAGAACCCGCACCGATTCGCGCTCGAGCATCCGCACGCTTCGACTCATGTTCGTCGCGTGGCGTCGATAGAGGACGAGCGGGTCCGGAACCCACGCCACCTCCTCGCGAAGCCGAAGGCGGAGGAGCAGGTCCCAATCCGCCATGTTCGCCAGCCCCTCGTCGTACCCCCCGAGCTCCTCGAAGAGATCGTTCCGGATCAGCAGCGTGGAGGGGGTCGCCTTCGGGATCCCTTCGCGGTGGAAGAGGATCGATTCGAGGTCGAGCCGTATCGGCGTCTCGGGCGTGCGGTCGGTCTCGGGGACGCGGATCGACTTCAGCTCGGCATCCACCGTCCGGATACCGGTGAGCACCGCCCGCTGGCCCGGTCGAAGGGCCCGGACCTGCCGTTCGAGCTTGTCGGGCAACCAGACGTCGTCGGCATCGAGGAAGGCGATCCAATCGGTACGAAGCTCCGCCGCGCCGCGGTTCCTCGCCTTGGAGACGCCTCCGTTCGGCTGCCGCACGCAACGGACGCCCCCCCCGAAACCGGACGCGATCTCCGGCGTTCGATCGGTCGAACCGTCGTCCACGACGACGACGTCGACGGCGGGATGCGTCTGCCCCCGCACCCCCTCCAGCGCCGCCGCGAGGTAGTTCTGCGCGTTGTAGGCCGGGATCACGACCCCGATCTTCATTGCCTGGTGGATACTACGCGGTAGAACACCGTTTCGAAGCATTCATCCGATGTCCACCGCCTTTGCGTTGAAGCAGGCCGTGAAGACCTGCCTGTTCTCGCCCCTCACCCCGTGGGCGTCGCCCCGGAGGTCCGGCCCCCACCCGGTCCGCCTCTGCTTCGTCTTCCACGTGGAGCGGGTCCACGACCGCAGCACCTTCGATGCGCTGGTCACGTTCGCCGACGAATTCGTCCGGCGGTCCGGCACACGGATCGTCGCCTGCGTCATGACCCCGGAGTGCCCCTCGATCCGCCGCGAGATGGAGCGCGCGGGGGTCGGCGAGGCGGAGTTCGCCGACCGGCTGGGGCGGCTTTCCGAGCGGGCGACGATCGGTTACCACGGCCACTTCTACCGCGATCGCGATCCGGACCGGCCGATCCACCACGCGGCGTTCGACGCCGGATCGCTGCGCGCGCAGCTCGATCGCGAGTGCGAGTGGCTGGCCGCCCACGGGCATCGGCCCTGGATCTACACCGGAGGATGGTGGTTCCTGCACCCGGACACGGTGCGAACCCTCGGCGCACGCGGGTTCCGGCTCGACTTCTCGATCCGCCACGAGGAGCCCGACTGCTTCGGCGGCCGATTCTTCGAAGCGGGCCGGGCCCCCTCCCAGGGCGCACCGTTCCGCCATGCCGAGGGGGGAACGCTCCTCGGCGTCCAGAGCCTGGCCGGCCCGATCGATCCACCCTTCTGGACAGTGCGACGACACCTCGCCCCGGTGCTTTCACGGATCGAACGGCAACCGGCCTGGGGGGCGCTGCACGCGCACGACTACGACCTCCCGGACAAGTCGGCTCGGTTCCTGTCCAACGTGGGCGCCCTCTCCGTCCGAGGCGGCCCGTTCGTGTGGTGCGACGCCGCCGAGATCGAGTCCACCGCCCGCGAGGCGCTCGCTCGATGCGATTGAGCGTCGTCATCCCGAGCCGGAACCGGACCGCGTCGCTGGCCACGACGCTCCCGCCGCTGCTTCGAGAGATCGAGTCGTTCGGCGACGCGGAAGCGGTCCTCGTCGACGACGCCTCCGACGAAGACTACCCGGCGCGCCTGGGAGCGCTGCTCGACCGGACTCGCTACGTCCGCCTGCCGCGGAACGAAGGGGCCGCCCGTGCGCGAAACCGCGGCGCGGAGGAGGCGCGCGGCGAGATCCTCGTCTTCCTCGACGACGACATCGAGGTCGGATCGGGTTTCCTCGCCCGACACGCCGATCGCCATCGGGCGCTGGACGCACCGCGGATCGTCACCGGACTGCAGGTCCTTCCCGAAGCGACGTTTCGCGGAAGCTTCGGTCGCTATCGGATCTGGAAGGACCGGCAGTACCAGTCGCCCCCTGGAGAGCCGGAGTCGGCCCGGCCGATCACCGGACTCACCTCGGCGAACTGCTCGCTCCCGCGCGCGTCGTTCGTCGCCCTCGGCGGCTTCGCGACCGGCGTGAGGGACCTGGCCTGCCAGGACTACGAATTCGCGTGGCGCGCGCGAGAGGCCGGATACACCATCCTGTTCGACCCCGCGATCCGCACCCTCCACCACGACTCGAGCCGGACCGTCTCGACCTACCTGCGGCGGCAGCACGCGTTCGGATACTCCCACGTGCGTCTGCGCGCGCTGAACCCGACGATCGACCGCGATCCGATGCTCGCCGAGGAGCTCCGGCGCCGCGGCCCGATCGAACGAGGCCAGCCGGCGGGAATCGTCCTGCGCAAGATCGCCTTCCGCGCGCTCGCCGCGCGACCGGTGTCGGCCGCCCTCGAGGCCGCGGCGAAGGGATGCGACGCCGTCGGCCTGCTCGACCGACTCGCCTTCCCGCTCTACGAGCTGGCGGTCGAGGCCTCGTACCAACGCGGGTACGACGCGGCGGTTCGCGCCTTCGCCCCGCGGAAGGCCGGATGATCCGCGTCTTTCACTTCGCGCAGGATGCCGACACCAGCGGCTTCTTTCCGCAGCTGGCCCGGTTTCACGACCGGACCCGGTTCGAGATGACGTTCGGAACGCTCGGGACCACGGCGCCGGAGCTCCGGGCGGCGATGGAGGCGGAGGGCGTCCGGGTGACGAGCCTCGGCGCGCGCGGCCGCCGGGACTACCCGCGCGCACTCGCGAGGCTGGTCTCCGAGCTTCGAACGGCGCGCCCCGACGTCCTCCACACGCACCTCTTCGACCCATCGGCCGTCGGGCTCGTCGCCGGAGCGATCGCGCGCGTCCCGGTGCGGGTGATGACCCGCCACCACACCGACCTCCACCAGCGACTCGGAAAGCCCCTGCACGTCGCCGTCGACCGGGCCACCGCCGCGATGGCGCATCACGTCGTGGCCGTCTCGGAACACACGCGCCGCACGATCGTCGAGCGGGAGGGAACCCCGCCGCGGAAGGTGACGACGATCCACAACGGCATCGACCTGACGCGCGTCGAGCCCCCCTCCGAGGGCGAGGTCCACGCGCTGCGGGTCGAGCTCGGAATCGAACGTTCCGTGGTCGTCACCGTCGTCGCCCGCCTCCACCCGGACAAGGGGCACGACGTCCTGCTCGACGCGCTCGCCCTGCTGCGAGACGAGATTCCACCCGTGGTCGTCCTGCTGGCGGGCGAGGGCCCGCACCGGGAGGCGCTCGAACGACGCGCGGCGAGCCTCGGCCCCTCCGCTCACCTCCGCTTCCTCGGCTTCCGGAAGGACATCGCCCGCCTCTACGCCGCCGCCGACCTCGTCGTTCTTCCGAGCCAAAACGAAGCGTTCGGCCTGGTCCTCCCGGAGGCGATGGCCCTCCACCGTCCGGTCCTGGCGACCGCGGTCGGGGGGATCCCCGAGATCGTGGAACACGGCGTCACCGGTTGGCTGGTGGAGCCCGGCTCCGCGGCGGCGATGGCGTCCGCCCTGAAAACGCTGCTCCTCTCCCCGGACCTGCGGCGCCGCCTCGGCGCGCGGTCGTCGAGTCCAAGTTTCGGTTCGACCGGATGATGCGAGAGTATGAGGCCCTGTATGACCGCCTGGTGGCCGGACGAAAAGGAGATGGGCCTGCTCACTCCGGGATCGCTGGAGGGATGACGTGACCTCCGTCTTGCATTGGATGCAGCGCGCGTTGAACGTCTGTCTCGATCCGAACCTGCTTCGCCGAGCCCTCCTGCGACGTTCGAGCAGGGCTTCCTTGGAAGAGCGGGTCGCCTACGATCTGTTCCCTCGCCCGCACTACGCCTACGGCCTGTATCAGGCGGCGGTCGAGGCGCAGCGGCTGGGTCTGCGAGACATCGCAGCGATCGAGTTCGGCGTCGCGGGGGGCAACGGACTCCTCGAGCTCGAGTCGCTCGCTCGGGAGATCGGACAGACGCTGGGCCTGGAGATCCACG
>CAYJRR010000133.1:8730-12136 GCA_964372275.1 uncultured bacterium
CGTGTTCGGCTTCGATTCGGGAGCCGGCCTGCCTCCTGCACTCGACCCTCGGGATCTTCCCTACGTCTGGCGCGCAGGCGACTTCCGCGTCGACTTGAAGGCGCTCGAGCCGCGCCTCCGGTCCGCGAAGCTGGTGCTGGGAAACGTCTCCGAAACGGTGCCCGCGTTTCATTCGCGTGAAAAGATCCCTCCCGTCGGTTTCGTCGCCTTCGACCTGGACTACTACACCTCCACCGCCGCCGCGCTCCGGCTGTTCGACGGGGGGCCGGACCATCTCTTGCCGAGAGTGTTCTGTTACTTCGACGACTGCATCGGCGGCGACCAGGAGCTTCATTCGGAGTTCGCCGGAGAGCTCCTGGCGATCGAGGAGTTCAACGCCCGGAGCGCCGATCGGAAGCTGGCCCGGATCAACGGCCTTTCGCACAAACGGCTCTTCAAGGCCCCCTGGAACGACTGCATCTTCGTCTTGCACGTCTTCTCCCATTCCCTGTACACGCGCTACATCAATCCGGATCCGAGCATGCAGCTCGAATTGCGTCCGGGCCGACCCTCATGAGCGCTCCGACGATCAGCGTCTGCGTACCGTGCTGCAACTCATCGCGCTACATCGCGCAGGCGATCGAGAGCATCCTCGCGCAGACGTACAGCGACTACGAGATCGTCGTCAGCGACGACGGTTCCACCGATTCGACGCTCGACGTCGTCCGCCGGTTCGACGATCCGAGAATCCGGATCCGAACGAACGAGCGTCGGGCGGGACAGGCCGGAAACTGGAACCGCTGCGTCGCCGAGGCGGCCGGCCGGTACGTCGTGCTCCTCCACGACGACGACTATCTGGAGCGGGACTTCCTTCGGCGCGCCGCCACCGTCCTCGACGCCTCCCCCGAGGTCGGCCTCGTCCACTGCGGCGTCCGCCTGGTCGACGAGCAACGCGCCGAGCTCGGCATCCGGCGCCTGACCGAATCGGACTCGATCGATCCGCCGGGGGTCTTCTTCCGTCGCCTGCTGGCCGAGGGATGCCTGGTGAATCCCGCCGGGGTTATGGTCCGCAACAGCGTCTATCGAACGGTCGGCGAGTTCACGAGCGCCGTCGCTTGGGGGATCGACTGGCACATGTGGATGCGGATCGCGCTCCGCTACGCCGTCGCCCACCTCGGCACGGTCCTCGCGAACTACCGGATCCACGCGAAGATGGGAACGACGGCGATCCTCCGGTCGGGGCGAACCGCGCTCGACAGCCGCTGGGTCGCGCTCGATCTTCTGTCGCAATTGCCGCCGGACACCGATCACGTGGGCGAGTTGAGAAGGCTGGGCCTACGAGGCGTCGCCCACCGGACGCTCTGCATCGCGGAAGACCTTTGCCTTGCCGGCGAGAACCGGCCGGCCCGGAAGGCCCTCGTCCGGGCGGTCGAAGTCGCTCCGAGCGTACTCGCCGACCGCTACTTCTGGGGCCTCGTCCTGGGCACGACCGTCGGTTGGAAGGCGCTCTCGCGACTCGTGTCCGTCAAGCGAAGCCTCCTCGGCGCGCGTAGCGCCTGAAACCGGGCGTCTCACCGGCGACCGGAGTGAACGCCGTGGGCCTGCGAGCTCGCGACGTCCCGGCGAATCTGCTCGAACGTCTCGAGGGCGAGCGCGACCGCTTCGTCGGTGTTCATGTAGCGGTACCGCGCCAGGCGGCCGGCGAAATACACCCGATTTCGGCGAGTCTCCGCCTCGGCCATCTCGGCGTATCGCTGGAACAGTGCGCGACTCTCCGGAGCCGGCACCGGATAGTAGGGATCTCCGGTGCCCTGGGAGTATTCGTAGCAGACGACCGTTCGCGGATGCTTCTGACCGGTGACGTGCTTGATCTCGACCGTCCGGGTGTAGTCGTGCGTGTCCGGGTAGTTGATCTGGACGCAAGGCTGTACGAACTCCTGGTCGACCGGCCGGAACTCAAAGCGGAGCGATCGCCACGGCAACGCCCCCTCGCGTCGATCGAAGTATTCGTCGAGCGGCCCGCAGTAGACGGTGGCGAAGCGGGGGCGCACGGCGCTTCGGAGTTCGTTGTAGTCGGTCCGAAGGAGAAGATGGATCTTCGGCTGCGAGATCATCCGCCGGAACATGGCCGTGAAGCCGTCGGCTGGCGTGACCTGGAACGGGGCGTCGACGTAGCGCTCGTCCCGGTTCAAGCGGACCGGAATGCGGCCGCACACCGATGGATCCAGATCGCGCGGATGCCGCTCCCATTGCTTCAGGGTGTAGCCGAGGTAGAACGCCTCGTAGAGCTCGCGTCCGACCCGGGAAAGCACGAACTCCTCGGAGTTTTTCGGACCCTCGATCCGCTCCCTCAAGCTCTCCAGGAGCGCCTCCGCGCCACGCTCGTCCAGCGTCCGGCCGAAGAACATCTCGAGCGTCGTGATGTTGATCGGAAACGGAAGGAGCTGTCCCCGGACCTGGCTCTTCACCACGTAGTTCCCCGGGATCCAGGTCGTGAACGCCGAGAGGTAGTCGAGCAGCGGCTGTTTGTCCGTGCGGAAGTAGTGCGGTCCGTATTGATGGACGAGGAGCCCGCTCTCGTGGAACCGGTCGAAACAGTTCCCCGCCAGGTGATCGCGCTTCTCCACGATCAGGCACGTCCACCCCAGCTGCGTCGCCGCACGCTCGGCGATGACGCAACCCACCGGACCGGCGCCGACGATCAGCAGATCCAGCGGATCGAACATGCGCCGCTCCTCGCCGGGGCCGCTACCAAGAACCGCATGACGGAATGCTATAACTGCGCGGATGAGCGAGCACGGCAAAGTCGCAATTGCCGGACGTCCGGCGTTGCCGACCCCGTCGGAGTTGCAGGAGCTTCGGAAGCTCATGCTTCCCGTACTGAGATTCCGCGAGCCGATCATCAGCCACGGGAAGGGTTCCTTCGTATGGGACACGACCGGCCGAAGGCTCCTGGACCTCAACAGTGGCCAGTTTTGTGCCATCTTCGGACACTCCGATCCGGGCACCGCCGACCGGGTGGAGCGGATCGCGGCGACGCTCCAGGACACCGATACCTCCACCCTCTCCCTCGACGTGCTCCACGCCGCGCGTGCCCTCCATGAGATCACGCCGGAGATGAACAGCCGCGTACTGTTCCTCTCGACCGGAGCGGAGGCGAACGAGTGCTGTCTGAAGTACGCCAAGCACCTCAAGGAGAAGAGCGGAGTTCTCGCGTTCGAACACGGGTATCACGGGCTCACCCATGGAACGGCCGGCTACTCGATGTCGCGGGACCGGATCCGTCCTCCGCTTCCGCACTCCTACGTGGTGAAGACGCCGGCATGCAGGGATCCGGACGATTGCCCCCCGACGTGCTGGAGCGGTGCCTGGCAGACCTGGAGTCGACGCTATCGCGTCACTCCGACTCGATCGCGGCCGCCATCTT
>CAYJRR010000134.1:0-12119 GCA_964372275.1 uncultured bacterium
TCCCCGGCGAACTCCCCCGCCTCCGCGGTCATCACCCCGCGGTCGTCGACCGGCGCCAGCACGTCGAGCCCGTAGCGCCGACCGAGATGGACGTCGTCGGCGCCGTGTCCGGGGGCGATGTGCACGCATCCGGTTCCGGCCTCGAGCGTCACGAAGTCGGCGAGCATCACCTTCGAGGCGCGATCGACGAAGTGGTGACGCGCCTCTTTCCCGTCGAGCGCGCGCGGGTCGACGGTGGCGACCACCGGCGTCTCCGGCGGGAGCCGCGCGTCCCGGAGGAAGGTCGGGAGCAACCCTTTGGCCACGATCCATGCCTCGCCCGGATGCGAGGCCGGCTCGACCGCCACGTACTCGAGCTCGGGATGGAGCGCGATCCCCAGGTTGGCGGGGAGCGTCCACGGGGTCGTCGTCCAGATGACGAGGAAGTTCCGCCGGCCGTCGACCGGGCCCTCCGGGAGCGCGAACGTCACCCAGACCGAGGGGCTGTCGTGCGGCTCGTACTCCACCTCCGCCTCGGCGAGCGCCGTGCGGTCGGACCAGCACCAATGGACCGGCTTCTTCCCCTTGTAGGCGCCGCCGTTGCCGAGGAAGCGCCCGAACTCGCGCGCGATGATCGCTTCGTACCCGGGGGCCATCGTCAGGTACGGCTCGTCCCACCGGCCGAAAACCCCCAGCCGGGTGAATTCGGCGCGCTGGACCTCGACGAACCGCGCGGCCCAGGAGCGGCAGGCTTGCCGGAACTCCACCTTCGACATCGCCGCCTTCTTCGCGGGCCCGAGATCCTTGTCGACCTGGAGCTCGATCGGCAGCCCGTGACAGTCCCATCCGGGGACGTAGTCGACCTTGTAGCCGGCCATCGTCTTGTACTTCACGACGATGTCCTTCAGGATCTTGTTGAGCGTGTGCCCCTGATGGATGTGTCCGTTGGCATAGGGCGGCCCGTCGTGCAGCGAATAGACCGGCGCGTCCGCCCGCGCCTCGAGGATCCGCTCGAACAGCCGTTGCTCCGTCCAGCGCGCCAGGAAGCCGGGCTCCCGCTTCGGCAGGTCGGCCTTCATCGGGAAGTCGGTTCGCGGAAGCTGCAGCGTCGATTTGTGGTCGGCGGGCATCGAGTCGTTCCGCCCTTCGGGCTCGTCCGGGCCCCCCGGACCCTGGCAGCTATATCAAAAAAAGGATCACCACGGCGCGGTGACTTCCGCGAGAAGGGTCGTCGTCCGGGATCGAGCGCCGCCCGCCGAAACGCCGCGGCTCTCGGACCAACGCGCGATCGGACGCAACACCCAACCGGAACCGGAAGCCGGGCCGAACCTCCACGCGATCGAGCCCTCTGCTTCCGCCTGCCATGCGTGGCGGCCACGCGCATCGAGGAACGGCTGTGCCTCGATGCGCAGATCGATCCGGTCGAGAGTCGTGCGGCCGAGTTCCAGTCTCACGGCCGCAGAGGCCCGACTGCCCACCACCGGCACCGGCCGGCGCCATGCGCGCGAGGAGATGGCGCCCAGTCCCGCGCGCAGTCCGACGCGAAGGTGTGCCGACCGATCTTCGCTCGCCACGACGAACCGCTCCGGACCGGCGTCCGCCATCGCCGACCAGCGTAGTCCCCCTTCACGATCCCCTCCGCCTCCGAGGCCGAAACCCCATTCGGGATGGCGCAGATCGAGCAAGGTCCACCTGTGCGCGGCGATCACCGTGTCGCCGAAGCGCCCGGTCGCGACCGCGATCCTACCGGAGAGGCACGTCATACCGGTGTCGGCGCGAAAGCCGCGCTGCCGGTGTTCACCCAGTCGCTCGTCGAGAACGGCACCCTCGAATTCGGCGAGAAGCCTCGAGCTCGACGCCGTCTTTTCGGCCCCGAGCGCCGCCCGGACCGTATAGGCCCCGGAGTCGCCGATTGCCCGCCGACCGGGCACGCGGGCGGCCGGAACCGGAGGAAGCGCCGGCGTCGGTGGCGGTGGATACCGGTCCAGGAAGTCTCCATAGATCCCGGCGAGCTCGGCCAGCGGCGTGTCGACGGTGCCCGGCGCCACCGACGCCCGCCGGAGATAGCGCTCGACGTCGAGACTCTCCCGAAGATACGCCCCACGGGCGTCCGCCGTCGTACCGGCCTCCTCGAGCTCCGCGATGGCGCGATAGGCCGCGAGGCGCCGCCCGACGTCCGGATCGCGCGCTCTCGCCAACACCGCGGCGAGCTTGGCGTGCACGCGCGGATTGCGATCGGTGTTCCCGAGCAGGCCGGCGGCGATTCGCCTCCGTTCGGCCTCGGCTGCTTCGGCGCGGTCGGCGGCCCCCGCGTCGATCCGCTCGAACACGAGACCGGGTCCATCGTGCAGCAGGTCCAGGATGGCCGTCGGAAAGCGGATTCCCCGCGGCGATGCGAGATCGATCTCCGGAAGCAGCGGCGCGACCAGAATCTCGGCCAACAGTCCCGAGCAGTTGTCGCTGAAGAAGTAATAGGGCCACCCGGCGCTTCCCCGGTGGAGTTCCCAGAAGCGCTCGAGTACGCGCTGGACGAGCTCCGCCGACAGGTCGAGGCGGAAAACCTTGAAGGAACGAGCCTCGAACTGCTCGTACCGCTCTCGTACGAGGTAGCGGTGCGTGAGGAACAGTCGAGCATCGACTCCCCCGGTGAGTCCGCGCCAGGCGAACCGGACGGAGCCGCTCCGACCGCGCTCGGCGGCGATGTGGAACACGGGCTGCAAGCCGGGCGGGGTTGGTCGATCGTCGCGATAGCGGATCCGCACCAGCAGGTGTCCCCACATCGAAATCGCCTGCTCGTGGGACGGTGAAGCAAGCAGCATCTCGAGCGCGTCGACTCGGTCGGGGCGCAGCTCGGACTCGAAGGTCGGACAGGTGGCGGACGCCAACGGCGGTCGGTGGCCCAATGCTCCGAACGCGTCTGCCAGGACGCGATAGCGAGACGGCTCGTCGCAGCGAGCCGGGGCGTCGGGTGCCGGGGTGTCGAGGAAGAACGATTCGGCGTAGGTCGCGAACTCCTCGGAGGGACTGAGCGTGGCGCGAGCCCGCAGCCACCGGGACAAGGGATTCTGCCGCGCGCGCGGCGGCCCGGCCGGCGCGGTGAGCACTCGGCGCCAACCGGCGATCGATCGCCACCGCCGGGAGTCGGAGAGGCCGAGCCGATCGTCCCAGGCGTGGGCGACCAGGTGCGACACGGCACGGGCCGTGAGCGCCCTCCGTTCCGCCTCCGTCGCCGACGCGGGCGGATCGTAGAGATAGTTCTCGCCCCGCTCCCTATCTCGCTCCGGAAACGGCCCGAATCCCAGCCGATCGAGGCTGGCTCCGGGCCGCTTCACCAGAACGAGCCCCCCAGGCGGAATCGGCAGGCGTCCCGCGACCGACTCGATCACCGCACGCTCTTCGTCCGTCCACGGATTCGGCGCATCGCGCAGCTCCAGCGCGAAGGTCGGCGCGGCGGCGAGGATCGCGGCGAGGAGTACCAATCGGCTACGGGATGTCGGCAACGCCGAGCAGCGTGTGCCATCGGTCGAAATCGGCGGCGAGGCGGTCGTCCTCGCGCATCACCTCGCCGACCCGCCGGAGAAAGGCTCGCACCCGCTGCGCGTCGCCGACCGTCCGGTCGTCGAGAACGTCGATCAGTTCGGCCCTCCGGTGACGAAGCGCAGCGCCGAACGCGGCGCGTCGCGGCGGCTCCAGCAGGTAGGCGGCGGCGACGTCGTCGATCGTCGGTCCGAACCCTCGGGCGAGATCGATCCTCAGCTGGGTCTCGTTCTCGCGCAGATAGGACGCCGCCTTCCGGTCGTCGTCGGTCATCGCTTTCGCGGGTGCCTTTTTCGGGCGGAGCCATGCGTAGTACACGACGACCGCGAGGACGACGACCAGACCGGCGATTCCCCAGCCCGAGAGTTCGTCCTTCTTCTCCTCGTCGTCCTCCTCCGGAGCCGGCGTCGGGCTGCTGCTCGCGCTCGGCTCCGAGCTGCTACTGCTGAATTCGGTCGTCGACTCGAAGCTCCCCGCACCGGAGATCGACGAGGCGCACAGTGTGGAGACCACCAGCAGACCTGCGATCCAGCCCTTGGATCCCATCGTTCCTCCCCTCGCATGGGGATCGTAGCGCAACGCCGTGGCATCTCCCGCATCGAGACCCAAGAAACGATCGGCGGCCGATGGCCGTCGGAGGTCACGATGCGCGCCCGGGCGACGCCGTACCGACTGCCGATCCTCCTGCTGCTGGCGTTCGACCCGGCCCGGCTCCGGACGGATCCGGGCCGCCCCGATCCGGACCGGGGCGACCCGACGGCCGCTGTGCGCGTCGAGCTACGGCCCGGCGCCCGGGCCTCGTTCCGCGCGCGGAGCACGACGGGGGCCTTCTCGGGGACGACCCGCGATCTCCGGATGCGGGACGACGGGACGCGGCTCGTCTTCACCGCGAAGGTCGCCGACGTCGACACCGGCATCCGGCTGCGCAACCGCCACCTGCGGGAGCGGTACGTCGACGCGCGCCGTCACCCCCAGGTCGAGCTCGTCGTATCACGCGAGGCGATCCGCCTTCCCGAAGCCGGGCGGCCCGCCGAGGGTACGGCGACGGGCACCTTTCGCCTGCGCGGCGTGGCACGCGAGGTGACGATCCGCTACCGGCTGACGCCGATCCCGGAGGGCTACCGCGTGCGGGCGAGCTTCCGCTTCGACGTGCGCGACTTCGGGATCCGCACGCCGCGCTTCCTGATCGCGCGCGTCGATCCGCGGATGCGCGCCGACGCGACCTTCGAGGTCACTCTGGATCGATCCGCTCGGAACGGAGGCGAATCCCCTGATGGGACGACTCCACCCGGCCCCACCCTTCGTAACGGCGTCCCGCGGCGATGTACGGCTCGCGTGGAGTGGCCAACCGTTCGTCCTCGTAGTGCACCCGGAACGACGGCCCGGTGAAGTCGGCGGAGGCAAAGAACTCGTACTCCACCTCCAGTCGGTTCACCTTCTTTCCGTCCGACCGAGTGCGATTGTGCCGGCGCGCGCCCACCCGTTTCGGGTAGCCGGTGACGATCAGGCGATGGCCCCGGAACCGGTCGGGTTCGGCGTCGATCGCCCGCGCGAGCGCGTCGGCGGGGACCCTCGGCGTGCGCGGATAGAGCGCCCGCATCGCGGCGTGGAGCTCGGGGATGCCCATCCGCTCCCCGTCCTCGAGACTCGCCTTCACGTCGAGCAGGAACTGATCCCGCTCGGACGCCGGGACGGTGAACGTCGCGAACCGGTCGAGCGCACGACGAGAAATCCCGGTGCGGATGGAGGTCGGCTCGATCCGCAGAACCTCCCGCAGGAACGCCCGCACCTCTTCGGCCATGCGTCGTTCCTCCGCGGAGGTGAAGAGCGACCGCCCGACGTCCCGGGGATCGAACAGCTCGGGAAACTCGGCCCGCAGGCGGGTGCCGACCTCCGACTCGAGCAGGCTCGGGCCGAGCGCGGTCGACACCGAGGACCGCTGCGCCGGCGACAACCGCCGCATCCCCTCCAGAAACGACTCGACGCCGGCCGACGCGACTTCGACGTGCGTGAGCGAGAAGTCGCCGCGTCCGCGGATCCAGAACGGAAGGATCGTCGGCTCGCCGACGTCGAAACGGGAGACGAGCCCGAACACCTCCGGGTCGAGCTCCTGCCACAGTGCCCCGAGCGCGCCGCCGCGAAGCAGATCTCGCGCGAAATCGCGGTCTCCATCGCCCAGGTCGAGGTAGGACGCCGCAAGCGCGGACGGGCCGCCCGCTGCGCGGACCTCCCCTTCGTCGATCTCCCGGTTGTCCCGCCGCCACGGGGTGTACCAGTCTCCGCCGTTGTCGAACCGCGATCGGAACGAATCGACCTGCGCCAGCGCCTCGGCAAGTCCGCGGATCGCCGGCTCCTCGTCGCCCGGACACGCGGCGCGCGCCAGCGCCGGCAGAAGGCCGGCGACGACGAGGGCCCCGATCGACACGCGCACCATGACTCCCTCCCGGTGCGGATCGGGAGAGCAGCCGTCGTGCCGGAAACAAAATCGCCGCCCCTACGCACGGATCGCGATGTCGCGGGGCACGCCGGGCACCCCGCCCACCACCGAAACTACCGGGCGCCTGGCGACTCCAGGTCCCTGCCCGTCTTACGTCCGGAGCAGCTTGTAAGCATGGTTCCAGGTGCCGGTGCGCACGCCGTAGGCGACCCACAGGATGCACATCGGCTCGAGCAGGCGCGAGGCCTCGATCCCGCCGGCATCGACCGTCCCCCAACCGAACGACTGCAGGATCTCCCGCACGGCCGCCTTCGCGCCGTCGTCGTTGCCGCAGATGAACATGTCGGGCGGCCCGCCGGGGAAGTGCGGATCGACCATGTGCATGTTGCCGACGGTGTTGAACGCCTTGACCACCTTCGACGACGGCAGCCAGCGCTGCACCTGCTCCCCGCCCGAATCGGTATGGCCGAGGGCGAGCGACGGCAGCGCCCCCGGCTTGAAGATCAGCGGATTGGTGCAGTCGATCACGACCTTTCCCGCGAGTCGCTCGCGCCCGGCGAGTCCGAGCGCGTTCTCGGTGCCGGTCCACAAGGTGGCCAGGACCGCGATCTCGCCGAACGCCGCCGTCTCGGCGAACGTCCAGGCGGAGGCGCGCGGACCGCTCTCCTTCACCCAGCCGGCGACCTTCGAGGGCTCGCGCGAGCCGAGCTTCACGTCGTGCCCACGCGCGACGAACCCCCGGCCCAACGCCTTCGCCACGTCCCCGGTCCCCAGAATTCCGATCTTCATGGCGGAAAAGACCACCACGCCCCGCCCGGCAGGTCAACGACGGCCGGCGAAACCCTTCGATTCTACATGCGCTTTTTCCACGCCGTGCACGGGCGCGGGGACCGGCCTTACAATGAAGCTCTTCCGACGCCGACGGGGGGCGCATGAGCGGTCGGTGGATCTCGCGAGGAGCGTTGCTGGCGGCGAGTTGGGCGCTCGCCGGCGGCGCCGTGCCGACGCGCTCGACCTCTCCACCGTCGTGGGTGGCACCGATCAACGGCTCCTGCATGACCGACTGGTTCCACCACCGCGACGCGCCGGTCGGAGGCGCGACCAGCACCCACCGCGCGATCGATGCCCGCGCCCCCTGCGGAACGCCGGTCGTCGCGGTCGCCCCGGGGCGCGTGGTGCGGGTCGGACGCAACATGGCCAAGGGTTACTCCGGCTACGGCTACGTGATCTGGATCGACCACGGCAACGGACACGTCTCCCGCTACAACCACCTCACCGAGGACTCGGCCAAGGTCGCCGAAGGGGCCACGGTCCGGGCCGGTCAGACGATCGGACTGTCCGGCGCGTCGGGTCTCAATGGAATGGCCTGCCATCTCGACTTCCAGGTGTTCCGTGACGGAGCGCCGATCGATCCCGAGCCGCTGGTGAAGATGAAGTTCTGCGATCGGAAGGGTCCGACCCGGGTCGCCACCTCGGACCTGAAGATGGGCCACGATCCCGCCGCGGTGGCCGCCCGGATCGCGGAGCTGAACCGGGCCTACGGCCCACGAGGTCTCTGCGCGAGTCTCTATGGCGACTGGGTGGAGCTGAAACGCGCCGCGGGAAGGACCGATTGTGGCTCGAATGCGCCGCTGAACGCTTCGACGACGCCGGTCCGGTCGATGGTGGTGCACCGCCCGTCCGAGGGGGCGGGGATCAGCCGGGGAGGAGACTGATTCGGTTGTCGCCGTTCGGCGGATCCCTGCTCGCGATCGTCGTCCTCGGAGCGCCGGCGGCCGGTCCTCCTCCCCCGGTCGCCCTCCAGACCCATGCCGGCGGCGCGTGGCGGCTCGTGCTCACCGACGCGGAGCGATCCGAGCTCGACGCCGTCGTCGACGTCCGCGCCGACCGCGCACTGGTTCTCGTCGCGCGGCGGTCGGCCGACTTCCGATCGCTGGCCTGGAGCGGCGCGGTGTTCGTCGACCGCGAAGGAACGACCCGCGCCGAAGCTCGCCTGCCCGCCCATCGACCGGTCGCTGCGGCGGTCGCCCCCGGAGGGGAGCGGGCGCTCCTGCAGGCGGTTCCGTTCCCGGCACGGAAGGGAGGGCACGCGCTCTTCCTCACCGAGGCCTCGGGTGCGCGCGCGCTCGCGATCCCGGCCGATCTCGAACGGGAGGTGGTGCTCGGAGGCGCGTGGCTGGTACAGGCCGATCGAGCTCCGTTCGCGCCGCCCCCGTCGGCCGCCGATTCGAAGGCGTCACCTCGCGCGGAGCCCGCCGACGTCGTGCTCCTGGATCGGTCCGACCGCGCGCCGCAGCGACCGGAGATCCGGGGCGCGGTCGCCCCGTGGGGGAACGGACTGGTCGCCCTTCACGGCGGCCGGCTGACCGCGTACGGGGCGTCGCTCGAACCGCTGGGATCGATCGAGACGTCGATCACGGTCGGCCGACCGGTCGGGGACCTTTCCGGACGGCTGGTGGCGATCGCCGACACGCACGCCGCGGATGAACGGCGGGAGCGCGCCGTGCCGCTGTTCGGTGGCGGGACGAAACCGACCGGAACGTTCACCGTCCGCGCGGCCTACGGCGTCGAGTTGGCGGTCGCGCCGGACGGCGGCGCGGTACTCGCCGCCCCGGCAGCGCTCTCCGCCGGTCCCTCGCACATCACGTTCGAGACCGGACCGTCGGTCGAGCTGACGCTCGCCTCGCCGGGCGGTTCGGTTCGCTGGCGGCGCGAGATCGGGCGCCTCCACGAGCGCGAGTACCTGGCCGGTCTGTCGCTCGCCGACGGCGGACGGCGTTCGGCCGTCCTGCTGCGCGGGGAGACCGACGAGGGTCCCGGGCGCATCGTCGTCCTCGACGAGCGCGGAGGCCGCGTGCACGAGGAGACGCGCCCGGCGAGCCGGATCTGGCTCGCGCCGGCCGGAGACGCCCTGTGGGTGCTGGAGACGACGGCGCTGTCGCGAATCCCGCTGCCGGCCGCCGAGCCGCCGGCCGCGCCCCCCGGCCGTTGACGGTCGATGCCGCTCGGCCGCGCCCGGCCGTCGGCGGACGGAGCTCGCCTATCCCGCGGCCCCGCGCGCGGCGCGGTCGGCGAACCGCGACGGTCCCCTCGACGTCCGGCGCGCGACGACGTCGATCTCCTCCCGCCAGCGGTCGAGGAAAGCGCGCGCGGCGGCGGGCTGGGCGAGCCGCCCGGTACCGGCGACCGTCGCCGTCGCGCCGTGCGCGTGGTGCATCAGCGTCAGGACGACGCCGCCACGCGGGTCGTGTCGACTCGGGTACAGACCGGGGGAGGAGACGGCGTAGAGCGGAGGCGGCGGCGCATCGCCTCCCGGAAACCGGACGACGGAGAGCGACCCGCGCCCGCGGAGAACCTCGACCATCGGCAACAGACGGTTGGGCGTCGTGCCGGCGGTCCAGACGCGTCGCCGAAGACCGTGCGGAAACGGCCCCCGCACGACCGCCGATCCGAGACGGGACAAGACCCCGTGACCCGCGGCGTCCCGCGCGATGCGCGCGCGCAGTCCCGCGCGGAACTCGTCGAGCGAGACCGTCTCCCCGTCGCGCATCGGGATCGACAGAAGTCCGAAGACGACGCGACGCCGGCGGCGCACGTCGTCGCCGCCGCCGCCGGGCGCGATCGGCACCTGGAAGGTCGGCGTGTGCCGCGCCCGGCGGCGATCCGGTCCCTCGCGAAACGTCCGATCGAGGACGCGTCCGAACGCCCAGGCGGCGGTCGGGAAGTCGGGCGCGGGCGCGGCGATCCGCTCGCCCGCGAAGCCGATACGATCGGGCGACCCGGTGCCGGTCGGCGTCGACCCGACGCCGAAGGGGATCACCGTCCCGCCGAGACCGTCCCGCGCGGCGGCCGCGAGCGCGGCGAGCGAAGGGTGGGCCGGGCGATCGAGCGCGCGGAAGATCGACGCGGCGATGCGCGCGTGCCCATAGCCGTCGACCGCCAGGTGACAGGTGGTCACTAGGTCGATCGGGCCCGAATCGGTCGACGCCCCTCCCACTCCCAGCCAGGGACCGCCACCGGCCGACCACGCGCCGCGGTGGAGATGACGCGCCACGGCGATCGGTTCGGACGCGATCCGGACCGCGATCGCCGCGGGGACCGCCGCCCGGTCGTCGGCGTCGACACGATGGAGTTCCGCCGGCGACCCGCCGGCGCAGACGCGTCCCAGCGACCGCGCGAGCCTCACCTCGGCTCCGTCGTCGAGTCGCGCCAGGTAGGCACCGGAGGCGGTGAGGAAGACCGCGTTCGGCGGCCCGGACGGCAGCGGCCGGCGCACCAGCCAACCGTTCCGGCGCTCGATCGCCTGTCGTACCGGCTGCCCGGGAAGCTCGCCGTCGATCCGCGCAAGCGCCGAGGCCGCGGCATAGGCCCTCGCGACCGCCCGGGCGATCGCCCCTTCCACGGTCGGATCGACGGCCGCGCCATCGCGCGCCATGAACGTGTCCGACCGCTCATCGCCGTCGACGGACAGGTAGGCGGCATGGAGCTCCCCCGCCTCCTCGGCGGCGGGATCGGCGCCCCCTCTCCGGCGTCCGAGCGCCTCCAGCGCGGCGACCGACAGCAGGAAGGCCCACCAGGCCGGATGCCGCCAGTCGACGTCGGCGACCTCGTCGAGACGCTCCCGCAACCCCCGAAGGCTCGACTCCCGATCGATCATGACAGTCGAAGCAGGAAGAACGGCTGCTCCGGATCGGGGACGACGGCCCCGGGGCGCCATCCGGCCGCGCGCGCCTCCTCGCGGAAGTGCGCCGGGGGCGGGCAGACGGCAAGGACGGCGAGGCGGACGGCGGCGCGCACGCGCCAGGAGCGGATCGCCCGCAGATGCCGCCGCACGCGTTCGGCCCCCGCTCCGCGGTCGACTTCGACGATCCACACCGCCCCCCCGGGGCGCACCACGCGCCGCAGCTCGCGCAGCGCCGCTCGGCGATCGGCGACGTGCCGCAACGAACTGACGCAGACCGCGACGTCGGCGCTCGCATCGCGAAGCGGAATCGCCTCCGCCCTCGCGCGCACGCCGGCGGCGCCGCCGAAGACTCCGCTCGGCTCCAGACAGACCGCCGTCAGACCCGGATGGGCGCGCGCGGCGGCGGCGGCGAGCTCGCCGCGGCCGGCGCCGACGTCGAGCAGAACGCGCGCGCCGGCGAGGTCGCCGGCCATCGCCGCCACCACACGGTCGTCGAGCCCCGCGAACGCCGGCCGCGCCTCGTTCGCGTAGCGGACCGCCGCCGCCCCCTCGAACGGTCGGCGCAACACCCATCGATCGAGCACGGTCCCTACGCCTCGCGCATCTCGCGGTCCGGCGGGGCCCCGCCGCGGTTCTTCCGCTGGTCGAGGTTGTACTTCGCCACCTTGCGGATCAGGTTTCGACGGCTGATGCCGAGCGTCTCGGCCGCCTTGGTCTTGTTCCAGCGGGTCTTCTTCAGCTCATCGTAGATCATCCGGCGCTCGAGGCTCTCCACTGCGTCGGGGAGGCAGCCGTTCACCTTCTTCCCGATCAGGTCTTCGCGCTCGATCTCGGTCTTGATCCGCTGGCTGAGGAGATCCTCGTTGATCGCCGGGTCCTCCCCCGCCAGGACGACCAGGCGTTCGATCTCGTTCTCCAGCTCGCGGACGTTTCCGGGCCAGTCGTAGTCCATCATCCGCTCGAGCGCCTTCTTGGCGAGCTGCTTGCCCGGCACCTTCTTGCGCTCGGCGTGGCGCTTGAGGAACGCCTCCGCCAGCACCGGGATGTCCTCGCGGCGCTCGCGCAGCGCCGGCAGGTAGACGTTGATGACGTTGATCCGGTAGTAGAGGTCCTCGCGGAACTCCCCCTTGGCGACCATCTTCTTCAGGTCGCGATTGGTGGCGGCGATGATCCGCACGTCGACCTTCTTCGGCTTGGTGCCGCCGACCGGGAGGAAGGTCCCCTCCTGGAGCACGCGCAGGAGCTTCACCTGCAGCGTGGGGCTCATCTCGCCGATCTCATCGAGGAAGAGCGTCCCGCCGTCGGCGACTTCGAACAGCCCCTTCTTGTCGGTTACCGCACCGGTGAACGACCCCTTCACATGGCCGAACAGCTCCGAGTCGAGAAGGTTGTCGTTGAACGCGGAGCAGTTCTGGACGACGAAAATCCGGTCCTTGCGCGGTCCGTTGTAGTGGATCGCCTTGGCGACCAGCTCCTTGCCGG
>CAYJRR010000135.1:0-11929 GCA_964372275.1 uncultured bacterium
GTGGAAGCGCCCGTAGCCGGCGAACAGCTCGTCGCCGCCATCGCCGGTGAGCGCGACCGTCACGTGCTCGCGCGTCATGCGCGAGACGACGTAGGTGGGGATCGCCGAGGCGTCGCCGAACGGCTCGTCGTAGTGGAACGCGAGCTTCTCCACCAGGTCGAAGCTCTCCGGCTTCACGCGGAACTCGGTGTGCTCCGTCCCGAAGCGCCGCGCGGCGATCCTTGCGTAACGGGTCTCGTCGTAGTCGGGAGCCCCTTCGAAGCCGATGCTGAAGGTCCGGATCGGCGCCGTCGAGAGCCGGCTCATCACCCCGACCACCAGCGTCGAATCGATCCCGCCGGAGAGGAAGGCGCCGATCGGCACGTCGGCGACCATCCTTCGCCTTACCGCCTCGGTGAACAGGTCGCGCACGCGCGCCTCGACCTCGGCAGTGGAGGCGGCCGTTCCGTCGCTCGGCGCGGCGCCGCCGTCGGTGGCGACCGGAAAGTCCCAATAGGCGCGCGGCGGAGTCGTAGGTCGATCCACGTCGAACCGTTGCCACGTCGCCGGCGGAAGCTTCCGGATGCGGGCGTACATCGTCCGCGGGGTCGGCACGTAGCCGTAGGTCAGGTAGAGCGGGACGCTGCCCACGAAGTGGGAGCGGTCGATCTCCGGGTGGGCGAGGATCGCCTTGATCTCCGATCCGAAGACGACCTTGCGCGCGTCCTCGTAGACGTAGAGCGGCTTCTTGCCGGTGCGATCGCGCGCCAGCAGCAGGCGGCGGCGGCGCGCGTCGACGATCGCCAACGCGAACATCCCGTCGAGGCGGGCGATCGCCTCCTCGCCATGCTCCAGGTAGAGGCGCAGCGCGACCTCGGTATCGCCGGTCGACCGGAAGCGGTGCCCCGTCGCCTCCAGTTCGCGCCGCAACTCGCGGAAGTTGTAGATCTCGCCGTTGAAGACGATCCACGCCCCGTCGCGTTCCATCGGCTGCGCGCCGGCCTCGCTCAGGTCGAGGATCGACAGGCGCCGGAAGGCGAGCCCCGCGCCGTCGAGCGCGACCACCCCCTCGTGGTCCGGCCCGCGGTGAACGATCTGCGCGGCCATCCCCCGGAGGACGGTCTCGTCGGCTCGCGCCCCGTCGCGATGGAAGACGCCGGCAATTCCGCACATCGCCGGTCACCTTACGACCCACGACCTTCGCCCGCAACCGGCCGACCGAGGGTTGCGCAACGTTTGCCTTCCGATGCGCCCCGGACCGCATCTAGGATGCGGCCCATGTACGCACCTTCGTGCTCCCCCGGGGGCCTCCCCGGCCCCCAGCGAACCACCCTCTTGCGCGCTCTCAGCCTCGTTCTCCTGGCGTTCCTCCTTTCCGGCTGCGCCGGCCGCTACCTCAAACGCGGCGACGCGCTCGCCCGCAAGGGTCAATGGGAGGAGGCGTTACAGGAGTATCGGCACGCCGCCGAGATCCGGAAGTCGAATCTGATCCTCGACCGCGTGGCAAAGGCCGAGCGCGAGGTCGCCGCCGGCTACGTGCGGCGCGGCAACGAGGCGTTCGCCGCCGGCCGGGTCGCCGACGCCGCCGACCTCTGGCGCTCCGGTTTCGAAATGCAAAAAGGAAAGAGCCCGCGGCGCGATTCGGGCCGCGAGGCGATCCTCGCGAACGCGCCGGCGCTCGAGGCGCACGCCGAGAAGGCGACGCAGGAGAAACGCTGGGAGGAGGCGTTCCGCTGCTACGCGGCGCTGATCCCGGTCCTCCCGGCGCGCGCCGACCTGTCGGAGAAGAACGACGAGGCGCACCGCGCCCTGGCGCGCGATCTGGTCGCCAACGCCGACGCGTTGTCGCGGCGGGGCCTGGTCGGCGCGGCGCTGGTGGCCGAGCTGCGAGCGCTGCGGCACGACCCGCTCCATCCGACCGCCTTCGAGCAGGCGGAGCGCTACCGTCGCACGCTCGCGATGCGGCACCAGGTCTCGATCGAGGCGGTGACGATCGACGACCGCGGCTGGTGGGGGCTGGGAAACCTCCTCCTTCCGCGCCTGTCGAAGCTCCTCGGCAGCTACCCGCCGTACGGTCCGACCAAGAATCCGCTCGCCGTCCCCGGGATCTTCCTGGTGACGGTCGAGGAGTTCGGCTGGTGGGACGAAAACCTCTACGGCGTGGAGAAGAGGAAACTCCCGAAGAAGGAGGCGGCCTCGGCGGAGCGCGTGCCGAACCCGGAGCGCGCCGCGCAGGCCAAGGTGGTCGCCGAGCTGGAGCGAGAGGTCGCGGCGATGGAGGCCGCGATCGCCGCGGCGACGCCGGCGGAGGAGACGAAGGACGCCAAGAAGGGGAAGAAGGGCGACACCGCGAAGGCCCCCGTCGCCGACGCGAAGAAGGGGGACAAGAAGGCGAAGGGGGCCGCCGCCGAGCCGGAGCGGCGGGTGCTCGCCGCCCGGACCCCGACGCTCGAGCAGCTGCAACGCAAGAAGGCGGAGCTGGAGAAGGCGCGCGCCTCGCTCGCGGCGATGCCGGAGACGCTCGAGGCCAAGGCGGCGCCGGAGCATTGGTACCTGCCCTGGATCGAAACGACGCGAACCGTCGAAGCGCGCGTCCGGTTCGAGGTGCGCGAGCCCGACTTCCCCGAACCGGTGGTGAAGGTGCTGACTCTTCGGGTCGAGGCCAAGGACCGCGGCCATGCCGCCTACGACGCGCACGCCGTGAAGGCCGATCCGATGGAGGTTCCGCACGTGGAGGCGCTCACCGAGCAGCTCGCCGAGAAGCTGACCGGCGGCGTGGAAGTGATCGCCGACGCGCGCGCCCGGCGCGCCCAGCGGCTCCTGGCCCGCGGACAGGTCGCCCCGTCGATCGACGAAGCGCTCGACGCCTACGTCGAGGCGCTGTTCGTGGCCGGCCCGAAAGGCCTTACGCGCGAGGCGAGCTCGCTGGTCGTCTCACACCTCGAGAGCCCCAAGCTCGACGAGGTGGTCGTCAGCCGGTGACCGCCGACCGGCGCGGCGAACGATTCGGACGTCAGCGGCGAAGGAGGCGAGACCAGAGCGATGGTCGCCGCCAGTGGCCGGCGGGTCGGTCGGGATCGATCTGGTAGAACCGGCACACCCTCCGCATCGGTCGAAGCGAGGACGGGTGCAGGAGGTCGAGCACCGGCGTGGGGTCGCCCGCGGCCATGGCGCGCTCGTAGCGGGCGATGTCGGCCTCCGAGAGCTCGTCGTAGAGCATTTCCGGCCAGCGCGTGTCGTCGGCGGTCGACGACTTTTCGTCGAAGAAGTAGGCGCGCTCCCACGGCTGCACCGCCCCCACGACCTCCTTCCATCCGCCCGCATCGCGGTTGTAGGCGAGTCCGCGGACCAGCGTCCCCTCGCGAAAGACCCGCGCCTCGTGGACGTCGGCCGTCGTCTGCGCGGCAAAGCCGAGCGCCGTCGTCGCCAGATCGCGCGACAGCGACTCCGCCAGACGGAACGAGACCCCGTAGGCGTGGCCACAATCGAGGAGGACGACCGGGGAGGCGCCCGAGCCGCCGTCACGGTCGATCGCCGCGCCCGGACGCTTCGCGAGGTCCGCGGCCTCCACGTCGTGCCGCTTCGCGATCTCCCAGAAGTCGGCCCGCCCGCGCGTCTCGACCAGCACGGCGACCCAGGACGACATCGACGCTACAGGAGGGCGCTCGCCTCGACGTCGATCTCGAGCGTCGGTCCGAACGAGTTCAGGTCGAAACGGTTCTCGCAGGCGAGCGCGTCGCTCGCGGCGCGGAAGAAGCGATCCTGCTTCAGCGCCTCCTTGAGGCAGTCCGAGGGATCGCGCAGCTCCCCGACCGCGAGCCGGTCGGACGGGTCGTAGAGCAGCAGCGAGTTGTCGAGGTAGAGCAGGAACGACTCGAACGCCTCGCGGCTCTTGGTCTGGTTCCAGACCGCCGGCGGCATCTGCGGCGAGGCGCCGACGTCGAACGCCGTACCCGCCAGCTTGCGCACCTGGTCGAGGACGCGTCCCAACTCCCCGCGCGTCCCGGTGAACCGCTGCACTGCCGACACCTGCGATTTGTGCGAATCGACCCATTGAATCTGCACGTCGACGCCGTCGGGCGTGACGCGGCAGAACCCCTGCACCACCCACCGCGTCCCCAGCGCCTCGCCGAGCGCCACCAACGGTCCCGGCTCGGCCGGCGTCTGCGGCAGCACGAACCCCTTCGCGTGCTGCTTGCGCGCCGTGAACATCGCCGGCGCGGCCACGTGCGGCTCGGCGCGGCAGAGGTCGTGACAGAGCATCCGCGCCAGCCCCCGCGCGTAGAGATCCTGGTTCTCGTGCGACCGCAGCGACGCGAAGGTCAACCACACCACCCGCGGCGGCTTCGGAGGCGCGGTCGGAATCGACGGAGGCATCGTTTTCGCTCTTCGGGCTCGTCGGGGACTCCCCGAACCCCTGCGCCATTCCAACGCGCCGGTCGCCCGAGCGTCAAGGCGACGGCGGCTGGCTTGGAGGAGGCCCAGACTCGCGAGATGCTAGGATCCGCCACGATGAAGGTGATCCCCACCGACTTCCCGGGCCTGTTCGTCCTGGAGCCCGTGGTGCACGAGGACGCGCGCGGGTTCTTCTTCGAGTTCTATCAACGGCGCCGCTTCGAGGAGGCGGGGCTCACCGCCGACTTCGTCCAGGACAACCATTCGCGCTCGTCGCGCGGCACCGTCCGCGGACTCCACTACCAGGAGCCGCACGCGCAGGTGAAGCTGGCGCGCGTGATTCACGGCGAGGCGTTCGACGCCGTGGTCGACATCCGGCGCGGGTCGCCGACCTTCGGCAAGGCGTTCTGGACGACGCTCTCCGCCGCCAACCGCCGCATGCTCTGGATTCCCACCGGCTTCGCGCATGGCTTCTGCGCCTTGAGCGAGGCGGTAGAGTTCCTCTACAAGTGCAGCGACTACTACGTTCGCGAGGACGAGCACGGGATCCTGTGGAACGACCCGCAGCTCGCCATCCCCTGGCCGGTCGACCGCCCGCTCCTCTCCGCCAAGGACGCCGCCCACCCCCGCCTCGCCGACGCGCGCGTGCTGGCGACCTGGAAGGGCTGACGCCCCGTGCCGCCCGACCCGAACGCGCTGCGCGCGCGAACCTGCCCGGCGTGCGAGGTGCGCGACGTCCGGGCGCTGGGGGCGAAGAACGACTACCCGCTCGCCGCCTGCCGCCGCTGCGGGACGATCTTCGTGCCGATGGAGCCGCCGGCGGAGGCGCTCGACGCGCTGTATCGCGACTACTGCTACCGTCCGACGACGACGATCCCGCCGTGGATCCAGGACCAGCTTCGCCGCGTGGTGGCGAGCTTCGCCCCGCACCGCGGCGGCGGGCGGCTGCTCGAGGTCGGATGCGGCGCCGGCGGTCTCCTCGCCGCCGCGCGCGAAGCGGGGTGGGAGGCGCGAGGCGTCGAGCGGTCGGAGGCCGCCGTCTCGCTCGCCCGTTCGTCCGGTCTCGACGTCGACGCCGCTGACTTCCTCGCCTACCAACCGCCGGTCCCGTTCGACGTGGTGGTGATGATCGAGCTCCTCGAGCACGTCGTCCGCCCCGCCGCCTTCCTCCGCAAGGCGCGCGCCTGCCTCAAGCCCGGCGGCCTGCTCTACGTCACCACCCCGAACGGCGACGCCTTGAGCCGACATCTCCTCGGCCTCGACTGGACCCCGATCTGCCCGCCGGAGCACCTGCAGCTCTACACCGCCGCGGGGCTCGCCGGATCGATGCGGGGGGCCGGCTTCACGCGCGCGCGCGTCTGGAGCGGCGGCTTCAACGTCGCCGCCGCGCGCGATCGGTTCCTCCCGCGCCCCGTAGGCAGCCCCGCCGCCGACGCCGGCCAGCAGGCGTTCGACCTGAACCGCCGCCTCACCGCGTCGCCGCTCCGCCGCGCCGTGAAGGCGGCGTTGAACGTCCCCTTCCGCCTGTCGGGGCTCGGCGACGGCCTCAAGGCGACGGCGGTCGCCGGCGGTTAGGCCGCGGTCGGCGCAACGGTGCCCGGCCCCGGCCAGCGTTCGCCGAACTTCGCCGCCCACGTCTCGGCGTAGATCCGCTCGAGCGCGCGGACCATCACGCCGTCGTCGAAGCGGCTGGCGATGAAGCGCCGCGCCGCCTCCCCCATGCGCCGCCGCGCGTCCGGGTCGTCCGCCAGGCGGTTCACGTGGCGGGCGAGGAGGTCGAGGTCGCCGGGCCGCACCAGGTAGCCGGTCTCCCCCTCCCGAACCGCCTCGGGGGTCCCGTCGAGGTCGTAGGCGACGACCGGGCGCTTCATCAGCCCCGCCTGCGGCACGACGCGCGGCAGCCCCTCGCGCAGCGACAGGTGGACGACGACGTCGGTCGCCTGGATCGCCACCGGGACCTCCTCCGGCCGCAGCAGCCCGGCGAAATGGACGCGGTCGAGGATCCCAAGCCTGCGCGCCCGCTCGGTGAGGTCGCCCCGGAACGGCCCGTCGCCGACGAGGAGCAGCCGAACCCGCCGGTCGAACCGGACCGCCGCGTCGAGCAGCTCGTCGTGCCCCTTGAGCTCCACCAGCCGGGCGATCTTCCCGACGACGACCGCCTCCGGCGGGATACCGAACCGAGCCCGCGCCGCCGCCGGATCGATCGACGCCGCCCGGTCGAACGCGTCGAGCCGCATCCCGCTGTAGACGACGTGGTGCCGCTCCGGCCGCCCGATCCCCTTCGCCAACGCCCCGTTCATCGTCGCGGCGCAGACGCTGACGTAGGCGTCGGTGAGCGGGACCATCGCCCTCTTCGCCGCCACGTAGACGGCGTTGCGCGCCGCCGACTGGTAGGGGTGGAAGACGAGGCTGTGCAGCGTGTGGACGACGCAGGGCACCCCCGCCATTCGCGCCGCGATCCGCCCGAGGATCCCCGCCTTGCTGCTGTGGGTGTGGACCAGGTCGGGACGCAGGCGCGCCAGCACGCGATGGAGCCCTGCCAACGCCGCCGCGTCGGCGCGCGCTGCGATGCGCCGAACCAGGTCCGGCACGACGACGACCTCCACCCCCGCCGCACGCACGTCGGCGACGAGCTCCCCTTCCGCCCCCGACTCCGGCCCCGTCACCAGCGTCACCTCGTGGCCGAGCCGCCGCTGCCCGATCGCCGAGAGCGCGGTGTTCTCCTGCGCCCCGCCGACGATCATCCGGGTGATGACGTGGGCGATTCTCATCTCGAGCTCCGCGCGCGGCGTCCCCCGCGAGTCACGGCGCCGGCCCGTAGGCCACCAGGAACCAATCGCGGCTGAGCTTCACCAGGATGCGCCGGTCCGGGTCCCACCCGCCGGCGCGAAGCAGCGCGTCGATCTCCAGCGGCTCGTAGTAGCGGAGGTAGACGCCGTTGAGGAGGAAGCGCGCCTTGCGGATCGCCGATCGCACCGTCCATCGACGCGGGAAGCTGGCGATCAGGATCCCTTTCGACAGCTGCCGCATCTTGCGCAGGTGGAACGCCGGATCGCGCATGTAGTCGAAGTAACCCATGGCGAACAGAACGTCGAAGCGCTCGTCGGTCCGGAACGACTCGAAATCGCAGGTCACGAATCGGCACGTCGCGTCGACCCCCGCCGCCCGCGCGTTCTCCAGTGCCAACGCCACCATCGTCGGCGCCGGCTCCACCCCCAGCGCGCTCCCCGCCCCCGCCCGCACCGCCTCGACCGCGTACCGCCCCGGCCCGCACCCGACGTCGAGACAGCTCCACCCCGCCGCCCGCATCCCCGCGATCTTCACCGCCAGCTCGAACCGCTGCCGGATCACCCGCCGGAACAACGCATCGACCACCCGCTCGCCGATCGACTTCCGCTCGACGTAAATCCGGTCGAAGCGCCGCGCCTCCTGCTCGAAGAGCTGCGCGGAATCGTTCGACGGCGAGAGCGCGGAGGGCACGGGAGCGAATCCTCGCCCGACGCCCGACGCCGGTCAACGCGCAAGGGCGCCCGCGCCGACGCCGGCGGCCGCCAACGCGCGGTCTAGCCGGGGCGAACCGGTCGGCCGCGTCGGCGCGCGGCGAGCTCGCGCCGGAGTCGGAACAGTCCGACGAGGTGTTCGGCCGCGATACGCGGCACCCGGGTCGGGCGGTAGACCTGCGTCGTCCCGCTGGCGCGGGGCCGGTGTCGAACCGGGGTCTCGACGATCGACAGATCGGCCGCCGCCGCGCGGGCGAGGAACTCCCACCAGAAACCCTGCTTCAGGACGCCAACCTCGCCTTCCAGGATCCGGCGAAGCGCGTCCCGCGTCATGAGCAGGTAGGGGCAGGAGGGATCGCGAACCGGCACGGTGAAGAGGGCGCGGTAGACCGTCTTGAAGGCGCCGGACATCCAGAGCCGCACCCACGGATCGACCCGCGGATTGCGGTAACCGACCACCAGATCGTGTCCTCGGGAGAGCCGGTGGAGCGCCGCGAAGTCGGCCGGGTCGCACTGTCCGTCGGAGTCGATGAAGCCGACGAGCGGCGCCTCGGTGGCGCGGAACCCGTCGATCACCGCCCGCGAGTAGCCCTTTCGCGCCCGATCGGAGAGGAGCTTGATCGGCAATCGCGCCGACAGCTCGCGCACCACGTCGGCGGTGCCGTCGGTCGATCCGTCCTCGCTGACGACGAACCGGATCGGAGGCACACCCTCCAGGCCCGAGACGATCCGAAAGAATTCGGTGAGCGTCGCGCCGATCGAGAGGGCTTCGTTGTGCGCCGGCAGCACGATGTCGATCGCGGAGTCCAGCCTCGCCTCACCGCTCCATCAGCAACGACTCGAGACGATCGCGGGAGAGCGTCTCGGCGCGGGCGCGATACCAGCGGACGGTCCGTGCGATCCCTTCGCGCAGCCCGACCCCGGGCTCCCAGGCCAGGAGCGCGCGGCACCGTGCGTTGTCGGCGGCTCGGCTCTTGACCCCCACGGGCCGGTCGAGCTGTCGCTCGATCGCCGCGGGCCTCCAGCCGGTCTCGGCGAAGATCGCTTCGCACAGGTCGAGGACGGTGTGGTGCTCCGAGGTGCCGACGTTGATCGTCTGGAAGCCCTCCAGCCGAGCGCCGGCCAGCGCCAAGCCGGTGACGGTGTCTTCGACGTGGGTGAAGTTCCGCGTCTGCTCCCCGGTCCCCCAGATCGGAAAGGGATCGAGTCGCAACACGGCCTTCGCGATCAGCGCCACCACCGCGTGGGTCTCGTTCTCGCGCTCGCCGTAGGCGGTGAAGATGCGGCAGGCGACCCCGGAGAGGCGGCGCTGCTTCCAGAACGCGCGCAGCTGGAGCTCTCCCATCAGCTTCGCCCAGCCGTATTCGCCGTCGGAGAACGCCTTGCCGGGCTCGTCGAAGGTGGCGTCCTCCTCGCGGAGCAGCGCGCGCGACGACTCGTCGGCCTGGAGCGTCGTGGGGTAGACGCACGCCGAGCTGGCGAAGACGACCTTGGACGCGCCGGCGTCGGCGGCGGCGGCGAAGACGGCGTGGTCGAGCACCATGTTGTTCACGCACTCGACCGGGTGGGATTCGATGTAGCCGCGCCCGCCGTGCGCCGCCGCCAGATGGAACACGATCTCCCGGTCGACGCAGGCCGACGCCGCGACGCCGTCTGCGCGCAGATCGCCGCGGACGAAGTCGACCTCGCCGATCACCCCGTCGAGGTTCTCCCGGCGCCCGCTCGACAGGTCGTCGACGACCCGCACCCGGGCTCCGGACCGCACCAGGAGCTCGACCAGATGGCTGCCGATGAACGACGCGCCGCCGGTCACCAGGACGCGCCGTCCTCCGTACCACGCGAGGGAGGGGGCCACGGGGGAGGGACTCACGGGCGAAAGTGTACCGGGATTCGTTTCCGGGCGCTCCGCTTGTTTCCGGCGGCGTCGCTGCGGGAAGATCGCCCGCGGCACCATCGATGGCGAAGAGAGCCCCACCGCGAAAGGCGCCGCCGCACGTGACCGCGCGGCGGTTCCGCCGGCTGTTGCTCCTGCCGCTCGCGCTGCAGCTCGTCCTCGGTATTCAGATTGCGACCCGCGCGATCGGCGGCCGGCCCGATCCGGGCACGCCGCCGTTCTTTCCGCCGTACGACCGGTTCATGGACTTCTTCAACGTGAACCACATGTCGCTGATCGAGAACCGCTACAGCCGCCAGGACGCGCTCTACCCTCCGTTCGCCTACGGTGTCGGACGGTTGTTCGTCCTCGATCCGAGAAGCTACGAGCGCGGCGCGCGCGCGGCGCGGCGCTCGATGGAGGCGGGACGGGCGCTCGGAGCCTTCTTCCTCCTCGGCGCGATCGCGGTGTTCACGGTGTGGTGGCGGGGCGCCCGCGCGATCCGGGACCGGTTCGGCGGGCGCGATCGAGTCGCCTCGGCGCTGTTCGCGCTGTTCGTGGCATTCAACCTCCCCCTTCTCTACGCGATCGATCGCGGAAACTTCGGGCTCCTCGCCTTCGCCGGCCTCGCCGTCTACGTGGCGCTGCTCCCGTCGGCGCCCCGGTTCGCCGAGCCGTTCCTGGCGGCCGCGATCAGTTTCAAGCCGCACCTGGGGATCCTGATGGCGCTGTTCGTCTCGCGCGAGCGGTGGGCCTCCGGGGCGCGGATCGTCGCCTACGGCGTCCTGCTGAACTACCTCGCGGCGAAGGGGCTCGGCGCCCCCAGCTTCGTCGAGGAGATGAAGGGGGAGCTCCGCAACATCGCCCGGTTCGAGGGGACCTTCAACCTGGTCGAGCGGCTGAACATGTCGGTGAGCGCCACCAACCTCTACGCCCTTCCGCTTCACCTCCTGGGCCTGGAAGAGGTGCGGATCCTGATCCAGAAGTACGCCTACTGGCCGGCGGTGCTCGGCATCGTCGGCGTGGCCGCCTGGCTCATGGCCCGCGCGCGCGTCGAGTTCGAGCAGCGCCTGGCGTGGGTGACGCTGATGGTCTGCGTCTTCCCCTACGTCTCCTTCTACTACAGCGTGCTGCTCGCCCTGCCTTTCGTCCCGACCTGGATCCGGCAATACGGCGACGCGTGGCGCTCGCCGCTGCCACCGGTCCTCCTCTCGATGTCGTCGATCAACTTCTTCCGGATCCTGTCCGGCCACCCCGGCCCCCCGTTCCAGGCCTACACCCTCTACGCGACCGAACAGTCGATCCTCACCCCCCTGCTGCTGGTGGCGGCGATGGCGATGATCGCGCGCGACTGGCGCGTCGCCGGGACCGAACGTCCGGCCGCGCCTTGACCACCCGGCCGATCCCGTTCGCCGGATTCAGATCGCGTCCAGGCGAACCCGCGCCGGCCGCGCGCTCCGGGCGGCCTGGGCGACCGTCTGCGTCTCGAACTCGGCGAGCACGCGCGCCAGGCGCCGGCGCGTGTCGCGGAGGTTGTGGTAGTGGGTGAAGGTCGGCACCGCCCCGAACCGCACGCGCGGGTGGTCGGGGTCGAGCTCCCACGGATGGAGGTAGAAGACCGGCGCCCCCCCCGCGCGCGCGTATCGCCGCAGGTTCGCCAGCGTCAGCGCCAGCGGAAAGAGCCGGAAGTAGCCGCCGCCCCCCGCCGGCATCGTCACCCCGAACCGCCGCACCACCGACACCGGGATCTCCAGGATCGTCCCCGCCGCCGTCTCGACCTCGACCGCCCGGTCCGGAAACCCGGGGATTCCGTACCGGTAGTGCCGCACCGGCGCGATGCTGGCGTCGACCGCGAACCCCGCCCGCGCCAGCTCCTCCAGGACCCACAACGACGCCCGCGTCACCGAGAAGTAGGGGGCCCGGAAGGCCGTCACCGCCGCCCCGCACGCGTCCTCCAGCTCCCCCTTCGCCCGCGCGACCTCCTCGCGAAACCGCTCCCGCGGCAGCTCGAACAAAAAGTCGTGCCGCCACCCGTGGCACCCCACCTCGTGCCCCCCCCCCCCCCCCCCCCCCCGCCGCCCCCCCCGCCGCCGCCCCCCCCCCCCCCCCCGGGGGGGGGGCCCCCCCCCCCCCCCCCCCCCCCCCCACCCCCCCCCGCACGGGGCGCCCCCCCCCCGCCCCC
>CAYJRR010000136.1:0-11910 GCA_964372275.1 uncultured bacterium
GCCGTTTCGCCGCGCGAGGCCGAGCGACCGCGTCTTCGACCGGTTCCGACCTCGACCGCGCGCGCGAGCTTTCGACCCGCGCCGCCGGGGGCGAGAGGGCTCGACGCCGGCGGCAGGCCCGACGCCGGCGGCCGGCCCGAGCCGGTTCGAATCCTGATGGCCGAGCCGCCGATCCCGGCGCGGACGATGCGGCCGCACGGCCGGCCGGTGGTCCGGCCGGGGGATCGGCCACAGCCGCTGGGGGTCGACGAGGAGGGGACGCCGGTGGCCGATCTGCTCGACGCGGGGGCGGTGCTTGCGGGACCGGAGCCTGGTGCGCCCGCCGGCCGCTCGCCGCTCCCTTCCGATCCGGGGCCGGCGCGCCGACTCGACGACGTCCGGTCGGCGCTCAAGACCCTCTCGCAATCGGTCACCGAGGCGCCGGGCGTCGGTCCGAAGACGGCGGAGCTCCTCGGCGAGCTCGGGGTCCGGACTCTGGAGGACGCGCTGTTCGACCTCCCCCGCGGGTACCAAGACCGGAGCCGTCTCCGAAAGATTTCGGAGCTGGTCCCCGGCCGCCTCGACACCGTGCAGGGGACGATCCGTTCGCGCGGCACGATCCGCCTCGGGATGCGGCAAGGCTTCGAGGTGATCGTCGAGGATCAAACCGGCGCGGTGCGTGCCAAATGGTTCCACGCCCACCGCGGGATGGAGAGCCGTTTCGAGGAGGGGGCGCGGGTCGTCTTCGCCGGCCGCTTCGACCGACCGCGGGTCAAGAGCGGCGCCTCCGAGCTCCTCGAGGTGGTCCATCCGGAGATCGAGGTGCTCGACGAGGAGGACGGACCGGAGAGCTTCGCCCGCATCACCCCGGTCTACGCCCTCACCGAGGGTCTGGGTCAGAAGACGCGGCGAAAGATCCAGGAGGGGATCGTGGAGCGCTGGGCGTCGCTCGTCCCCCCCGCCGCGCCGTTCTGGGTCCGGCAGAAGCGCGACCTCGCGGCCCCCGCGGAGGCGCTGGCGGCGGCACACGTCCCGGCCGCCGGCGAAGAGGTGCAGTCCCTTTCCGAGGGACGCAGCCGCTGGCACCGCTCGCTCGCCTACGACGAGCTGTTCGCGCTGCAGGTCGGGCTGCTGCTGCGCAAGCGGCAAGGGGCACGCGACCGCGCGCCGCAGCTCAAGGTCCTCCACGGTCTGGTGGCCCGGCTGGCGGGGATGCTCCCGTATCCGCTCACCGACGCGCAGGAGCGGGTCCTGGCGGAGATCAAGCGCGACCTGCTCAGTCCGCGGCCGATGCACCGCCTGTTGCAGGGGGACGTCGGCTCGGGGAAGACGGTCGTCGCGCTGATGGTGGCGTTGATCGCGGTCGAAAACCGCACCCAGGTGGCGCTGATGGCGCCGACCGAGATCCTCGCCGAGCAGCACTACCTCTTCGCGAAGGGGACGGTGGAGCGGCTGGGGGTCCGCTGCGCGCTGCTCACCGGCGGCCTCCCCAAGGGAACCCGCGAAGAGTCGATCCGGCGGATCGCCGCCGGTGAGGTCGACCTGGTGCTCGGCACCCACAGCCTGATCCAGGAGGGGGTGCAGTTCCGAAACCTTTCGTTGGCCATCGTCGACGAGCAGCACCGCTTCGGCGTGGTGCAGCGCGCGGCCCTGAAGCAGAAGGGGACGCAGCCGCACGTGCTGATCATGACGGCGACGCCGATCCCCCGCACCCTGGCCCTGACCGAGTTCGGCGATCTCGACCTCTCGGTGATCGACCGTCTCCCCCCCGATCGGCGCACGGTCGAGACCCGCGTCTGCGGGGAGGAGGAGCGGAGCATGGTCTACGCCCAGGTGCGCTCCGACGTCTCGACGGGTCGCCAGGCGTTCGTCGTCTATCCGACGATCGACGGCGACGAGGCGGCGACGGCGGCGGGGGTGGTCGAAGGCCAGAAGAAGCTGCAGCGGGACGTCTTCCCCGAATTCCGCGTCGGCCTGCTCCACGGGAGGATGACCCGCGAGGAGAAGGAAGGGACGATGACCCGCTTCAAGGCGGGCGCGATCGACATCCTCGCCGCGACGACGGTGGTCGAGGTGGGGGTCGACGTGCAGAACGCGACGGTGATGGTGGTCGAGCACGCCGAGCGGTTCGGATTGGCGCCGCTGCATCAGCTCCGCGGGCGCGTCGGGCGAGGCGCCGCCAAGTCGCGCGCCTTCTTCATGGTCGCCCGCGAGGCGGCGGACGAGGCACGGGAGCGGCTGGAGCTCCTGGAACGGACCTCGGACGGCTTCGAGGTGGCGCTGGCCGACCTCGACCGTCGCGGGGCGGGGGACGTCGCCGGAAGCCGGCAAAGCGGGATGCCGCCGTTCCGGCTCGCCGACCCGCAGCGCGACCTCGACCTGTTGGAGCTGGCGCGCGAGGACGCCGGCCAGATGCTGTCGATCGATTCCAAGCTGCGCGAGCCGGAGCACCGCCTGGTGCACGAGGTGGTGAAGCACCGTTGGAAGGGGCGCCTGAACCTCTCGGACGTGGGCTAGTGCGCGAGACGATCGTGGTGGGGATGCTGGGGTGCGGCACCGTCGGCGGCGGCGTGATCCGCCTGCTCCAGGACAACGCGCCGGAGGTGCGTGAGCGTCTCGGCCGATCGCTGACGGTGAAGCGGATCGCGGTCAAGGACGCGGCCAAGCCGCGCGGGGTGAAGCTCCCGGCCGGGACGTTGACCGGAGACCCGGCCGCGGTCGTCTCCGATCCCGAGATCGACGTGGTGGTGGAGCTGATCGGCGGCCTGGAGCCGACCCGGCGCCTGGTGCTGCAGGCGATCGGCGCCGGCAAACACGTCGTCACCGCCAACAAGGCGCTGCTCGCCGCCCACGGACCGGAGCTGTACGCCGCCGCGAGGAAGAAGGGGGTGACGATCGCCTTCGAAGGGAGCGTGGGGGGCGGGATCCCGGTGATCCGCGCCATCCGCGAGAGCCTCACCGCGAACCGTTTCCGGCGGATCTTCGGGATCGTGAACGGGACGTCGAACTACATCCTCACCGAGATGACCGAGCGCGGGGCGTCGTTCGCCGCCACCCTCCAGGGGGCCCAGGCGCTGGGGTACGCCGAGGCCGATCCGTCGCTCGACGTCGGCGGCGGGGACGCCGCGCACAAGATGGCCGTCCTGGCCGCCTGCGCCTGGGACGTGGCGGTTGATCCGGCGAGGATCCCGACCGAGGGGATCGCCGAGCTCGAGCCGGTCGATGTCGAGAACGCGCGGGCGCTCGGCTTCACCATCAAGTCGCTGGGGATCGCGTCGATCGTCGACGGAGGTCTCCACCTGCGGGTGCAGCCGACCTTCGTTCCCGTCGGTCACGTGCTCGCGGGGGTGCGCGGTCCCTTCAACGCGATCTACATCTCCGGCGAACCGGTCGGGCCGCTGCTCCTCTACGGACGCGGCGCCGGCGCCGGTCCGACCGCCTCGGCGGTCGTCGGCGACCTGCTCGAAGTCGGCCGCGACCTGGTCTCCGGCGGCGTCGCCCGCGTTCCGCTGCCGTCGACCCACGGCGGCGTCCCGCTCGCCGATCCCCAGACGTTCGTGTCGTCCTTCTACCTGCGGGTGACCGCCTTCGACCGGCCGGGGGTGCTGGCGAAGGTGGCGGGGGCGCTCGGCGGCCAGGGGATCTCGATCGCCAACGTGTCGCAGAAGGAGCACGGAGCGGGGAAGGCCGTTCCGATCCTGGTGCTCACCAAGCCTTGCGAGGAGCGGGCGATCCGGGCCGCGGTGAAGGAGATCGACGCCCAACCGTCGGTCGCCGCCGCCAGGACCCGGGTGCTGCACGTCGAGACGTTCGACGACGAGGCGGCGGCGTGACGGCGTCGCCGGGAGGAGGGGGGGCGCGAACGATGGCGTGGCGGGGGATCCAGGAGGAGTACCGCGACCACCTTCCGCTCCGGCATCCGGAACGCGCCGTGACGCTGCTCGAAGGGGGGACGCCGCTCGTTCCGGCCCCGGCGCTCGCCGCCCGCGTGGGAGGTCACGTATTCCTTAAGATCGAGGGGGCCAACCCCACGGGATCGTTCAAGGATCGTGGGATGTGTTACGCCTTGAGCCGCGCCGTCGAAGCGGGGGCGAAAGGGGTCGTCTGCGCGTCGACCGGGAACACCTCGGCCTCGGCGGCGGCCTACGCGGCGCGGGCGAATCTCCACGCCTACGTCGTGGTACCGAAGGGGAAGATCGCGCTCGGAAAGCTCTTGCAGGCGATGGTGCACGGCGCGCGCGTGCTGCAGGTCCAGGGGAACTTCGACCAGGCGTTGGAGGTCGTACGTCAGGTCTCCGAACGGCTCGGCCACACGCTCGTCAACTCGCTCAATCCCGACCGCCTGGTCGGGCAGCGGACGGCGGCGTTCGAGATCTGCGACGCCTTGCGCCGTGCGCCGGACTACCACTTCCTCCCCGTCGGCAACGCTGGGAACATCACCGCCTACTGGCAGGGCTACGGCGTCTACCACGCGGCCGGACGGATCTCTGCGCGCCCGAAGATGATGGGCTGGCAGGCGGCCGGTGCCGCGCCGATCGTGGACGGCCGGCCGGTCGCCCGGCCGGAGACGATCGCCACCGCGATCCAGATCGGAAATCCGGCGCGCTGGAACGAGGCGACAAGCGCGCGTGACGAGAGCGGCGGCGCGATCGGAAAGGTGACCGACGAGGAGATCCGCGACGCCTACCTGTTCCTCGCGGCGAAGGTCGGGGTCTTCTGCGAGCCGGCCTCCGCCGCCGGCGTCGCCGGCATGTTGAAGATGGCGGCGGAGCGCCGGTTCCCCGACGACGCGATCCTCGTCGCGACCCTCACCGGGAACGGCCTCAAGGACCCCGACTTCGGTCTGAAGCACCTCCCCGGTCCGGTCACCGTCCCACCGGAGATCGACGCCGTGCTGAAGGCGCTGTCGTGAGTGCGGTCCCGACGCGGCTGCGCGTGCTCTACGGGGACACCGACCAGATGGGGATCGTCTACTACGCCAACTACCTGCGGTGGTTCGAGGCGGGTCGCAACGAGCTGATCCGCGCGCGGGGGATGACCTACCGACAGATCGAGGACCGCGGACTGATGCTGCCGGTCGTCGAGGCGGTCGCGCGTTACCATGCCAGCGCCTTCTACGACGACGTGGTCGAGATCTCGACCCGGGTGGCGGAGGTCGGGCGGGCGCGGGTGCGATTCGAGTACGACGTCGTCGTGGCCGGCGACGCGCAGGCGCCGGCCGGAACCCGACGCGCCCCGAAGGAGCTCCTCGCCACCGGCTCGACCACCCACGCCTGCCTCGACCGGGAGAGCCGCAAGCCGGCGCGCATCCCCCGTGATATCGCCGAGAGGCTTCGACCATGATCGTGATCCTCAAGCCGGACGTCGCGCCGGACGGACCCGAGGTGCAGGAGCTGCTCGCCGTCGCGGCTCGCTACCCGAAGATCCACGCCAAGGTCCACACCTATCGCGGACAGACCCACACGCTCACCGAGGTCCACCTGCTGGGGGAGACGAAGGTGGTGCCGAGCGAGCCGTTCGCCGAACGGCCGTACGTCGCGCAGGTGGTCCGCGTCTCCGAGAAGTACCGCATCCTCGGCCGGCACCAGGGGCAGGTCGAAGCCCTGGGGTTCGACTACAACGGCGTGCGCTTCGGGCAGGAGACGCTGCACGTCTTTCCCGGTCTGTGCGCCGTCGACACCCGCGAGAACGTGGAGCGCACCTTCCGGGCGATCGCCGAGGCCGGCCTGTCGACCGCGCGGATGGGGGCCTACAAGCCGCGGACCAGCCCCTACGACTTCCAGGGGCTGGGCTCGGAGTGCCTGCCGTGGGTCTTCGAGCTCGCGGGTCGGAACGGGATCCGCGTGGTGGCGATGGAGATCCTGCGCGAGCGGCACCTGGACGAGGTGCGCGAGGCGCTCCGCGCCTCGGGCGGCGCCACCGGCGTGATGCTGCAGATCGGAACCCGCAACGCGCAGAACTTCGAGCTGTTGAAGGCGGTGGGGCAGCAGCGGGAGTTGCCGGTGCTCTACAAGCGCGGGATGGGGATCACCCTGGAGGAGGCGCTCAACGCTTGCGAGTACATCGCCAGCGAAGGGAACCGCCAGATCGTCTTCTGCCTGCGGGGCGTGAAGAGCCATCTGGGGGAGCCGCACCGCAACCTGATCGACTTCTCCCACGTGCCGGTGGTCAAGCGCCTGACGCGCCTCCCCGTCTGCGTCGACCCGTCGCACTCCGCGGGGCGGCGGACGAAGGCCGCCGACGGACTGACCGATGTGCACCACGCGACCGCGGAAGGGGTGATCCTCGGCGCCAACATGGTGCTCGTCGACTTCCACCCCGACCCGGACCGGGCGCTCTGCGACGGGCCGCAGGCGCTCACGCTGGAGGAGCTGCCGGCGTACCTCGAGGACGTGCGCATCGTCCGCGAGGCCTACCTCCGCCGCACGGCGAGCCCTCCGCGGTAGCGCCCCGCAGACCGAATCCCGTTCCCGGAGCGCCGTGTCGGCGGACGCGAAGGATCTGCGCCGGCTTTGCGCTTCCGCACGCAGATTGCGGGGAGTAAGGAGCCGTGCGGAGACCCGCACGTGGACGCGTCCCAACCGAAGAAACTCTCCCTCCGAACGCTCAACGTGGCGTCGGCCGTGCTGCTGGGGGCCCTGATCGCCGGTCACGCGGTGGCGCTCGTCTGGACGTCCCGGGCCGTTCGGCGCGCGTCGGTGAGCCTGGAGCGCGATGTGGCCTCGGTCGAGGCGACCCATCAGCTCGAGCGGACGGTACGCGAATATCACCGGATCGGTAACGCCTGGCTGCGGACCCGTGACCCCGGCATCCGGGCGGCCCGTGCCGATCTCGAGCCGGCGTTGCGCGACCTGCGGACCGAGGTGGCGACGTTCGTCGTGGACGACGCCGAGCGAACGCTCTTCGACCGGTTCGACGCCTCGTTCGCCGAGTATCGGTCGATGCGCCAGACGATCGAGGCCCGCCACCTCCCGGTCGAGCAGGTCGTGATGGCGGTCCACCCGTCGTTCGACCGGTCGCTGGCGGCGGTAGCCGAGCTCCGGCGCGTGAAGGAGTCGAAGCGGCGAACGAGCCGGGCGACCGCCGACCGAATGCTCCGTCTGCAGAACCGCGTCGTGCTCGGCTCCGCGCTCCTCCTGCTCCTGGGATTGGCGGTCGTGGCATCGGGCATCCACCGTCTCATTCTGCGGCCGATTCTGAATCTCCAGGAGGCGGTCCGGCAGTTCCGGTCGGGCGCGCCCGGCGTCCAGGTGTCGGGTGGCGTCCTCGCGGAGACGCACGAGCTGGCCGACCGCTTCAACGAGATGACGGCGTCGATCGGCGAGCAGCGCCAGGACCAGCTCACCTTCCTGGCCGCCGTCGCCCACGACCTTCGCAACCCACTCTCGGCCCTCAAGTTGATCGTGCAGACCCTCGAGCGCGACCCGGCCCTGGCGACGCCCGACCGATTCCGGCGACTCGATCGTCAACTCGACCGCCTCACCCGGATGGTCGGCGATCTCCTCGACGCCACGCGGATCGAATCCGGGCACCTCGAGCTCGCGCTCGAAGAGTTCGATCTTCGTACCGTCGCGCAGTCGATGGTCGATCTCTACGGTCCCACGACGACGCACCGTCTGACGTTGACGGCGCCGGAACGACCGCTCTTCGTCCGCGGCGATCCGCTCCGGCTCGAGCAGGTCGTCGGCAACCTCCTCAGCAACGCCATCAAGTACTCCCCGGCCGGCGGTCCCGTCGACGTTGTCCTCGCGGCCGCGGGGGCCGATGCGACGCTCTCGGTGTCGGACCGGGGTCCCGGCATCGCGCGCGAGGAGTTGCCGGCCCTGTTCCTTCCGTTCCGCCGGCGGCCGGCGAACGCGTCGATCCGGGGCGTAGGTCTCGGGCTTTCGATCGTGCGGCGGATCGTCGACGCGCACGGCGGCCGGATCGAGGTCGAAAGCGAGCCGAACGCCGGCTCGACCTTCCGGGTGCGGCTGCCGCTCGCGGTCCGCGCCGGCCGGGAGACCGAGGTCCGACCCGCACCCGAGGAGTCGGCGCACCCGTGACGCTCTAGGCCAAACCGGCGTTGAGCGGGGGACCGATCAGCCGGGTGGCGGCGACCGGCAGCCGTTTCCAGAGCTCGATCCAGGGTCGATAGCGCGGATTCATCGGGTTCAGGTCGGGGAGCGCCGCCCCCTCCGGCAGGAGGTACTGGTAGGCGAGCGGTTCGGGCGCGATCCCCCAGTGGCTCTTGGCGTCGAAGGCGCCGGTCCCGCGCTTGCTGCGTCCGAGATCGTAGGTGTCGCAGCCGCGCTCGTGCGCCATTCGCAGGATCCGACCGTAGAGGGCGACCTGCGTACGAACCTTGTAGTTCTCGCGCGGCACGGCGGTGTAGAACGACATCAGCGTGCGCCCGGCCTGGAACAGCATCGCCGCGCCGAGCCACTCCCCCTCCTGGCGCGCGCCGAGAAGCACGCCGCGCGCGCCGAGGTTGCGGCGTAGCGATTCGAACCAGCGGAAGGGGAACGGCGGTGTTCCGTGCGTCCGGAGCGCGCGGAGATGCAGCCGGTAGAAGGTCGAAAGGTCGATCCCCTCGTCGAAGCGGAACTTCGATTCGGCGCGACGCAGCTCCTGGCGCATCTTGGTCGTCAGGCGCCGCATCGTCGAGTCGAGGTCGGGTCCGAGCGGCAGGCGGAAGGTGACGTAGAGCCCCTCCTTGGTCGGGGCCGAGAGGATCGCCGCTCGCCGGCTCTTCAACTCCACGTAGGCGGCGCGGCGGTCGCCGGCGAGCCGACGGGCGGCGTCGGCGAGCGCGTCGGCCGCCGCCGCGCCGTCGGCGAGGATCCCACCGTAGGTTCCGAAGGCGGTCGACACCAGCCGACTCCCGAAGAGGAGGCTCCTCACGTGGAACAGCGGCAGGACCCCGATCGTCCGACCGTCCATCCGCGCCGCGAGCAGGATCGCCTCGTGCCCGTAGGTCTCGCGCACCGACTGCGTCCAGGCCGATTCGTGGAAGATCGAGCCGTCGGGATGGCGGCGCACGTAGTCGTCCCAGGAGGCATCGCCGGGTGGGGCAGCGGAGACGATTTCCATGGAGACAGATCTAGGAACCGCCGGCCGGCGGGCAACGCGCCGTCGATTGCCAGGGCGATGCGCACTGGGCTATATAGCCCGCTCCCTCCGGAGGCTCCCGATGGACCGCAACCTGGCGCTCGAGTTCGTACGCGTCACCGAAGCGGCCGCCATGAACGCGGCGCGTCTGATGGGACGCGGAAACGAGAAGGCCGCCGACCAGGCCGCGGTCGACGCCATGCGCCGCACCCTCGACTCGATCGACATCGAAGGGACGGTGGTGATCGGAGAGGGGGAGCGGGACGAGGCGCCGATGCTCTACATCGGCGAGTCGGTCGGCAACCGCAAGGGCCCCAAGGTCGACATCGCGCTCGACCCGCTCGAGGGAACGACGCTCACGGCCACCGGGGGACCGAACGCGCTCGCCGTCATCGCCATCGCCGAGAAGGGCGGGTTCCTGCACGCCCCCGACACCTACATGGAGAAGATCGCGGTCGGTCCGGCGGGGAGGGGCGCGATCTCGATCGACGCCAGCCCGACGGAGAATCTGCGCGAGCTGTCGAAGGCGATGAAGACCGCCGTCGAGGACCTGACGGTGGTGATCCTGAACCGGCCGCGCCACGAAGAGATCATCCGCGAGGTGCGGGAAACCGGCGCCCGGATCAAGCTGATCACCGACGGCGACATCTCGGCGGCGATCGCCACCTGCCTGCCGAGCTCCGGCGTCGACCTCCTGATCGGGATCGGCGGCGCGCCGGAAGGGGTGATCGCCGCGGCGGCGCTGCGCTGCATGGGGGGCGCGATCCAGGGACGCCTCAAGTTCCGCAACGAAGGGGAGCGGGCGCGCGCCGCGAAGATGGGGATCGCCGACGGCGCGAAGGTCTACGACACCGACAGCCTCGCCGGCGGCAGCGTCATGTTCGCCGCCACCGGCGTCACCGATGGCGACATGCTGCGCGGCGTCCGATTCCACGGCGGCGGCGCCCGGACGCACTCCATCGTGATGCGCAGCAAGACGATGACGATCCGCACCATCGAAGCGTCGCACCAGTTCGACCGAAAGCCCGTCTACTAGAAAGGTCCTTCCCCGAGAACTCCCATGCCGAGCGCCTCCCAGAGCATCGTCGTCAACGTCCCCCCGGACCACTTCTTCGAGACGATCACCGACTTCGCCTCCTATCCGGAGTTCATCCCGGAAACGGTCGGCGTCGAGATCCTCAAGTCCTCCAAGAAGAAGAGCGGCCGGGTCAGCGACGTCCGCTTCAGCATCAAGGTCATCAAGAGGGTCGACTACGTCCTTCGACTCACCGAGGAACCGCTCGAGCGCATGAGCTGGGAGTTGGTGGAAGGGGACCTGTTCAAGAAGAACAGCGGGAGCTGGGAGCTGAAGTCCGCGGGGAAGAACAAGACCGAGGCGACCTACACCGTCGACGTGGCGATGAACATCTTCGTTCCCCAGGCGATCACCAACATGCTGGTCGGCTCGAACCTGCCGAAGATGCTCGGGCAGATGAAGGCGCGCGCCGAGGGGACCTGGGACAAATCGCCGGCCCGGAAGAAAGGCTAGGGGGTATGGGGAAGGCCCCCAAGGAGCGGCGTGACGAGCGACTCTTCGCCGTGGCGAACGCTCCTGGCGCCCCGAAGGTATACTCGTTCGGACATTCACAGGGCACCGTACCCAAGTGGTAAGGGAGCGGTCTGCAAAACCGCCATGCACCGGTTCGAATCCGGTCGGTGCCTCCAACACCAAGCGGAAGCGCGAGACGATCGATGGCCGAAGCCGGTTCCCACGCGAGCGCCGCCGGATCCGCCTCCTCGAGGGCGGCGTTCCTGCGCATCCGGCGCGGCGACCGCGTCCTGTCCGACGTGCCGCTCGGCCGGGGCCGCTTCCTGGTCGGCGGCGGGATCACGGCGCAGCTTCGCCTGAAGAACGCCGGGCTTCCGGACGAGTGCCTGGTCCTCGACACGCAGGCGACGCCCCTTTCGGTCGAGGGGCGACTGCCGGCGGCCGACCTTCGCCTGAACGGCGCCCCGTTCCCGCCGGGCGCACCGAGGCCGCTCGCCGAAGGGGACCGCTTGGAGTTCGCGGGGCTGATCCTCGAGCTGCACGACATCGCCGTCCCCACGCCGGAGCGGCCCTCGTCGGCCGGCGCCGCCGCCCCGGGCCCCACGGCGAAATTCACCACCGGCCGGTACGGGAGCGACGCCCCGGCGCCGGCCTCCCACGTCCCCAGCCCCCCGACGGTGGCGCCGCCCCCGCCGGCGCCATCGCCCCGGCCGCCTCCTCCCCCGACGCCGGTCCCGACGCCGCCCACCGTCGCGCCGAGGCCATCGCCGGCGGGTACGGCGTCGACGATCGATCCGCTCGCGGCGGTCCCGGTCGAGGCGTGGGAACGGACCGAGATCTCGCTCGCGATCGCCGATCCCGGCGCCGACCGCAAGACGGGTGAGACGGGGATCTCGCAGAAGCCCTGGCTCGAGTACCTCGGCGGCGAAGGGGCGGCCGACGATCGACTCACGATCGGCCGGAACGGTCTGATCGCCGGACGAAAAGGGGAGCTCGGGGTCCGACACCCGTCGATCTCGAAGAAGCACGCGCGATTCGACTGGCGCGCCGGACGACTCGAGGTCGAGGACCTGAAGTCGACCAACGGCGTCTGGGTCAATCGCAACCGCATCGAAGGGCGGTCGGTGCTGAAGGACGGCGACGTCCTCCACCTGGGATCGGTCGAGTTCCGTGTCCACCTCCCGGCCGATCCGGACGACACGTCGCTGTCGGTCGCCACCCAGACGCGATCCACGCCGCGGCCGGTACCGGAGGGGGCAATCGTTCCCGACGGTCCCGAGCTCGCGGAGCCGACCGATCCGTCGATCGGGAAC